>CAYOJP010000064.1:0-16165 GCA_964404305.1 uncultured Gammaproteobacteria bacterium
TGCGGCTGTCAGACTTCAAGTCGAACGAGTACGCGAACCTCATCGGCGGCGACCGCTACGAGCCGCACGAGGAGAACCCGATGCTCGGCTTCCGCGGCGCGTCGAGGTACGTGTCGGAGGCATTCCGCGAGTGCTTCGAGCTGGAATGCCAGGCGCTGCGCCACGTGCGCGAGGCCATGGGGCTAGACAACGTGCAGGTGATGGTGCCGTTCGTGCGCACCACCGACGAGGCCCGGCGCGTGGTGGAAGCGCTGGCGCACAACGGCCTGCGCAGCGGCGAGCGGGGCCTGAAGCTCATAATGATGTGCGAGCTTCCGGCCAACGCGCTGCTGGCCGCGGAGTTCCTCGAGTATTTCGACGGATTCTCCATCGGCTCGAACGATCTCACCCAGCTCACGCTCGGGCTGGACCGGGACTCGGGCCTGGTCGCGGACCGCTTCGACGAGCGCAATCCGGCGGTGAAAGCGTTGCTGCGCCAGGCCATCCGCGCCTGCCGCGCGGCCGGCAAGTACGTCGGCATCTGCGGCCAGGGGCCGTCGGATCATCCCGATCTCGCGCGCTGGCTGCTCGACGAGGGCATCGACAGCATCTCCCTCAACCCGGACACCGTCATCGAGACCTGGCTGTACCTGGCGGACGGGCGCAGGTGACCGGGCCGTCGGTCCCCGTCGATTCGCCGCCCGTCGCGGCCCCTGTGACGCGGGTCACCGCGGCGGGCGCGGGACGCTTCCGGCGCCTGCCCCGTGTGCTATGGTCCCGGGCGTGGATACCGCTACGAGGCGGCCGGGCGAGGCACCGGCCGGCTGGAGGTCGGCTTACATGAGCGTGTCATCGATGCGTGCCGCCTGCGCCCTGGCGCTGGGCCTGGTCCTGCTGCCGGCCGCCGCGGCCACCGCCGCCGAACCGCCGTGCGGCTGCTGGTACCGCGGCTACGAGGACGGGCTGGAGTTCCGCTGGGACAACCGCCATACGGCGGAGAACTTCGGCGCCTGCGTGAAGGCCGGCCGCGCGAACCAGTACGACGCCGGCTTCAAGTCCGGTTCCGAACGCGCCGAGCGCTACTGTCCGTACCTGCCCAAGCCCCGCAAGCAGTGAGCGCCCGGCGGCGCCGCGCTCAGCGCCCGCCCGCCCCCGGCCGGGGCAGCAGCACCAGCTGATCCTCGAGCATCCGGCGCTCCTGCGCCGTGATGGCCTGGTCGTCGAGCCGGGCGCGGATGAGTTCCTCCGGTATCAGGCCCTTTGCGATCAGCTTGCGCTTCTCCTCCGGCAGGATGGTCGGGCGGAAGAAGATGTCGCCCACCGGGATGAGCTTCGCCTCGGTGATGATGTTCACCTCGTTGACCAGCGCCCGGAAACCGCTGTCGGTGCGGTTCAGCCGGGCTTCCGCGAAATCGATCCGGGCGATGCCATCGTTGTAGATCGCGCGCATCTCGTTCTTGTAGCGCTCGATGATGACGGAGTTGACCGTAGCCTCGATCCGGCTCTCGATGTTCTGCAGCCGCTGCAGCAGCAGGTACTGCATCACGTCGAGTGTTCGCGAGTCGTTGCGCACCGCGCCGTAGATCGCGAGCATGTCGTCGAGCGTCAGGCGCTGGTAGATGTCGGTCGTGAAGACCTCGTTGCGCGTGCGCGCGAGGTCCTCGTAGTCGGCGAAGCCGAGCACGGACACGACGTCCGGCAGATCGCGCGCCGCCGGGTTGAAGCCGATCGCGCAGATGGCCTGGTTCGGATGCAGGTTGAAACGCCGGGCGACCCGCATGAGCCGGCGCTCGCGCGGTTCATCGGCGGAGCCGGCCAGCGCATAGAGCAGGTTGACGAGCCGCTCCGGCGCTGCCGTGAGGAGTTCTTCGAACGACGTCATGCGTCCCTTCGGGGCCGGTTGCCGACGCGCCCGGCGGCGCGGACCCGACCGCAGTCGGTAAGGTACCGCAGAACGTCGACCGAAGTCAGGGCGCGGGCACGCTGACCTGGAGTTCGCGGAAGCGCCTGATCCACGGCCGCGCCTGCTGGAGCGACTCGGGCAGCCGCTCGAGCGCCGCCCGGGCGTCGGCCACGTCCGCCCAGGCCCCGTAGATGGCGGAATAGCGCGGTCCGGCGGTCGATTCGAAGCGGAAGTGCGCCAGATCGCCCGGCAGCGACTGGCGCTCGAGGAAGCGCACGAGCGCCTGCTCGTCGTCTCCGGTGGCCAGCTGCACCGTGTAGTGCTCCGGATTGCGGGTCACAATCCAGTCGACGTCGTGCAGCGTGGAGGTCGCGGCAGCCAGGGGTGCGGCGTCGGGCGGTGCCGGCGTCGGAGCGGGGGGCATGGGCGAATCGCTGCGGGTTGCCGCCAGCGCCCGCCACGAGCGGGCGCCATCCGGGTCGGCCGGGCCACCGATGCCGGCCTCGAGCAGCAACGCGAGATTGTGCTGCGCCGGGCGGTAGCCGGCGGTCGCGGCGGATTCGAGCGCGGCGCGGGCGGCGGCCGGATCGACCGGCGTGCCGCGTCCGCCGAGATTCAGCATTCCCCAGGCGTATTGCGCCGGTGCCAGGCCGGTGCCGGCAGCCGAGCGCATGTACGCGGCCGCCTCGGCGTCGTCGGCAGTGCCGGCACGCAGCAGGCGCAGCGCGAGGTTGTACATGGCGTGGGGTTCACCCGCCGCGGCGCCGCGGCGCCACCACTCGAGCGCGCCGGAGGTTTCACCCTCGTCCTCCAGCAGCATGCCGAGGCGCGTGGCGGCGACGGCAATGCCGCCCTCCGCGGCGCGGGCGTACCAGGTGCGCGCGGCGCCGGGATCGGCGGCGACACCCTCGCCCCGCTCGTACATCGCGCCGAGCGCCGCCGCGGCAATGGCATCACCCCCCTCTGCCAGCGGGGCGAGAGTCGCCATGGCAGCGGCGGGATCGCCGCTGCCGTAGGCCGCCAGGCCGGGGCGGGGGTCGCCCGCGGCGAGCGGCCCGGCGACGAGCGCGAGCGAGAGAAGGAGGCATCGGCGCATGGGCGCTTCGATCATGAGGGGTCGGGAGGGGCCTCGTCCATTGCCAGGCAGCGCGGATCGTCGTGACGCGGATCGTTGACCCGGCGTCCCACCCGGCGCGCGGCAATCGCCCCGGCCCGGACAGGCCCCAGCAGCGGTGCCAGCGAGTCGCGATCGCCGATGGTCGGGTCGAGCCACAGTGCCCGCTCCGCCGGTCGCTGCAGCACGACCGGCATGCGGGCGTGCACGTGCGCGAGGTCGGGGCTCGCGTCCGTGGTCAGGATCGCGCACGTTCGCAGCGGCTCGCCGTCCGGGCCCGTGGCCGACTCCCACAGCCCGGCGAAGGCGAGCAGTGCACCGTCGCCGGCCTGCAGGTACCAGGGCTGCTTGCCTTGCGCGGTCACCGACCACTCGTACCAGCCGTCGGCCGGCACGAGGCAGCGCCGGCGGCGAAATGCCTGCCGGAACATCGGCCGCTCCGACACGGTCTCGGCACGGGCGTTGATGGGCCGGCGCGCCGCTGTCTCGCCGTGCGCCCAGCCGGGCACGAGTCCCCACTGCAGCGTGACGAGTTCAGGCGCAGTGTCAGCCGCCCGCCGCAGGATGGCGGGCAGCGGTTGCGAGGGTGCGATGTTGTAGCGTGGCGTCAGCATCGGCCGATCGGCCAGTCCGAAGGCCGCCTGCACGGCGTCGCCGCCGGAGGCGAGGACGTAGCGGCCGCACATGGGCCGCCCGCCTCAGGCGCGCTCCCTGGCGATGGCGTAGACCTCGTCGGCGTCGAACACCTGGTCGTTGCGCTCGAACAGCTTGCCGACGCAGGCCCGATGCACCTCTAGCTTGAGCGTGCCGAACCCGATCGCACCGTAGGTGACCCGGCCGTGCCGCTCCTTGCCGCGGTCGAGCATGTTCAGCCCGCCTATGCCGAGCGGCGGCGTCGCGTTCGCATCGACGAGGATCTGCAGCGTCGGATGCGCGCGCCACTGATCCTCGGCGAGCAGCTGGATCCCGGCGGCGCCGGTGGCGAGCACGATGTGCGCGCCGGCGAGCGCGGCGTCGGTCTGTGCCGCATCGGCGGCCGCCAGCGGCTCGATCTCGACGCCGAAGCGCGCCTTGATCGCCGCGCAGGCCTGCTGCGAGCGGTCGAGCCGGCGCGACGTCAGCGCCACCGACGCGCCCTCGCGGGCGAGCATGACCGCTGCGCGCTGGCCCACCGGCCCGGTTCCGGCGAGTATCACCGCCCGCCTGCCGTTCGCGTCGACGTGCTTCGTGATCTTGGCCGCTGCGGCCGCGGCCGTCGTGTTGCTGCCGTTCGAGTCCAGCATCACCGAGACGCGGAAATCGTCGAAGAAGTTCTTGCGGATCGCGGCGAGCAGCGCCTCGCCCTTCACCATGTCGCTGCCGGACACGAACAGGGCGGTGAACCGCTTCTCCTTCGGCGGCCGCGTGAAGATGGCCCCGGCGACCAGGGTGGCGACGTTCTCCGGCGTGATGCCGCCCAGCACGGTCACGTGGTCGGCGCCGCCGTCATAGGCGACCACGGTGTCGAAGGTGTTGGGAATGAGGTCGGTGTCGAGCTGGAACAGCAACTTCTTCATGTCGGTCGTTCCTCTTGCGGGTCGGGTCAGGTGCCACGGACGCGGCACCGCAGCAACCCCGGATCGGTGGCCGACGCGCACCCGAACGACAGGGACGCTAAAGTTAGCGCAGCCGGCAGCGCAGCCACAAGCGCCCGGCCTTGCGTCGACCGGCGCCGGCCGGGTAACCTCCCGGCCCCCTTCCTGTCTCGGTGTCCATGCATGACGCAGATCACGGACCAGTCAGTACGCCAGTTCCTCGACGACCTCGCGAGCAAGTCGCCGACCCCCGGGGGCGGCAGCGCGGCGGCGATCATCGGCGCGATGGGCGCAGCGCTCTCGGCCATGGTGTGCAACCTGACCATCGGCAAGGAGACGTACGCGCAGGTCGAACCGGAGATGCGCGACGCGCTGGCCCGCACCGAAGCGCTGCGCGACCGGCTCCTGGACATGGTCAGCGAGGACGTGCGGGTCTTCGATGGCGTGATGGCGGCGTATGGACTGCCGCGGGGAACCGATGCGGAGAAGGCGTTGCGGACCGATGCGATCCAGGCCGCGCTGTTCGAGGCGACGGACGTGCCGCTCGCCTGCGCGCAGGCTTGCGCCGAGCTGATCGGGGTCGTGCGTGGCGTCGCCGAGGCCGGCAACAAGGGCGTCATCAGCGACGCCGGGGTCGCCGTCCTGGCCGCCGAGGCGGCCTTGCGCGGCGCCGCGCTGAACGTCTACATCAACGCCGGCGCCATCAAGGACCAGGCCTTCGTCGCCAGCCGGATGGCGACGCTCGAGCACCTGCTGGTCGAGAGCGCGACGGCCACCGAGGCGATCTACGATCGCGTCCGCAGGCGGCTGTAGCCCGTCCGGCGCGAGGTGGCCGCGGCCGCTGGCGCCCGTCAGGCCGGGTGTTCGGGGCCGGCTTCCTCGAACCGCATCGACAGATCGACGGCCCTGACGTTCTTGGTCAGCGCGCCGACCGATACGAAGTCGACGCCGGTGGCGCCGACGGCGCGCAGGTCGTCCGCGCCTAGCCCGCCCGAGGCTTCGAGCCGGATGCGACCGGCCGCGCGCGTGACCGCCGCGCGCATGCCGTCGAGGTCGAAATTGTCGAGCATCGCGATGTCCGCGCCGGCCGCGATGGCTTCGTCGAGCTGCGGGAGTGCTTCCACCTCCACTTCGACCGTCACGCCCGGGTGCAGCGTTCGCGCGCGGGTGACCGCGGCACCGATCGAGCCCGCCGCACCGATGTGGTTCTCCTTGATGAGCACCGCGTCGAACAGGCCCTGACGGTGGTTGTGCCCGCCACCGCAGCGCACGGCGTACTTCTGCGCGCTCCGCAGCCCCGGGATCGTCTTGCGCGTGTCAAGCAGGCGCGTCCCGGTGCCCTTGAGCTGACGAACCGCCGCGCGCGTGGCGGTGGCCGTGCCCGAGAGCATCTGCAGGAAATTGAGCGCGGTGCGCTCGCCGGTGAGCAGGGCGCGGGTCGGCCCCTCGATCTCGCACAGCACCGTGTCCGGCTCGACCTCGTCGCCGTCCGCGACCCGCCACGCGACCGAGCACTGCGACGCAATCTGCACGAAGGTCTGCTCGAACCACGCGCGCCCGCAAATCACCGCGTGCTCGCGCGCAATGACCCGGGCGCGCGAACGCGCCGAGGCCGGGATCACGTCGGCGCTGATGTCGCCGGCGCCGACGTCCTCGGAGAGCGCCCGGGCGACGGCAGCGGAGATTTCCTCCGGCTTGATGTCGGGCAAATCGGACACGGGCGGGCGCGGCGGCGGTTCGGGTGGCAGTCAGACACTGTCATGGTAGTCTACCCTTCGGGCGACAGGAACGGCGGGGGGGCGGGCCATGCGGGCACGGCCGGTGCGTAGTCCCGGCGCGCGGAGCGTCGTGCGCTGCGAGCAGGTCCGCCCCGTGCGCGCGACGGCCGGACTGGCGGACGACGTACGCGCCCACCTGCTCGGTGCGCCGCGTTCGCTGCCGCCGAAGTACTTCTACGATGCCCGCGGGTCGCACCTGTTCGATCGGATCTGCGAACTTCCGGAGTACTATCCGACGCGGACCGAATGCGCGTTGCTCGAGCGGCATGCCGCCGAGATCGCGGGTGCCGCGCGGCCCGGCCGGGTGCTCGAACTGGGTGCCGGGTCCGGGCGCAAGGCGAGCTACGTCCTCGACGCCTGCGCCGGGGCAGGCCTGCATCCGCTCTATGCCCCTTTCGATGTCTGCGCGGAGGCGCTGGTCGACAGTGCCGAAGCCCTCGCCAGGCGCCATCCGTGGCTGGACGTACGGCCGCTCGTGGGCGACTACTCGGCCGGGTTGCGCCACCTGCCCCCCGGCGATTCGCCCACCCTGTACATGTTCCTCGGCAGCTCCATCGGCAATTTCCTCCCCGACGAAGCCGCCATGTTCCTGGGCGATGTGTGCGCCGGAATGCGCCGGGGCGATCGATTGCTCATCGGCATCGATCGCATCAAGGATCCCGCGGTGCTGCACGCCGCATACAACGATTCCGCCGGCATCACGGCGGAATTCAACCGCAACGTGCTGCACGTTCTCAACCGGGAGCTGCGCGCCGATTTCGATGCCCTGGCGTTCGACCATTACGCGTGCTACGAGCCGGCGCAGGGGCGGATCGCCATGCACCTCGTCTCTGCGCGCGATCAGCGCGTGCGGTTCGGTGCGCTCGGAACGACGACCGATTTCGCCGAGGGCGAGACCATCCTCACCGAGGTGAGCTGCAAGTACACCCGGCGGGGAATCGACCGGTTGCTCGCCGCGGGGGGCTTCACTGCGCAACGTCACTTCGAGGCCCCGGGCAACGCCTTTTCACTGCTGCTCGCGGAACCGGCATGACGGTGCGGGCACACGGGCCGCGCCCGGCTCCGGCCGGGCCCGGCGCGGCATGAGCAGGGGAGCGGCGGTGACAGTCGCGAACGGGTTCCCCGTCAGCCCCTGCGGAATCGATGGCGACGGGGACTGGGTGCTCGGATGCCGGCGGCTTCCGTCGCCCCATCGCGACGACCGGCCCGCCGGGTGCACCATCGATGCCATCATCGTGCACGGCATCAGCCTGCCGCCGGGCGAGTTCGGCGGCGGTCACATCGAGGCCCTGTTCGCGGGCGAACTGCGCCGCGACGCGCATCCCGCGTTCGCTGCCCTCGCGGGCCTGCGCGTCTCGGCGCACCTGTTGATCGCTCGCGGCGGGCTGGTAACCCAGTTCGTGCCCCTGCGCGCGCGGGCGTGGCACGCCGGCGAGTCGGTGCTGGGCGGCAGGCCTGCATGCAACGATTACTCCGTCGGCATCGAACTCGAAGGGACGGACGACCGGCCGTACACGCCGGCGCAGTATGCCGCGCTGGCGGCGCTCGTAGCGGCGATCACCGGCCGTTATCCCGGCATCACCCGCGACCGAATCGTCGGCCACAGCGATGTCGCGGCGGGCCGCAAGACCGATCCGGGTCCGGCCTTCGACTGGGCACGCCTGCACCGGTTGCTCGACGCCGGGGTCGTGAACGGGCCGGCGGAGCATTGACTATGAAGTTCGTGCTGCTGCTCGCCGCCTTCGCGCTCGAGCACCTTGCGCCGCATCTCGACGGATTGCGCCGGTACGGATGGTGGCGCGCGTTCGAGCGGGGCGCGGCGCGTCACCTCGGCGGCTGGCGGGCGTGGGACGGGCCGGCAGGCGTGCTGATGCTGCTATCGCCACCGCTGCTGGTCGCGTTCGCACTCCTGCATCTGCTGTCCGGGTTCGCGGCTTTCGTCGCCGGCCTGGCACTCGTCCTGTACAGCCTCGGACCGCGCGACCTCAGTGCCGAGGTCGAACGCTATCTCGTGGCGCTGTCGGTCGATTCCTCCGCGGCGTTCGAGTCGCCCGGGCCGGAGCAGTCGCTGCCCCGCGAAGCCGGCCCCGCGGCAGTCGCGCGGGCGCTGCTCGTGCAGGTGAACGACCGGCTCTGCGCGCCGCTGTTCTGGTTCGTATGCCTGGGCCCCGTCGCCGCATTCGCGGTGCGGCTCGCATCGCTGCTCGCGCGTTCGCCGCTGGAGCGTGGTGCCGGCCTGCAGCGCGCGGCGATCGCGCTCGATCGCCTGCTTGGCTTCGTCCCGGCGCGGCTCGTTGCCTTCGGCTACGGTGCCGCAGGCAGCCTGCAACCCTCCCTGGTGCGTGCCCGTCTCACGGAACGCCTGCGGCTCGAGGACAACGAGGCAGTGCTGGCCGATGCCGGCCTGGGTGCGCTCCAGATCGACGATCCGGAGGACTACTGCGCGCGCGATCGCGGCAACGGCATCGTCCTCGTGCGCGAGGTCCGCAGCCTCGTCGGCAGGACGCTGTTCGGCTGGCTCGCGTTCTATGCCGCGTTGGTGATCGCGGGCCTCGACGGCTGAGCGCCCCCGCGCGACCGGCGGGGACGCCGGGCGTCAGCCGTACCGCAGCCAGTCCTCCACGCGCAGCAGGCGCTGCCGGTCACCGGGTTCGCAGACGAGCAGGCTGTCGAGCTCATACCAGTCGCCGAGCACCGTGCGACGTGCATACGCGCCTGCGAGCGGAAACTCGTGCACGCCCGGCCGGTGCGTATGCCCATGGACGAGGCGGCCGACCCCGTGCGCGCGCAGGGTCGCGACGACGGCGTCCTGTTCCACGTCCATGATGGACTCGGACTTCGCCTGCGTCGCATCGCGGCTGCCCCGACGCAGGCGCTCGGCCAGCGCGCGGCGGGCGGCCAGCGGCTGGGCCAGCGCCTGCCGCTGCCACCCGGGATCCCGGACCATCGCCCGCAGCCGCTGGTAGTCGACATCGCCGGTGCACAGCAGGTCGCCGTGCATCAGCAGCGTCGGCACGCCGTAGAGGTCGATCACCGTTGGATCGGGCAGCAGCATCGCGCCTGTCCGCGCGGCGAAACGCGCTCCCACGAGGAAGTCCCGGTTGCCGTGCAGGAAGTACAGGCCCACGCCCGCGTCCGACAGGCGGGCGAGTGCGGCGATCACCTCGGGATTGGGCGGGGTGTCGTCGTCGTCGCCGACCCAGTACTCGAACAGGTCGCCCAGCACGTACAGGTTCGCGCAGCGCCCGGGCAGTGCTGCGAGCAGGCGCTCGAACAGCGCCAGCCGGTCCGGGCGCTCGGCGGCGAGGTGCAGGTCGGAGATGAACGCGGCGGCCGGCATCGGCAGCCGTGCCGCTCAGGCTTCGAGCAGCTCGGCCCTGACGATGACGACGTCCTCGACCGGTACGTCCTGCATGCCCCCGCGGGTAGCCGTCTTGACCGCCTTGATGGCGTCGACGACCTCCATGCCCGTGACGACGCGTCCGAACACGCAGTAGCCCCAGCCCTGGGGGCTCGGCATCGTGTGGTCGAGGAAGTCGTTGTCCTTCACGTTGATGAAGAACTGCGCGGTCGCCGAATGCGGGTCCGACGTGCGCGCCATCGCGACCGTGCCGGCTTCGTTGCTCAGGCCGTTGGTGGCCTCGTTGGCGACCGGCGCGCGGGTCTTCTTCTGCCGCAGGCCGGGTTCCATCCCGCCGCCCTGGATCATGAAGCCGTCGATCACGCGGTGGAAGATGGTCCCGTCGTAGAAGCCATCGTCGACGTACTGCAGGAAGTTGGCGACCGTGTTCGGCGCGCTCTGGGAATCGAGTTCGAGAACGATGTCGCCGAGCGACGTGCTAAGGCGTACCTGCATCTGGGCTCTCCTGTGGGCGGCGCACGGCGCGCTGGATGATCACGGGCTGCAGCGGAGCATCCTCCGCGAACGGGCCGGCCGAACCGGTCGGGAGCGCGGCGATGGCGTCGACCACGTCCATACCGTCGACCACCTTGCCGAACACCGCGTAACCCCAGCCGCGCGGCGTTTCGCTCGTGTGATTCAGGAAGTCGTTGTCGGCGACGTTGACGAAGAACTGCATCCGCGCCGAGTGGGGGTCCGACGTGCGCGCCATCGCGACCGTGCCGCGCACGTTGGGCAGGCCGTTTCCGGCCTCGTTGCGGATCGGCGTGCCGGCCGTACGCTCCTTGAAATCGGCGTCGAAGCCGCCGCCCTGAACCATGAAGCCCGGGATCACGCGATGGAAGATGGTGCCGTCGTAGGCGCCGGCATCCACGTGGCGCAGGAAGTTCTCGACGCTGGCCGGCGCGGCATCGACCGCGAGCTCGATCGCGATCACGCCGCGGTTGGTCCGCAGTTCGACGACGGGCGACGCGGCGGCGGCCGTGGTGACGAGCGTACTCAGGCACAACGCGAAGGCGAGGATCCGGGCAGTCATGGGACTCGACATGATTGGTGGGCCGACCGGCCGTAATGTACCATGCCCGCCGGCGTACCCGGACCCCCAGCGACGCCGGCCCGCCGATCGCCGTGACCGACCCCGAACCGCCCGTCATCCGTATCCACGATTCGCTCACCGGCGAACGCCGTCCACTGGTGCCGATCGAGCCGGGGCACGTGCGCATGTATGTCTGCGGGATGACCGTCTACGACTACTGCCACGTCGGTCATGCGCGGGTGATGGTCGTGTTCGACATGGTCGTGCGCTACCTGCGCGCGCGCGGGCTGCGCGTGACCTACGTGCGCAACGTCACCGACATCGACGACAAGATCATCCGCCGGGCGGCCGAGGCCGGCATCGGCATCGACGAGCTGACGCAGACCTTCACGCGCCACATGCACGAGGATGCCGAGGCGCTCGGCACCCTGCCCCCGGACGTCGAGCCGCGTGCAACCGCGCACGTTGACGACATCGTGGCGATGGTGGCGCGCCTGATCGAGCGGAACCACGCCTACCTCGCCGGCAACGGCGACGTCTACTACGCCGTGAAGAGCTTCCCGGGGTACGGCAGGCTGTCAGGCAAGAAGCTCGAGGAACTGCAGGCCGGCGCGCGCGTGGAGGTCGGCGAGGCCAAGCGCGATCCGCTCGATTTCGTGCTCTGGAAGGCGGCCAAGCCGGGCGAGCCGGCCTGGCCCTCGCCGTGGGGCGACGGGCGTCCCGGCTGGCACATCGAGTGCTCGGCGATGTCCACGCGCTGCCTGGGCAATCACTTCGACATTCACGGCGGCGGTCAGGACCTGCAGTTCCCCCATCACGAGAACGAGATCGCGCAGTCCGAGGGCGCCACGGGCGAGCGCTTCGTCGAGATCTGGATGCACAACGGGTTCGTGCGGGTCGCAGAGGAGAAGATGTCCAAGTCGCTCGGCAACTTCTTCACCGTGCGCGAGGTACTGAGGAGCTACCGGCCGGAGGAACTGCGCTTCTTCATCCTGGCGAGTCACTACCGCAGCCCGCTCAATTACGGGCCCGAAGGCCTGGATGCGGCCCGCTCGGGACTGGCGCGGCTGTATACGGCGCTGCGGGGGGTGCCCCCCGACGCGGCGACGATGCCTGACGCCGCACTGATGGCGCGCTTCCACGCCGCGATGGCGGACGATTTCAATACCCCGGAGGCGTTCGCGGTGCTGTTCGACGCGGCGCGCGAACTGAACCGCGCCCGCGAGGCGGGCGACGCTGCCGGCGTCGGCCGCCATGCCGCCACGCTGGCGGCCATCGGCCGGGTGCTCGGCATCCTCGCGGCCGATCCGGACGCCTGGCTGCAGGGCGGGGCGGGCCCGGGGGCGGGCGGGGCGGCGGAGATCGAGTCGCTCATCGCGCAGCGCAATGCCGCCAGGGGCCGACGGGACTGGGCAGAAGCCGATCGAATCCGGAAGGCGCTGTCCGCCCTGGGAGTCGTGCTGGAGGATGGTCCGGGCGGGACGTCCTGGCGGCGCCAGTGAGCGGTGGCCGGAGCGGGTGAGGGTGGTGCAGGACCCTGCCTGCCGCCAAGCGGACGAATCGGCGCATTGATTGACGCTCGCGGCCGGGGCTGCGTATTATCGCGCGCCTTCGCCCCGTCCCGGAACCACGATCGGGGCATAGCGCAGTCTGGCAGCGCACCTGCTTTGGGAGCAGGGGGTCGCAGGTTCGAATCCTGCTGCCCCGACCAATCGGGTTGGCGGGAGCGAAGGGTTGGAAGCGCCTGTAGCTCATCCGGATAGAGCATCGGCCTTCTAAGCCGAGGGTAGCAGGTTCGAGTCCTGCCAGGCGCGCCAGATCAGGACCGTTACGCCGGACCGCGGCGGGCGGCGCGACCGACGGGCGTCGCCCGGTCGCGGGGGAGGCAGGCGGTCCGGCAGCGTCGCGAGCAGCGACGCAGCCGACGAGTTCGACGGTGAGCGTAGCTCAGTTGGTAGAGCCCCGGGTTGTGGTCCCGGCCGTCGTGGGTTCGAGTCCCATCGCTCACCCCATTCACGGCGCAGTGCGTCGCATCGCGCCGGCCTATGCCGGGCCGTTAGCTCAACTGGTAGAGCAGCTGACTCTTAATCAGTAGGTTGTAGGTTCGAGTCCTACACGGCCCACCAACTCCCGTCGACCTCATCGACCGCGCCGTCCGGCGGGCGGCCTGTCTTGCCGGAACGGCGAGGGGAAATGTCGTCGGAGTCCCGGCCCGTTGCGCCTCCGGCGAGCGCGCGACAAGGGGGGCTAACCCGTCGAGTGAGTCAGTGGAGCCTGGAGGAGCGTTCCGGCTCCGGCGGGTCCGTGACCGGCACGGGCCGCGGCTGCGGCGAGCCGTGATGCAGGATCATGCGCCAGCCGCTGCCGGTCCGCCGGTAGGCGTTGGTGGCTAGCACCGGCGGTCGCGGCTCGGCCTCGCCGATTACATGGATGCTCTCCGACACGACGCGGATGGCCACGTCACCGGTTTCGAACGCCCGGTTGACACGGACGGTGAAGCGCAATCCGGCGCCGCCGCCGAGGAGCGCGCGCCAACTCCCCAGCACCGCGCCCGGACCCGTCAGCAGAGGACCGAGGGGGTGGATGCAGACGACGTCGGGCGCATCGTCCCAGACGGCCGTCATGGCGGCGATGTCGGCGCGCTCGAAGGCGCGGTAGAACGCGCGCTCGGCGTCCGCCGGCGTCCGGTACGCTTCAGTCACCGCCGGCCTGCTCCTGGGGAAGCCGGCTCAGGGCTGCTCCGGTACCGCGACCTGCGCGGTCGCTTCCTCGGCAGCCTCCTCCGGGGCGATCGCGTCCGGTGCGGGCGGGTAGCCGGCGGTGTCGAGCGCGCCGTCCAGCGCCTGCTTGTTGTAGCCGGTGATGACCTGGTCGGCGATCGTCACGGCCGGGACGGTCAGCCCGCCCGCTGCCGCCTTCAGCGCGTTCTGCACTTCGAGGTCACTGCTCGCGTCCTTCTCCGTGAACGGGATCTGACGCTTCTGCAACTGGTTGCGCACGAGATCGCAGGCGTCGCACACCGGGACGGCATAGAGGGTGACCGGCCGTTCTTCCGCCAGGGCCTGCACGTCCGTGCCTTCCTCCCGCAGGACGCCCAGGATGCGCTTCTGCGATGCCTGCGTGGTGCCCGGCGGGCAGCGATCGGCGAAGAACGCGGCGCCCTCCGCATCGAGACATTCGAACACGATGATGGGCGCCGCGGGCGCCGGCGCGGCCACGAACAGCGTGATCGCAGCCACCGGCAGCCAGGTTAGATTCCGCATGACCTTTCTCCGAGATGTCCGACGCAAGATGTTGTATCTACACAACCACTATAGCAGTGCGGCGCCTCTTGTGCAGCCTTGCCGGTCGGACTGGTTAGCGACCCCGTGCGGAATTTGTGAAGGCAGTCATGCGGGGGTTGCAGGACCGGGCCGGTGACCTGCCGGCCATTCTTGAATACCGCGGCCGGGGGCGGTCGTTCTATAATCCCGGCGCCGGCAGGTCGGGCCGGCAGGCGCCCCGCGGCCGCCGTCCGTCACCCGTCCGACCCGACGAACCTGCCTTCGGTATGCCTGCCCCGGCCTCGTGTCCGCTGGCCGGGCGGGCGGTTTGCGAAAGTGGCGGAACTGGTAGACGCGCTGGATTTAGGTTCCAGTGGGGCAACCCGTGAGAGTTCGAGTCTCTCCTTTCGCACCATGAACGAGAATCCGCGGTTCCGGCGGCGCAGGACCGGCCGGGAACCGGGCACAGGAGCAGGTTGACGCAATGCAGGTATCGGTAGAGACGACCGGGCCGCTGGAGCGGCAGGTGAAGGTGAACGTCCCGGAGGCGCGCATCAACGAGCAGGTGGCCGACCGGCTGAAGTCCCTCGCGCGCACCACGCGTATCGATGGTTTCCGCCCCGGCAAGGCGCCGCTGCGGGTCGTCGAGCAGCGGTTCGGCGAGCGCGTGCGCCAGGAGGTCGTGGGCGAGTTGCTGCGGTCGTCCTTCCGCGATGCGGTCGTCCAGGAGCGCCTGCGGCCCGCCGGCGATCCGATGATCGATCCGCTGCAGTCGAATCCGGGACAGGGACTGTCGTACACGGCCACCTTCGAGGTGTTCCCGGAAGTCTCCCTGGCGACACTCGAGGGCATGGCCGTGGAACGCCCGACGTGCGAGATCGCGCCGGCCGACGTGGAGCGGATGATCGACACGCTGCGCCGGCAGCAGCGCACCTTCGATGACGTCGCGCGTCCCGCGCAGCGCGGCGACCGGGTCGTGGTCGACTACAAGGGTTACATCGATGGCGAGCCGTTCTCCGGGGGCGAACAGGCCGACGCGCCTATCGAACTCGGTGCCGGACGCCTGATCGAGGGTTTCGAGGACGGCCTGGTGGGCGCGTCCGCCGGCGAGCACCGCACGCTCGACCTGAAGTTTCCCGACGCCTACCCGGCGGAACAACTCGCCGGCAAGGCTGCGCGCTTCGAGGTCGACGTGAAGGCGGTCGCCGAGTCGCGGCTGCCGGCGCTCGACGACGCTTTCTTCGCGTTGTACGGAGTGCAGGCGGGCGGAGAGGAGGCATTCCGTGCCGAAGTGCGGCGGAACATGGAGCGCGAGAAGCAGCAGGCGTTGCGCTCGCGCATGCGCTCGAACCTGCAGCAGGCGCTGCACGGCGTACTGCAGTTCGAAGTGCCGCGGGCGCTGGTGGCCAGCGAGGCGCAGCGTCTGCTGCAGGGCCTGCGCCAGCGCTTCTCGATGCAGGGAGCGTCGCCCGATCAGCTCGCCGGCCTGCAGCCGGAAATCGTCGAGGGCGAGGCACGGCGCCGCGTCATGCTCGGGCTGGTGGTCGCCGAGGTGATCAAGGTCAACTCCCTGCGCGCCGACCCGGCGCAGGTACGGGCGCAGGTCGAGATGCTTGCCGCCAGTTACGAAAGCCCCGCGGAGGTGGTCAAGTGGTACTACGCGGATCCCTCCCGCCGTGCGGACATCGAGGCGACCCTGCTGGAGGATCAGGCGCTCGATTGGATACTCGGCCGGGCGGCCGTCACGGAACGTTCCCTGCAGTTTGACGCTCTTATGAATCCGGTGCAGACTGCCAACGAGGGTCAAGGCGAGGGTGAAAATGGCCGATAACGCAGCCGTGAGCACGCGCATGGAGACCCGGGCCCTGAATCTCGTTCCGATGGTCGTCGAGCAGACGGCGCGGGGCGAGCGGGCTTACGACATCTACTCCCGGCTCCTGAAGGAGCGCGTGATTTTCCTGGTCGGTCCGGTCGAGGACCACGTCGCCAATCTGGTGGTGGCGCAATTGCTGTTCATCGAATCCGAGAACCCGGACAAGGACATCCATTTCTACATCAACTCGCCGGGCGGCTCGGTCACGGCCGGTCTGGCGATCTACGACACGATGCAGTTCATCA
>CAYOJP010000065.1:0-15922 GCA_964404305.1 uncultured Gammaproteobacteria bacterium
CCCGGGCCGCCAGCCAGTTCGTGGCCGCCGACACGTCGCGGGCCCTTCCCGCGGCGGAGTTGACCCGGCATGCGGCGATCGCGACGTTCGTCGGCTATGACACGTTGCACGCCGAGGCCGTCGTGCTCGGGCTGTACCGCGACGGCGTCGCCGTGCCGGCACTGGCTGCGGGCGAATCCGGGGTCGTCGTGCTCGATCGCACGCCGTTTTACGCCGAGTCCGGCGGGCAGGTGGGAGATCGGGGCACCCTGCGCCATGCGGGCGGCAGGTTCGAGGTCGCCGACACGCGCAAGCAGGGCAGCGTGCACGTGCACGTGGGAACGGTCGCGCAGGGAACGCTCGCCAGCGGGCAGCGCCTGGAGGCGCAGGTCGATCCGCTGCTGCGCGATCCGACCCGCGCCAATCATTCGGCCACGCACCTGCTGCACGCCGCCCTGCGCCGCGTGCTCGGCCCGCACGTGACACAGAAGGGCTCGCTCGTCGCTCCCGACCGGCTGCGGTTCGACTTCTCGCACCCGGAACCGTTGACGCGCGCGCAGATCGCGGAGATCGAGCGGCTCGTCAACGCCGAGGTCCGGCGCAACAGCGAGGTCAGCACCCGAGTCATGCCCATCCAGGACGCGATGAAGAGCGGCGCGATGGCCCTGTTCGGCGAGAAGTACGACGACGAGGTGCGCGTGCTCGACATGGGCGGCTTCTCCATCGAGTTGTGCGGCGGCACGCACGTGCGCCGTACCGGCGACATCGGGCTGGTCCGGGTCGTCGCCGAGAGCGGCGTCGCCTCCGGCGTCCGGCGGCTGGAGGCTGTCACCGGGCCGGCAGCGCTCGAGTGGACGCTCGGTACCGAGGACCGCTTGCGCGCGGTCGCCGACCTCCTGCGTGCGCCGCGCGACGGAGTGCTCGAGAAGGTCGAGCAGTTGCTCGAGCGCGCGCGCCGCGCGGAGAAGGAGCTGGAAACCGCCAACAGCCGCCTGACCAGCGCCCGGGGTACCGACCTTGCGGACGGCGCGGTCGACATCGACGGCGTACGCGTGCTGGCGACGCGGATGGACGGCTTGGACGCCGCCGCGCTGCGCAACGCCGCGGACCAGCTCAAGTCGCGGCTGGGTACCGCAGTGCTGGTACTCGCCACGATCGAGGACGACAAGGTGCGGCTCGTCGCGGCCGTCAGCAAGGACGTCACCGGGCGCGTGTCGGCGGGCGAGCTCGTGAACCACGTGGCGGGCCAGGTCGGCGGCAAGGGCGGCGGGCGGCCGGACATGGCGCAGGCGGGCGGCACCGATCCGGCCGGCCTGCCGGCGGCGCTGGCGTCGGTGGTGCCCTGGGTCAGGGCACGGCTCGGGGTCTGAGGCGCGGCAACGCGGTCCCGGGCCCCGGTCTTCGTGTAGACTTCCCCGCCCTTTACGGGCGCCGGCCGGGCGCCCGCGGATCCATCAGGGAGCGACGGCAGTGGCACTCATCGTCCAGAAGTACGGAGGTACCTCGGTCGGTACCGTCGAGCGTATCGCGGCGGTCGCCGAGCGCGTCATCCGCGCCCGCGGCGCCGGGGACGACATCGTCGTGGTCGTGTCGGCCATGTCCGGCGAAACCGATCGGCTGCTCGGGCTGGCGAACAGGATTGCTGCCCGCCCGGCGAGCCGCGAGCTCGACGTCCTGCTCGCGACCGGCGAGCAGGTGACCATCGCCCTGACCGCGATGGCGCTGGAGGCGCGCGGCAGCCGTGCGCGCTCGTACACGGGCAGCCAGGTTCACATCCTCACCGACAGCGCCCACACCAAGGCCCGGATCCTGGACATCGACGGCACCCGCATCCGGCGCGATCTCGCCGACGGCTGCGTCGTGGTGGTCGCGGGGTTCCAGGGAGTGGACGAGGCGGGCAACATCACGACGCTCGGCCGCGGCGGCTCGGATACGACCGCCGTCGCACTCGCCGCGGCGCTGTCCGCCGACGAATGCCAGATATACACCGACGTCGACGGCGTCTACACGACCGACCCGCGCATCGTTCCGGAGGCGCGGCGCCTGGACCGGGTGACCTACGAGGAGATGCTCGAGATGGCGAGCCTCGGGGCCAAGGTGCTGCAGATCAGATCGGTCGAGTTCGCGCAGAAGTACAACGTCAGGCTGCGGGTCCTGTCGTCGTTCGACGACGGCGGAGGCACGCTCATCACCAGCGAGGACGAAGGCATGGAAGAGGTCGTCATCTCCGGCGTCACCCTCAACCGCAACGAGGCGAAGCTCACCGTGCTCGGCGTGCCGGATCGTCCCGGCATCGCGGGCGGACTGCTCGGTCCGATCGCGGACGCCAACATCGAGGTCGACATGATCGTGCAGAACGTGGGCGCCGACGGCACCACCGACTTCACGTTCACGGTCAGCCGTGCCGACTACGGTCACGCCCTCGAAATCCTGGAGCGCACGGCGGGAACGCTGAATGCCCGGGCGGTGGAGGGCGACGAGAAGATCGCAAAAATATCCCTGGTCGGAGTGGGGATGAGATCGCACGCCGGCATTGCCGCCAGGATGTTCCGCGCGCTGGCCGCCGAGGGCATCAATATCAGGATGATTTCGACATCGGAGATCAAAATCTCCGTGGTGGTCGATGAAAAATACGGTGAACTCGCGGTCCGCACGCTGCATTCGGCGTTCGGGCTGGACAGCGCGCCGGGCCGTTGATCGCACCGGTAATGCGACTCGCGTCGGAATTTATTTCCGCAGGCGATGGTCTATACCGCGAACCATCAATGTCACGGAAGGGATTTGCGCCTATGCTGTTCTCGGGGCTGCGAGTTTTCCTGGAGGGACGATCATGCTCATCCTGACACGCCGGGTCGGTGAATCGCTCATGATTGGCGACAACGTGAACGTCACGGTGCTGGGCGTCAAGGGCAACCAGGTGCGCATCGGTGTCAATGCGCCGAAGGACGTTGCCGTGCATCGCGAGGAGATTTACCAGCGGATTCAGCAGGAAAGGTCCGAGCCGGAGGACGGCGAGCGCAAGCGCGCAGACGCGGCCGCACACGGCGACGACCTCTGAGCCGATGCGGCTGCGCCACTGACCGCGCAACTTTACGCCGGTCAGGCGCGCCGGTATCCTGACTCTGCCTCCCGGTTGTCCCGTGATATTCCGGGGAGGCGGGGTCGGCCCATGCGTCCGGGCCCGGGGATTTCACGGAGAGATGGCCGAGTGGTCGAAGGCGCTCCCCTGCTAAGGGAGTATGGGCCTTTAAAGCCCATCGAGGGTTCGAATCCCTCTCTCTCCGCCATCGTGATGCGCCGTGGACCTGCCGGCGGCTGTTTGACACTGCGGCCGGCCCTTGCCGATAATCGCGGCCCCGTGCGGCACGACCGCGGGGGTCGCGCCCCGTCGCCGCGACGGACTGCAAAGCGCCCGTAGCTCAGTTGGATAGAGTACCTGGCTACGAACCAGGGGGTCGGGAGTTCGAATCTCTCCGGGCGCGCCATCGTCTCCAATCCGCCACACCTGCCCGCTGCCGCAAGCCGCTGCGCGATCCCGGTGCATCTGCCAGAGAACGCAGGGGCCCCTGACGCCATCACTTGTCCATGACCCACGCGAGAGGCGACCGATGACTCCACGAATGATTCGTATGCGCCGTGCAGCCCTGTCCATCGCGCTGGCCGCTGCTGCGACCTCCGGGCTGGGCGCAAACGCGGCCGAGTACGCCATCGACCCGAGCCACGCGTTCGTGCAGTTCCGGATTTCCCACCTCGGCTACAGCACCATGGTCGGACGCTTCAACACGTTCGAGGGCGGCTTCTCGTGGGACAAGTCCAATCCCGCCGCCGCGGCCATCGAGGTGACCATCGACGCGGCCAGCATCGACACCAACTGGGCGGAGCGTGACAAGCACCTGCGCGGGGAGGAGTTCCTCGACGTTGCCACGTATCCCAAGGCGACGTTCAAGAGCACGAAATACACCGGCGGCGCGGCCGGTGGCACGCTCGAGGGCAACCTCACGCTGCACGGGGTCACCAGACCGATCGTGCTGGACGTGAAGCCGGTCGGCGAGGGCGCGGATCCGTGGGGCGGCTACCGCGCCGGGTTCTCCGCGACGACGACACTGAGGCGCGCCGATTTCGGCCTCTCTTATGATCTGGGGCCGGCGGCCGAAACGATGCAGTTCGACCTGTTCATCGAAGGCATCCGCAAGTAAGAGCCGTCGCGGCCCCGGCTTGCGCGCGGGAGCGGGGCTTGCTGCGCCGTCAGCGCCAGAGCATGCGCGCGAGGGTGCCGTCGCGGTTGACGAACTGGTGCTTGAGCGCCGCGAGCGCGTGGGCGCAGGCCAGTGAGAGCATCGCGTAGGCGAGGTAGAAATGCAGCTCGATGGCCCGGTCGCGCATGCCGGTGTCGCGCGGCAGGAGCGCAGGCACGTCGAACAGCCCGAACATCGATACACCCTTGCCGTCCGACGTCGAGATGATGTAGCCGGTCAACGGCAGCAGGAGCGTCGACGCGAACAGGGCGACGTGGACCGTGCGCGCTGCGATGCGCTGCCAGCCCGGCAGGTCGCCCTGCAGTTCGGGCAGCGGACTGCGCAGCACCCAGCCGGCCTTGACGACTGCGACCGCGAGCACCAGGACGCCGAGCGCCTTGTGCCATTCGAGCGCGTCGTGGTACCAGGGATCGAAGTACGACAGGTCGACCATGTACCAGCCCAGCCAGCCGAGGCCCAGCATCATGGCCGCGAGCAGCCAGTGCAGGCACTTGGAGACAATGCCGTAGCGGGCGGGCGTATTGCGCAGCACGCGGGACTTTCCGGATCCGGTCGACCTGTATCATCATAGCATCGCGGTAATCGATGCCGCGTCTGGAACCCGCCGGCATGAGCGTGAGCGACGATCTGCGGCAGAACTATGCCGGCACCTTCGGCGGCAACCGGCTCGGCTTCGGAGAGCGAGCGGCCCTCGTCAGCATCGACTTCCTGAAGGGCTATACCACGCCCGGCGCGGCGTTCTTCGCGCCCGGCGTGGTCGCCGCGGTGAGTGCCAGCGTCGGGCTGCTCGCGGCCGCCCGGGCCGCAGGAATCCCGGTCATCCACACCAACGTGCGCTACGGGCCGGAATGCGCCGACGGCGGCATGTTCGTGCGCAAGATCCCGGCTCTGCGGGCCATGGTCGAGGGCAACCCCTTGGCGGAATTCTGCGACGAGGTGCGCCCGCTCCCCTCGGAGCTGGTGATCAGCAAGCAGTACGCGAGCGCCTTCTTCGGGACGAGCCTCGCGCCGCGACTTACGAGCGACGGCATCGACACGGTGATCCTGATTGGCTGCTCGACCAGCGGCTGCGTGCGTGCTTCCGCTGTCGACGCCATTCAGTTTGGATTCCGTCCGATGGTGGTGCGCGAGTGCGTGGGCGATCGCCACGCGGCCCCGCACGAGGCCAACCTGTTCGACATCGACGCCAAGTACGGGGACGTGGTCGACCGAGCCGAAGTGATCGACTGGCTGGGCCGTCCGCGGGCGCGCCAGCGGGCCTGACGAGGCGGCACGCCCGTCGGTAACGGGCTAGATGTCCGGGGAGGCGGCGCCGGGGGTGCTCGTTGCGACACGCTCGAGTACGCCCCTACGCTTCCATCGCTCGCGCCTCGTGCGCTCACGGCATACCCGGCACCGCCGTCGGCCGTACGGGCGCGCCGGAAGCCGCCCCGCGCCGCGGCTCAATGCTCGGCGAACAGGGCGCCCCAGCCCTGCAGTCGGTCCTGGATGCCGGTCTGTCGCAGCGCGTGCCAGTAGGTGGCGGTATTGATGGCCAGCACCGGCTTGCCCAGCCAGAACTCCGCCATCGCGGCGACCTCGGCCATCGCGAGGTTGGTGCCGACCTGCACGAGGGCATCGACATCCGGACCGTCGAGCGCGATGAGGGCATCGCGCAGCTGGGTCTTGGATACGTGCGCAATCAGCATCGGGCTCGGGCACTTCAGCCCGGTCAGGCGCACGACCTCGAAGCCGGTCTCGCTGAAGTACCGGTGCACGTTGCGGTCGCCGACCGGCATGTACGGCGTGACGACCGCGATGCGCCGGATGTCGCCGTAGGCCTTCAGCGCCGCCTGGCATGCATCCGAGCCCAGCGTGACGCCGGTGCCGGCGCGGCGCTCCAGGCGCTCCTTCAGTCGTGCCGCCCCGTCCGCGCCGTCCCAGAACGTCTCGGCCGACATGCCCATGATCACGTGGTCGGGTGCGCAGGTCATGACCGCGTCGAGAGCCCCTTCAGTAGCGTCCCGGATGTTCTGGAGCATGGTCATGAAGCTCGCGTCATCCGTCACCCGGGTATCGGGGATGACGGCGCGCGAGAAATGATTGGTCACGCCGTGAGGCCGCATCGCGTCGTACTCGGGTTGCACCGATGTGTTCGTGGACGGCGCGATCACGCCGAACTTGCACCGCCAGCCCAGTGAATCGGCCATGGTCAGGCAGTCCTCCGGCCGGCGGCGACTCCGCGGCGCGACTCGAGCAGCGGCGCGATGCGCTCGCCGAAGATGCCGATGTCGTGGCCGAAGTCCGGAAATGCGAACATGCAGGCGTCGAGCTTCGCCTCGTCGTAGAGTCGATCGAGGTAGCTGGCCACGGTTGCATAGCCGCCCACCAGGGTCGGCAGTCCCATGAACATCGACTTGCGCTTCAGGCTCTCGGACATGCCCTCGGACCTGTCGAGCTCCGCTTGGCCAACCAGGTTGCGGAGCGCGACCTCGTCGGCGCCCGCGACGATGTGCTCGAAGCGGCGGTTAGCATCGCCGTCGGTTTCCGCCGCGATCACGTTGAACAGCCCGATGGTGCCGACCTTGCGGCCGAGCGCCGTGGCGGCGTCCTGCAGCTCCCGAGTGATACCGCGCATGGTACGGATGTCGGCTTCGATGTCGTGCACGTTGCCGCCGGCGATCACGAAGTTGCGGTCGCCGCACTCGGCGGTGAAGCTGATGCCCCGGTGCGACTGCCCGGCGCACACGAGCGGCAGGTAGGTGGACGGCTGCGGCTTGATGATTGCGTCGTCGAGCTGGAAGTAGCGGCCCTTGAAGTCGCTGCGGCCGGTGCTCCAGAGCTCGCGCAGGACCTGGCAGTACTCGGTCGCGTAGTCGTACCGCTTCTGGAAATGCTCGTCGCCGGGCCACAGTCCCATCTGCCGGAACTCGTCCTTGTACCAGCCCGACACGATGTTCAGGCCGAACCGGCCCGGACACACCGCTTCGATGGTCGAGGCCATGCGCGCGGCGACGGCCGGGTGCACGGTGAGCAACGTGACCGACGGGATCAGCCGGATGGTGCGGGTGATCGGGGCGAGGCTTGCCGTGAGCGTGAACGAATCGAGGGAATAGTCCCAGTACTCGATCTCGCCGCCGAAGCCGCGGAACTTCACCATCGACAGCGCGAAGTCGAAGCCGAGAGACTCGCACTGCAGGGTCACGTCCCGGTTCAGTTCCCAGGTGGGCATCCCCTGCGGCACGTTGCGGGATACGATGAATCCGCCCTTGGCGATGGGCAGGAAGATGCCGATTTCCATCATGCTGTCAGTCTCCCGTTGTGATGGCGCCCGGAGGCGTCGATGGCTCGACCGTTTCGGACCTGGGTCTGCGGCGGGCAGGGCGTATATTTTGTATAAGAATACTATACACTCCTATGCGCGACTCGCCAGCAGTCGGGCGATGGGCTGACAGGGGGCACCTTGACCAGAGCGGGTTCGAAGTCGGTACGGGAGTTCCGGGAGCAGTACGGGTTCACGCAGGCGCGCCTCGGCGAGATGCTGGGTACCAAGCCGGCGGCCGTCTCGCACTGGGAAACGGGCCGGCGTCCCCTGCCGGGCTACATCGCCGACCGGCTGGAGCGGATCCGGACCCAGCTCGAGGCGAGTCCGGCACTGGCGATCGCCCGGACCCTGGTCATCGGCGAGGCGCGCATGTCCGACGGTGAACTGCTCCTCCTGCCCTGGGATGCCAGCCCGGTCACGGTGCCCTCGCCCGCGCCGCAGGACGGTCGCGAATGGCGGGCCGTCATCCTGCGCGACGAGGGCCGCAACGTGGAGATCAACGGCTGGATTGCCTACTTCGATCTGGCGAGCGACGTCAGGCACAACGTGCTGTCGATCATCAAGCTCGCCGACGGCAACGGTTTCTGCGGGTTCCTGCGCGAAGGTCCTGCCGGGGCCATTGCCGCGGAGAGCTTCTTCGGCGAGCGTCGGCTCGAATCCGTCGAGGTGGTCGCATGCTATCCGGTTGTATGGCTGAAGGCGCCGATGCCGGGAGAGGCAGCGTGAGCGTGGTCCTGCACGACGCGGCCAACAGTCCCTGCGGGCGCAGGGTGCGCCTGGTGCTGCTCGAGAAGGGCCTGCCGTTCGAGATTCGCTGGCTGAACCTCGGCCTGATGGACCAGAAGCGCCCGGAGTACCTGGCGCTCAACCCGAGCGGGCTCGTGCCCACCCTGGTTCACGACGGGCGCGTGATTTTCGAGTCGAATGTCATCGCCGAGTATCTCGACGATTGCTACCCGGAGCCGCGGCTGGTGCCCGCCGACGCGTGGGAGCGGACGCGGATGCGCATGTGGCTGGCCTTCGAGCTGGAGTGGGCCAAGCCGTTCCGCGATGCCATCTACGAAACCTATGGCAAGCAGCGCCTGCAGCAGTCGGGCGTGACCTCTGAACGGCTGCCGTTGCTCATCGGCGAGCGGACACCGCAGCCAGCCTACGCACGCTTCGCGCAGCGCGTGCTGGAGGCGCCGCCGGATCGGCAACTGGTCGCGGATCGGATCGCGGTGCTGTTCGAGCGGCTTGCCTGGATGGAGCGCGAGCTGGAGGACGGGCGGCCGTGGCTGCTGGGCGAGCACTACTCGTTTGCGGACATCGCGCTCGCACCGAGACTGGCGATGTTTCCGTTCATCGGAGTCGACGACCTGCCGGCGCGCTTCCCGCGCATCGGCTCGTTCCTGGAGCGCATGACGTCGCGGCCAGCCTGGGCAGCCTCGGACCTGCGACCCGGTCCGGAACTCGCGCCGACCGCTGTCGGGCGCCTCGCGACGGCACGCTGACCTCGCTTACTCGGCGAGCGCGAGCCGGCGGTGAATTTGTACCAGATAGGCGAACAGATAGTCGCGGTGGGTCTCCGCCATGCCGACGAACCGCAGCCCGAGCAAGGCCTCGTCGGCGCCACGTCCAACCTGGTAATGCAGGCGCGTCCGGGCCTCGAACTCGTACAGCCCTTCGGCGAATGGCAGGGCCAGCTTCAGGTCGAGCGGTCCCCCCTGCCCGGCAACGCCGTCGGCGCCGTCGAAATTGAGCAGGTACGCGGTCGCCAGCCCGCAGCGGATCCCGATGCCGCCGATCGAGATATCGCGGGCCAGGGCGGGAATCACGTTTCCGCGCGAATTGCGCAGCAGGATCCGGCGGTTGAGCGGGGGGCGCGGCGAGCGTCGACGACCGTCGCTGCCGGGCGTGGCGATGGCCGGGCCGCGTTGCGGATTCATGAGGGTCACGGTCATGGTCGCGCTGCCTGTCGGTGGGCGGTGGTGCGTGCACCGGTGTGAAAGCATGCCGCATGCCATGGGAGGGACGAGGCCGGATACCCTGAGAACAGGCGCACGCCGGGTAGTCCGGGCCCCTGGGGAACCGGGACACGGGTCACATCTCGCAGGCGGGCAGTGCCGGCGGGTGGTGGGTGGCCAACCGTCCGTGCCGGCTCTGCCCGTCGCCCGGCGGCGACAGGCATGCCGGCGGCGTCCGAACCCGGTAGGCTGCGCGGCGGGCTTTCGAGGGAGCACGCCACGTGCGCGGGGCGCTGGCCGGACTGCTGATGTTGACAGAGGTGGTCGCGATGGCGGCTGACGTGGCCGGGCCGGGGCCCGCTGGAGCCGATCCTGCGGCACTGTTCCGGGAGGCGGTTCGCCTCGAGCGCGCGATGGGGGCTGCCCGCAACAATGCACGCGCGCTGGACCTGTACCGGGATGCTGCCGCTCTCGGACACGTCGAGGCGGCGTACAACCTGGGCAACATGCTGCTCGCCGGCCGCGGCACCCGACTGGACCCTGTCCGCGCGCGCGCGCTGTTCGAGCAGGCCGCCGACGCCGGTTACGCGCCGGCGATGACCAACCTCGGCTATCTGCACGCAACGGGCGCGGGGACGGCGCGGGATTTCGCGCTCGCCCGACGCTGGTACGAGGCCGCCGCCGAGCTGGGCGAGCCGCGGGCGCAGTTCAATCTCGCCGTGATGCACGCGAATGCGGAGGGCGGTCCGGCCGATCCCGTGCAGGCTGAACGCTGGTACCGGCGCGCAGCCGAATCCGGCCTCACCGACGCGCAGTTCGCGCTCGGCCGGCTCCATCGAGAGGCAGACCCGCCGGACGATGCCGAAGCGGAGCGCTGGCTGCGACAGGCGGCCAACGCCGGGCATCCGCGCGCGCAGTACCTGCTCGGCCTGGCGTACGGCCAGGGGCGCGGTGTCCCGCAGGACTACCGCATGGCGGCATACTGGTATTCCCGCGCCGCTCTGCAGGACCTTCCGGACGCACAGCACCTCCTGTGCCTGTCGTTTGCGCTTGGCCGTGGCGTCGACCTCGATCGCGTCAAGGCCTACGCATGGTGCGACATAGCGGTGGCGAACGGTCACGAAGAATCCCTTGCCGCGCGCGCGGAGGTCGGAGCGGCCATGGACAGCGCGCAACTGCAACTTGCGACCGAGGTCTCGCACATCCTGCGCAGCCAGCGGATCCGCCCGCCTGCCGCGAGATAGCCGGCTCAGGCACCGACCGCGCGCCGGGGGGCAGGCGCAGCCTTCGTCGGCAGGAAGGCCTCGAGCGTCTCGGCGACCGCGATTTCCGCATCGGTGAGCAGCGCCTCGATGGCGTCCGCGTCGACGCTGGCGATCTGCAGCGCGACCGGTTCGATCACGGGGGCGGTGTCCGGCTGGCCGTCGCTCCAGCGCGCGCCCGCGCCGAGAACCGCGGCTATGTGCAGGATCGAGCACTCGATGACATGCTCGAGCGCGTCGCCAGGACGGGTATGCCAGTGCACCGCGCTGCACAGCGCATCGGGGAGATCCCAGCGTCGCATCAGTTCCGCGCCGACCTCTGCGTAGTCGTAGCCGAAGGCGACGAGCTCGGCGACGTGCAGGGGCTGCGCTTCGGCGGCGGAGCGTGCCATCAGCATCTGCATCTGTTCGGAGCGCCTGGCGCACAGGATGAGGTGGCCGACCGAATGCAGCAGGCCGGCGACGAAGAGTTGCTCGCCGCGTTGCTCTCCGAGTCGACGGCCCAGCCTGCTCGCGAGTACCGCGCAGTGCACGCTGTCGCGCCAGAAGGTTTCACGCGCGACGAGTGCCGTGTGGAGGTTGCCGAGCGCGGCGACGGCGGAGACGGCGAGAGCGAGATTGCCGATTTCGTCCATGCCCAGCACGCGTACGGCCTTGTCCACCGTATCGATCTGCGCCCGCCGCCCGAACCAGGGGCTGTTGGCGACCCGCAGGAGGCGCGCGGTGAGTACCGGCTCGTTGGCGATGACGGCCGCGATGTCGTGGGCACGCGAGGCGGGATCGTTGACGAGGTCACGGATGCGAAAATACGCTTGCGGCAGCGGCATCAGCCGCATCGCGCCGTCGAGAAGGCTGTCGAGATCATGCATGCGAATGCGCCCGGTTGAGGTGCCCGCAAGGGTATCGGCCATCCGGTTGCCGACTTGAACCGCCGGTCCCGCACCCCGACGGTGTTACTGCACCCGACCCGCCAGGAGTCGCCGCCTTGCCCCAGCCGGACCCGAGCGATCTCCCGACCATCCGCGCGCGGGCGAGCGAAGGCGACGCTTCCGCGCAGATCCTGCTCGCCCGCAACTACCGCCATGGCTGGGGCCTCGAGCGGGATCCGGCGCAGGCGCTCGCCTGGTTCGGCAAGGCGGCGGCTGCGGGCGATGCCCGTGCCCAGTACGGGCTGGCACAGATGCTGGCGGAGGGCGAAGGAGGTGCCCCCGACCTGGAGGCGGCCTGGCGCTGGTTCCTCGCTGCCGCCCGGCAGGGACACGCCCCCGCGCAGGCGATGGTCGGCTGGTACCTGCAGCAGGGTCTGGCCGTACCTGCGGATGCCGAGGCCGCCGCCGAATGGTATGCGCAGGCGGCGGCCGGCGGCGACGCGACCGCACGGTACAACCTCGGCCTGATGTACGCGCGCGGCACGGGGGTATCACGCTCGGCCGGCCGGGCCGTCGAGCTTTACCGCCAGGCCGCCGGGCAGGGACTGGCGCAGGCCCAACTCAATCTGGGGCTGGCGCTCGCGCTGGGGGAAGGGGTCGAGCGCAACGAGAAGGAGGCTGTGCACTGGTACCGCCTCGCCGCCGGCCAGGGTCACCCGAAGGCTTGCCACAATCTCGCCTTGATGTTCGGGGCGGGTCGCGGTGTCGAGCAGGACGACGAGGCGGCGGCCCACTGGATGCGCGCGGCCGCGGAGGCCGGGTATGCCAAGGCCCAGCATGCATTGGCGTCGATGCTGGAGCGCGGCCTGGGGCTGCCTGCCGATCCGCGGGCGGCACTGGAGTGGCACCGGCGGGCTGCGGCACAGGGCTACTCGCGGTCCGAATACGCGCTTGCACGGGCGGCCGGCGCGGGCGAAGACGCAGTGGCATGGTACCAGCTGGCGGCAACCCACGGTTACGCCCGGGCACAGTATCGCCTCGCCCGCCTGCTGCTCGACGAACGTCCGCCAGCGGTCGAGGCGTCCCGGGAGTGGTTGCTGCGCGCCGCCGCCGGCGGTCATGCCCGCGCCTGCCTGTACCTCGGCATGCTGCATGCGGGCAAGTACGGCCATCACAAGGATCTGGCGCAGGCGTGGTCGTGGTTGACGCTGGCCGCAGCACGCGGAGAGAGGGATGCGCCTGCGGCGCTGGCCACGCTTCGCCGCCACCTCACACCTGCACAACTGGAACACGGGGCGAGGCTGGCGCAGGAGCGAACCGGGGTCCCTGACGACCCCGAAGGCTGACCAGGAACAGAGGTTCCGGACGGTTTCGAAATTTCCCGGTCCGTCACTGCTGAATAGCAGGGCGGAAATGCGCTGCACTCGACGGTGAAAAGCCGAGGGCGGCGGTGCCGGGTGGCTCGGCGGCGACCGTGAGTGCGCAGGACGCGCGCGACGGAAGCGCACAGGGATGTACTCGAGCGGGTCGCGCCGGAGCGACCCGGCATCGTCAACGGGGCGCAGTGACCGACAATTCCGCTCCTCTACATAGCTTCGGGACCGGCGGCAGTAACGGACTGAAACAATCCGCGCCGCCCGCGATTGGCTGGCCGCGCCCGGATGCTCCGCGGCATCCAGCATCGCAACTTGTCACCCGGGGGCGACGCGCGCCGGCGCCGCCGGACGATCGCTGCGGGCCGCCCCGGCAGTGTGTGACAGTGGGACACCGATTTCCGTAGGGGGGCTTTACAAACGGTCGTCCAGCGTCTTGGCAGAGCGTCGTAATCCACTGATTTATTGATTTCGCGTGTTTCTGGCATCAATTCTGCACACACATCGGTGACCAGAAGCCACCCAGAGATTCGCACATGCTCCCGATGCGCCACATTCCGATCGCCACCGCCTGTCTGCTCCCGCTCTTCGCGAGCGCACCGGCGGCGGCGTACTCCATCGACGATTACTCGAGCGGCCCGCTGAGCGGCAACACCTACTGGGGGGCCGACGCTCATGGCTGGGGCGATGTGATCGGCAACAAGGATCTGTTCGACATCTACGGCATGAATGTCGAGTTCAACGGCACGGCGCTGACCGTCGACATCTACACGAACTTCGCAGTCAACGGCGCCAACGGCGCCGGACGCGCCGACGACGGCCTGTTCGCGGGCTACACCAACACGCCAGTCGGCCAAGGCAAGGGCATCGGACTGGGCGACCTGTTCCTCCAGTACGCCCCCTGGCAGCCGGATGCATCAGGCCCCAACGGCGCGCATTACGCGAATGACGACGCCGCCGACCCGGGCAACATCTGGACCTGGGCGCTGTCGCTCGACAATCGCTGGGGCACCGGCGGCAACCTGGATCTCTTCAAGCTCAACGGCGCCACCAACGACGCCAACGCGACGCTGAGCAATGACTATTTCGGTGGCGGCGTCACCTACCGCAACGGCCAGGAGGTCGCGGTGGATCGAAACTCGGCGAACGTCACCGAATTCGCCAACAACGGTACGTGGAGCATCACGGGCGACAATGTCGCTAACGACCAGGACGATTTCATACGCTTCTACATCGATCTTGCGGGTACCGACCTCGGCAACTCGCTGGCCCAGGGCGGTTACCTGTCCCTGCACTGGGGCCTGACCTGCGCCAACGACGTCGTCGAGGGTGGAGTGGAGTTCGTCCCCGAGCCCGGCTCTCTGGCGTTGGTCGCGAGTGCGTTCGGGCTGCTCGTTGCCGGCGCTCGCCGTCGCCGCGCCTGAGCCGGGGCCGATGCGTGGAGCCAATCGACCTCATCCGGTAAACTATGTCCCCGGAGAGGTGCCGGAGTGGTCGATCGGGGCTGACTCGAAACCCAAAACCGCCCCGATGCAGCGCGTGCCAGCGCGTGGCACGTTCAACGTTACCTCTTGAAGCGTCGCGCGATTCGTGAAATCGTCCGGCGCATGCTGACGCACGCCGAAGCAGTTTCCCAAGGTGTACCCGGTGCCGGAGTCGCCTCGTGAGTGCCCCCGCAAGCGGGTTTGACTCCGAGCTGTCGGTAGGCCGCGCCGAGCGCGGGATCTTCACCGATCGCGGGATCCGCGCCCTGAAGCCTGCAGCGAAGCGCTACGAGCTGATCGAGCCCGGCCGCACCGGCCTGCGCCTGCGCGTCTCGCCGAACGGGCGCAAGAGCTGGCTGTACTGCTACCGCGCCGCGCGCGGCCCCGGCGAGGCGCAGGGCAAGCTGCGCAGGATCACGCTCGGCCCTTACCCGGAGCTGACTCTCGCCGAGGCGCGCGAGGAGATCCTGCAGCTGCGCCGCCACCGCGTGCGCGGTGTCGATCCGATCGCCGCCCGCCAGGCGCGCGTGGCGGCCGACGCCGCGCTGCCCACGGTGGCCGATCTGGCGCGCCTGTACCTCGACCGGCATGCGAAGCTGAAGAAGCGCACCTGGACCGAGGACGCGCGCATGCTCGAGCGCGATGTGCTGCCGCTGTGGGGCCAGCTGCGGGCGCACCAGGTGACGCGCGCGCAGCTGGTGGCGCTGCTCGATGCCATCGTCGATCGCGGCGCGCCCATCCAGGCCAACCGCACGCTGGCGGTGCTGCGCAAGATGTGGAATTTCGGGATCGAGCGCGGCCTGCTCGATCACTCGCCCTGCCTGCGGATCCCGCGCCCGGCCAAGGAGCGCAGCCGCACGCGCGTGCTGAGCGACGAGGAGCTGCGCACGCTGTGGGAGGCGCTGCCCGGCACGCCCGTCTCGGCCCCGGTGCGCCGCGCCCTGCAGCTGCTGCTCGTGACCGGTCAGCGCCCGGGCGAGATCGCCGGCCTGCCCTGGGCCGAGCTCGATCGCACCCGCGGCTGGTGGACGCTGCCGGCCGAGCGCGCGAAGAACGGCCTCGCGCACCGCGTGCCGCTGTCGGCGCTGGCGCTGGCCGTGCTCGAGGCGTGTCCGGTGCTCGAGGCCTCGCCCTGGGTGTTCTCCTCGCGGATCGGCGTGCGCGTGCGCTGGCGGGGCGAGCCGCTGCCCGCGGGCCGCCGCCCCGATGCGCCGCAGCCCGTCACCTGCGGCGCGCTCGACGGGGCGGTGCGCCTGTACCTGGCCGACAAGGTGATCCCGAAGTTCACGCCGCGCGATCTGCGGCGCACCGCGGCCTCGGGCATGGCCTCGCTCGGCGTGCCGCGGTTCGTGGTGGCACGGGTGCTGAATCACGCCGAGTCCTCGGTGACGGCGGTCTACGACCGGCACAGCTACGACGCGGAGAAGCGTGCGGCCCTGGATGCGTGGG
>CAYOJP010000066.1:0-15808 GCA_964404305.1 uncultured Gammaproteobacteria bacterium
GATGCGCCGCAGGCTGGCCTCGATCCCGCCGATGACGATGGGCACGTCGGGGAAGGCCTCGCGCGCGCGCTGCGCGTAGACCAGCACGGAGCGATCCGGGCGCCGGCCCGCCGCGCCGTCCGGCGTGTAGGCATCGTCGCTGCGGATGCGGCGGTCGGCGGTGTAGCGGTTGACCATCGAGTCCATGTTGCCGGCGGTGAGGCCGAAGAACAGGTTGGGCCGGCCGAGCGCGGCGAACGGTTCGGCGCCGGACCAGTCCGGCTGGGCGATGATGCCGACGCGGAAGCCCTGCGCCTCGAGCAGGCGGCCGACGATGGCCATGCCGAAGCTCGGGTGATCGACGTAGGCGTCCCCCGTCACCACGATGATGTCGCACGCATCCCAGCCGAGCGCGTCCATCTCGGCGCGCGACATCGGCAGGAACGGCGCGGTCCCGTAGCGGTGCGCCCAGTAGCGGCGCCAGGAGAACAGGTCCTTCGCGGGTTGCATGTGGCCATTGTACCGCCCCGGTGCCTCCGGCACCCGGCCGCGGCGGCCCGGCGGGACACCCCCGCCATCCGGTAACATGGGCGCCATGAGCCGCAGCCTCGCCCGACTGATTGCCGGCGCCGTCCGGGCCGGCGTCGCCCCGCTGTCGCAACGCCAGCGCCATCGGGTGGTGGCACGGGTCGTCGAGAACCTGATGCGCGACAACCTCGCGCAGGTGCGCACCGCGCGGGGAACGCTCGCGCTGCTGCAGATGCGCAGCGCCTTCACCGCGAGCGCGGTCGCGCGCTTCCACACCGACGAGCCGGAAACGCTGGGCTGGATCGACACGTTCCGCCCCGGCGACACCTTCTGGGACATCGGCGCCAACATCGGCCTGTACTCGCTGTACGCCGCGCTCGGGCGCGACGTCCGCGTCCTGGCGTTCGAGCCGAGCGGCTGGAACTTCGGCGTCCTGGTCGAGCACATCGAGCTGAACCGGCTCGGCGACCGGGTATCGCCGTTCTGCGTCGCGCTCGGCGAGCGCAACGGCATCGGCGAGCTGTTCATGAGCCAGACGGGAGCGGGCCACGGCGGCAACACGCTGGACGCCGCGGAGAACCAGTTCGAGAGCTTCACGCCCGCCTTCCGCCAGGCGGTGCTGGCGTTCTCGGTCGACGGGTTCCGCTCGACCTATGACCTGCCCGCGCCGACGCACGTCAAGATCGACGTCGACGGCATCGAGGGCGAGATCGTCGCCGGCGCGACCGCCACGCTGCCGCTGGTGCGCAGCATCCTCATCGAGGTGCAGGGCCGGGTGGCCGGCGCCGGGCTCGCGCCCCTGCAGGCCCGGCTCGCCGCGGCGGGCCTCGCCGAGGACGTCGCGTTCCGCTCCCGCGGTTCCGGGCGCAACCGCCTCTACCGGCGCGGCGACTGACGCCGCGGCGGCCCACGGTCAGGGGCCGTGCCGGTGGTCGTCGTGGTCGGGGTGCCGGTGGGCCCGAGCGTGCGGGTGCTCGTGGTGATGGTCGGCCTCCGGGGGCCGCGCCGCGAAGTCGCGGGCCAGCGCGTCGATCGCCCCCGCCTCCGCCAGCCCGCGGGCGACCAGCAGATCCTGCAGGGCCGCCAGCCAGTGGGCGTAGTACTCGTAGGGCTCGGCGGCGGCGTGCGCGCGATCCCAGGCGCCGATCCGCGCGATGAGACGCCGGCGGAACTCCTCCCACTCGAACAGCCCGCGCCGGTGCAGGCCGACCGCCAGCCCGAAGGCGCGGCTCTGCCAGGGCGCGGCGAACTGCAGCTCGCCGTTGCGCCGGGGCGGCGCCGCCTCGCCCGCGAGTCCCTCGGCGAGCGCCGCGGACGACGGGTCCGCGCTCATGCGGGCGCCGCGACCAGCGCCGTGCCGATCATCGCGTCCCGGGTGACGAGCGCGGCGAGTTGCGCCTCGTCCAGCCCCTGCGTCCCGGGCGGGCGCTGCGGCAGCACGAAGTACCGCTCCTCGGCCGTGACGTCGTAGACCCGGATCTCGACCTCCGGCGGCAGGTGCAGCCCGAAGTCGCCGGCGAGCACCTCGCGCGGCTCGACCACCATCCGCGAACGGTACTCGAAGCTCTTGTAATAGGAGGGGGGCAGTCCCAGGACCGGCCACGGGTAACAGGAGCACAGCGTGCACACCATGACGTTGTGGACCTGCGGAGTGTTCTCCACGCAGATGAGGTTCTCGCCCTGCAGGCCGCCGATGCCCAGTTCGCGGCAGGCACCGGTCGCATCGGCGAGCAGGCGGGCGCGGAACGCCGGATCGACCCAGGCGCGGGCAATCACCCGCGCGCCGTGCATGGGGCCCAGGTCCTGCTCGTAGATGCGGACGATCTCGTCGACCGTGTCGGTGCCGATGAGCCCCTTGTCGATGAGGATGGCCTCGATCGCGCGGGCGCGCGCGTCGAGTTCGGCCGCCCCGGCGGGGTAGCGCCCGGCGTGCGGCGAAGGCTGGCCCGGGTCCTGGATCTCCATCGTCTGCTCCTCCCGGTGCGGCCGTCAGCCGACCGGCTCGAGCCAGGCCTCCCACACGTCCACGTTCAGGCTCTGGTTCGGATCGGCAGCGGCGCCGAACAGGTCGCGGGCCGCGAAACGGATCGAGTACACGTGCTGCGGCTGCTCGCCGCCGCCATGGGCGTTGCTGTCGGGGAACACGTAGGCCTTCAGGACCCGATCCACCGTCGCCGGGCGCCCGCGGGCATAGCGCGGCAGGCGCGTATGGCCGCGCGGGGCGCCGGGCAGGGACCGGACCCGCTGGCCGACCGCGAACCGGGGCGGCGCGGAGGCGGGCCGCTCCGGCGAGATGCCGCCGGAGATCGCCGCCCGCATGCCGGCGAGGAACTCCGGCATCGAGCGCGGCGCCGGCGTGGTGGCGTTGCCGGCCCGCCAGGCGCGGGCGCGGGCGTCGACTTCCTCCCGGGTGAGCACGCCGGCCGCGGCAAGGTTGCCCTCCAGGGCCGCCAGCCACAGCTCGAAATAGGAACAGCACAGGTAGGCGGCCGGCGGCAGGCGCTCGCGCGAATAGCGGTTCTCGTCGACGTTGAACAGGCCGTGCCCGAGGCCGGCGAAGGTGCAGCCGAAGACCCGCCGTTCCCAGTCCGCCTTGAAGACCGGCCCGCCGGCCTCGACCGGCACCGGCCCGAAGCCCAGCATCCCGCCCATGTCGTGCGCACCGTCCACGCGGGGACTCTAGCAGGCGCGCGCGGTCGCCGGCGACCCCGCCGGACGGCTCAACCCGCCGCGGCCATCGCGTCCGGCGGGCGCCCGGGCCGGCGGCGGCGATCCCAGAAGCGCTCGTGCAGGAAGTAGGCGACGGTGTTGATGGCCGGCTCGACCAGGGCCACGGCCCCGCCCACCCAGGGGCTTCCGGTCATCGCCGTCGCGACCGAGAACGCCACCGTGAAGTGCACCGCCGCGAAACTCATCGTCTTGGCCATGTCCGCCGCTCCTGTTGCTGGACCCGGGCATGATGCAGCGGGCCGCTGATTCGGTAAAATTCAACCTGTCGGATGCTTCCATAGAGTCGGGCGAACGATCATGAGCGTCCATCTGCCCACCCTGCGCCAGCTCCGCTACCTCGTCGCGCTGGACGAGCACCGGCACTTCGCCCGCGCGGCGGCGTCCTGCCACGTCTCGCAGTCGGCCTTCAGCGTCGGCATCCGGGAACTGGAGACGGCGCTCAACGTGCGCCTGGTCGACCGGACCAGCAAGCGGGTGACGATGACGCCGATCGGGCGCGAGGTGGTCGCGCGCGCCCGGATCTGCCTGCGCGACGCCGAGGATCTCGTCGACCTCGCCCGCGGCCACCAGGAACCGCTCGTCGGGCGCCTCACGCTCGGTGTCATCCCCACGATCGCCCCGTTCCTGCTCCCCAGGGCGCTGCCGGCGATCCGCAAGCGCTATCCGCGCCTGGAGCTGTACCTGCGGGAGGACCTGACCCAGCGCATCTACGAGGACATGCTCGCCGGGACGGTGGACCTCATCCTCATCGCCCTGCCCTACGACCTGAAGGGCGTGGAGGAGATGACGCTGTTCCGTGATCGTTTCCGGCTCGCCGCGCGCGAGGGCAGCGAGCACCTCGACGGGCGCAAGCCCGACGCGCGCAAGCTGCCCGCCGACTCGGTGCTGCTGCTGGAGGACGGGCACTGCCTGCGCAACCACGCCATCGACGCCTGCCGGCTGCGCGATCCGGCCAAGATCGCCCGCTTCTCGGCCACCAGCCTGCCGACGCTGCTGCAGATGGTGGACAGCGACCTGGGCGTGACCTTCCTGCCGGAGATGGCGGAAGGGTCGCCGCTGCTGAAGTCGACCCGCATCCGCACCTGGCCGCTGCCCGATGCCAGCTACCGCGAGATCGGGCTCGCATGGCGCAAGGGCAGCGCGCGCGGCGAGGAGTTTCGCGCGCTCGGCGAGCTGCTCGCCGCGAACCGCTGAGGCCGCGCCGGCCGTGGCTGCATTCCCGCGATTCCAAGTAAGATTGCGCCTGGGCTCTCCCCAGGCACCCGAGGTTCCCGATGGCTGACGACCGGGCGGCAGCGCCTGTGGCACGGAAGCTCGGCGCCTACCTGCTGTGCTCGCCCGGGCTCGTGCGCACCGCGCTGCAGAAGCAGGGCCTGTCGCTGCGCCAGCCGCGGCGCGGCCGCCGGCTCGGCGAGATCCTCGCCGACGGCGGCGCCATCACGCCCGCCGAACTGGATGCGGCGCTGCGCACGCAGCGCATCGCGCGCCTGCGCGCCTGCCCGCTGTTCGAGGGCCTGGGGCGGTCCGAGCTCACCGCCATCGCCAACCGCTTCGAGGAAGTCAGCGTGGTTCCCGGCGAGACCTTCATCCGCCAGGGCGCCGAGGACCCGACGCTGTACGTGCTCGCCTCCGGGCGCGTGGAGGTCTATCGCGAGGACGGCGATGGCCGCGAGATCCCGCTCGCGCTGGTCGGCCCCGGGGAGGCGATCGGCGAGATGGGCTATTTCGCCGGCGGTCAGCGCAATGCCTCGGTGCGCGCCGTCGAGGCGACCCAGGCGCTTCGCATCCGCTATGCCGACCTGACGCACTATTTCGAGAACGTGCCCAGGATCGCGCACGCCTTCATCGAGGTCGTGCAGCGGCGGCGCGCCGCCACGCAGGAGCGCCTGCGCGACCGGGGCGAGCCGACCGCCGCCACGACGGCGCTGCCGCACCTTGCCGCGCACGTCGATCTCGCCGCGAGCGCGCGCCTGGGCGCGGGCATGCGCAACTCCATCGACCGCCTCATCCGGGCCGCCGCCATCGTGACCGACGCCGAGCGCGGCTCGCTGTTCCTGGTCGATCGCGCGAGCGGCGAGCTGTGGACCCTCGTCGCCGAGGGGCTCGGGCAGGCCGAGATCCGGCTGCCGCCGGGCGTGGGCATCGCCGGCTGGGTGGCGCAGAACGGCGAGCCGGCGAACGTCGCCGAGGCCTACGACGACCCGCGCTTCAATCCCGAGGTCGACCGCCGCACCGGCTACCGCACGCACACCGTGCTGTGCGTGCCCGTGCGCGACGCGGCCGGCGCCGTGGTCGGGGTGGTACAGACGATCAACCGGCACTTCGGCGCCTTCCAGGACGACGACATGCAGCTCCTGCAGGCCTTCGCCGACCAGCTGGCCCAGGCGATCGCCAACCTCGACGTGTTCCGGCGGATGACGCGCGACCACGAACTGCTCGCGACCCTGCTGGCGGTGGCGACGCTCGTCAGCCGCGCGCGCGAGCTGCCGCTCCTGTCCAGCCGGCTCGGGGAGCACCTCGCCGCGCTCCTCGACTGCGAGCGCTGCGATCTGCTCGTCGCCGATCGCGAGCGCGACGAGCTGTGGTCGGCGCGCCGCGAGGCGGGCGCGGTGATCACCAACCGCTTCCCGGTCGCGGCCATTCCCGCGGGCGTCGCCTGCGTCGACGGCGCGCTCGTCAACATCGCCGACGCCGCGAGCGAGGTCGGCCTCGATCCGGCCGCCGGCAGCCGGCTCGGCGTGGACCTGCGCAACCTGCTCGCCGTGCCGGTGCGCAATGCCGGGCGCGAGGTCGTGGGCGTGCTGCAGGCCGTGAACCGGCGCGGCGCCGCGTTCGGCGCCGACGACGAGCGCCTCCTCGAGGCGATCGCCGCGCAGGTCGGCGTCTGCGCCCTCATCAACGGCTGAGCCGGGAGCACCGCGATGAATCTCGAGAAGGTCGTGTTCGGCACGTTCATCGTCCTCGCCATGACCCTGAACTTCGGGTTCTTCATCGGCGAGATCGACAACCCCGAGCATCACAACGTGATGGAACTGTTCGCCGCGCTGGTGGTGAGCCTCGTCGCGACCGTCCTCAAGTTCGGCGATCGCTCGCAGATGGGCGCCGTGCTGCTCGGGACCAGCATCGTCGCCGACCTGCAGCTCGTGACCGCGGCGGTGGTCTGGGGCCTGGCCGTGCACGTCAGTGAGACCGGGATGAACGCCGAGGTGACCGTGAGCATCGTCTCGCTCGCCGGCGGGGCGCTGCTCGCGAACGTGGTGTCGGTCGTGCTGCTCGTGATCGAAACCTCCCAGCAGCAGCGCTGACGCGGCCGCCGTGCGCAGCGTCGCCGCCCCCCCCGCCATCGGCTGGCTGGTGCTGCGGCGGATGCGCGGCCCGCTGGTCGCGCTGATCCTCGCCTACGCGGTGTCGGTGCTGGGCCTGGCCGTCATCCCGGGCATCGAGATCGACGGCGCACGCCCGCCGTTCAGCTTCCTGCACGCCACCTACATCGTCTCCTACACCGCGACCACCATCGGCTTCGGCGAGATCCCGTACGCGTTCAGCGACGCGCAGCGGCTGTGGATGATCCTGGTCATCCACCTCTCGGTCATCACCTGGCTGTACTCGATCGGTTCGATCCTGGCGCTGCTGGGCGACGCGGGGCTGCGCGAAGCCTTCGTCGAGAACCGCTTCGCGCGCCGGATCGCGCGCCTGCGCGAGCCGTTCCACCTCGTCTGCGGGTACGGCGAGACCGGCAGCGCCCTCGTGCGCGCGCTCACCAGCTTCTACATCCGCGTGGTGGTGCTCGATATCGATCCGGCGCGCATCAACGCGCTGACGCTCGACGACCAGGACTACCGGATCCCCGTGCCCGGGCTGCGCGCCGACGCCACCGCCGCCCGCGCGCTGCGGGCGGCGGGCCTGGGCCAGCGCCACTGCCTGCGCGTGATCGCCAACACCGGGGACGACCGCGCGAACCTGCAGATCGCGATCACCGCGCGCCTGCTCGCGCCGCATGCGGGCGTCATTGCGCGCGTGCAGCACCAGGACGTGGCCGCGAGCATGGCGGCGTTCGGCACGCAGCACATCCTGGACCCCTTCGAGATCTTCGTGAACACGCTCGCGCTGGCCTGGGTCGAGCCGGCCGCCTACGAGTTGCAGGACTGGCTGCTGGGGCTGCCGGGCGAGCCGTACCGCGCCCCCCGGCCGCCACCGCGGGGCACCTGGATCCTGTGCGGGTTCGGGCGCTTCGGCCGCCGCCTGCACGCGCGGCTGACCGCCATCGGACTGCCCACGGTCGTGATCGACCCGCGCACCGACATCGCCGATCCGCCGCCGCGGCTGATCGTGGGCACCGGCACGGTCGCCGAGACCCTGCGCGAGGCCGGCATCGAGACGGCGGCAGGCCTGGTCGCCGGCGCCGACGACGACGTCGGCAACCTCGCGATCATCATGACGGCGCGGCAGTTGAACCCGCGCGTGTTCTCGGTCGCGCGCCAGAACGAGGCCGCCAACTCGGCGCTGTTCGACGCCCTCGGGGCGGACTTGATCATGAACCCGCGGCAGGTGCTGGCGACGCGCATGCAGGCCCTCATCACCTGCCCGGATCTCGACGCCTTCGTCCAGTCCTTCATCGACAGGGAGGAGGCCTGGGCCGCGGACCTGCTCGCGCGCCTGCGGGACAGCGTCGGCGGCGACGCCGTGCCCGATGTGTGGCCGCTGGCGCTCGACGACCGGCACGCGCCCGCCCTCGTCCGCCGCCTCGCCACGGCAACGCGCCCCGTCACGGTCGGCGACCTGCTGCGGCACGCCTGCAGCGGCCGGCGCCGGCTCGCGGCCCACGTGGTGATGGTGGAAGCCGGGGGCCAGCGCACCCTCGACCCCGATCCCGGCATGCCGCTCGCCGCCGGCCAGCGCCTGCTGCTGTGCGGAGATCATGCGGCCTGGCGGCTCATCAGCGCGGCCTGTCACGACGACCACGCCCTGCACCGGCTGCTGACGGGCGAGGACCTGCCCCGTTCGGCCGTGTTCCGCTGGCTGGCACGCCAGCGCGCGACGCCGTCGCCTGCCCCGTCGCCCTGACCGGCGGACCTGCCGGTACCCCCGCGTGCCCCCCGTGGCCCGTCCGCGGGTGCGGACGGCGGGAGCAAACGCGCACCGCGACAACGGCCGGACGCCCCGGGTCACATCGCGGCAGGCTATCTGCTAACCTGCGCGCCAACCCCCCACGACGGGCACTGCCATGGCACGCGATTCCTCCCGCTCCGACGCCGGATTAGCCGACGTCCAGATCGACCCCGCCGACCTGTACCGCGAGGACGTCTTCACCGACCGCAAGGTCGGCACCATCCGCCGGCTGACCCCGGTCCGCACCGATGGCAGCGACGACCCGGCCCGCGCGGTACTCTACTCCGGACAGACGCAGCTGCTGACGCCGATGGGCGCCGTGCCGCTCGCCTTCGAGCTCGAGGGCGCGACGATGGCGGAGGCAATCGCGAACTTTCCGGCCGCGATGCGCGAGGCCGTCGAGCGCACGGTCGAGGAGGTGCGGGAGATGCGCCGCCAGCAGGCGTCGTCGATCATCGTGCCCGACGCGGGTGCCGGCGGCTTCGGCGGCGGCTTCGGCCCGGGCGGCGGAAAGATCCAGATCCCCTGACGCCCGCGGGTCAGCGCCGCCGCGGGGGCGGCGGACGCCAGTCGAGCACCAGCAGCAGGCCGACGTAGAGACAGGCGGCGGGGCTCGTGAGCACGATCCAGATCGGCGCGAGGTTCGAGCCGCGCGCGACTCCCACCGCGACGGACACGTAAACGGCGGCCATCAGCAGCGCCGGGACCAGCGTCGCGCGGGGACGCTTGCGGTACACGCGCACGAAGGCGAGCACCTGCAGCACCAGGTAGACGGGCACGGTCAGGAACACCGCGCCCATCACCAGGTCCAGCACCCCGCCGGCGAACATGCCCGACGGCGCGGCCGCGGCGCCCGGCGCGACGGCCGCGAACGGCGCCGCGAAGCCGGTCACGCCGGCGTCTTCCCGGGCCCGGATTCGACTCCCAGCACGAGCCGCATCTGCCGCAGTTCGCGCGCGGCCCGCGCCGGATCGGACCGCGGGGCCGGCGTGGAAGGCGCGCGGGGAGCCTGCGGCTCCGGCACGAGCTGGCGGAACAGGCTCGACTCGCGGCGGAAGAACCCCGGCGTGTGCAGCGAGTCGGCGAGCCGCAGGTGCTCGTAGTCGAGGTGGTGGCAGAGCTCGTGCAGCAGGGTGCGCAGGAACGTGCGGAACGCGACCACGCGCCGTTCGCGGGCGGTGCGCATCCAGACCCGGATCACCGCCGGCGCCCCGGGGGCGCGCTCGTACAGCCCGTGCAGCTCGCTGCCGGCCTGCGCGGGCCGCACCGCGAGCACCGCGATCCGCGGCCGCGAGACGCCGAGCGCTCGCGCGATCCCGTCGGTGAGCGCCTGCGCGGCGGCGCGGACCTGCGCCCGATCTCCGGCCGCGAGGGCGGTCCGCAGCGCCGGGACGCGCGCGGCGAGCGGCGCGGCGTCAGGGAGGTCCACGCGATCGACACCGTCGCTGGCCCGGTAGATGGCCTGCTGGCGTCGCGGCAGTCGCTGGTACCAGGCGGTCGGCATGGGCGGTGGCGCGGCACTCGCCGCGTGCGGGCTACTGTATCACCCCGGCGCCGCCGGCCCGGGCGCGTCCCACAACTGCTCGCGCAGGCCCGAGGCGCGTTCGATCCGCGTGCCGATGCCCGCGGCGAGCACGGCCGCCGGGCCCCGCACCTCGACCCGGCGTCGCGCGCGCGTCACCGCCGTGTAGAGCAGTTCGCGCGTCACGATCGGCGAGGGCGCGTCGGGCAGCAGCAGCAGCACGTCGTCGAACTCCGAGCCCTGCGCCTTGTGCACCGTCAGCGCCCAGGCGGTTTCGCAGGCGGGCAGCCGGCCCGGCGCGAACGCCCGCACGCCGCCAGCGTCCGCCTCGAACCAGACGCGCAGCGCGCCGTCCGCTGCCGGATCGGGCAGCACGACACCCGTGTCGCCGTTGAAGAGCCGCAGCGAATGATCATTGGCGCTGACCAGCACCGGGCGGCCGGGGTACCACTCGCCGCGGACATCGAGGCCGCCGCGCGCTTCGAGCAGCGCCTCGATCGCGGCGTTCACCGCGGTGACGCCGGCGCTGCCCGTGCGGTGCGCGCACAGCACGCGGAATGCGCCGAAGGCGGCCAGTGCGCCGGCCGGGTCGCCGGCACCGACGCGGTCGAGGTAGGCCGCGTAGCCGGCCGCGATGCGTTCGCCGGCCACGGTCGCCAGCGCGGCGGCCTGCGGCAGCGGCGCCGCCGCCACCTCCGGGTCGCCCGCAGCCAGCAGTTTCGCGACCCCGTCCGCGTCGCCCGCGCGAATGCCTGCGGCGAGGCGCCCGATTCCGCCGCCCGCGCCGAAGCGGTAGCTGCGCTCCAGCAGCACGATGCAGTCGGCGAGGGCCTGGCCGCTCGTCGCCGCGGGCGCCACGTCGCAGCCGAGCGCGGCCAGCCGCGCTGCGAAGGCGGGCGAGGGCGCCCCGCCACCGGCACAGATGTCCCCGAGCACCGCGCCCGCCTCGACCGAGGCGAGCTGATCGCGATCGCCCAGCAGGATCAGGCGCGCCTGGGGCGGCAGGGCCCGCAGCGTCTTCGCCATCAGCGCGAGGTCGACCATCGAGGCCTCGTCGATCACCAGCACGTCGACCGGCAGCGGCCGGTGGCGGTCGTGGCGGAAGTAGACACGATCGGGAAGGACGCCCAGCAGCCGATGCAGCGTCGAGGCCTGCCCGGGGATCGCGGCCAGCGCGTCCGCCGCGAAAGCGCCCGACTGCGCCAGCCGATCCTTGCCGGCGCGCACCGACTCCTGCAGACGCGCGGCCGCCTTGCCGGTCGGGGCCGCGAGCGCGATGCGCAGCCCGGCCGGCGACTGCGCGACCAGCAGCGCCAGGATCCGCAGCACGGTGGTCGTCTTCCCGGTGCCCGGTCCGCCGGAGACCACCGCGAACCGCCGCAGCAGCGCCACGGCCGCCGCCAGCCGCTGGCGGTCCGGCCCGTCCGCGGCGGCCGGGAACAGGGCCTCGAGGCCGGACCGCAGGCGGGCGTCGTCGATCCCGTCCACCGGGGCCGCGCGGCTGCGCAACGCGTCCGCCACCTCGTGCTCGTACTCCCAGTAGCGGTTGAGGTAGAGGCGATGCGCGGCATCGAGGATGAGCGGCCGGAAATCCCCCGGCGCACCCACGACCGGCGAGGCCCGCAGGACGGCGAGCCAGTCCGCGAGCGCCGGAGGGGCCTCGACCGCGTCGGCGCCCGCCCGGGCGGCGGCGGCGAGGTCGATGCAGACGTGCCCGGCGGCGGTCGCCCGGCTGACGAGCCGGGCCGCGAGGGCGATCCCGGGTGCCTCCCGCCCGTCCAGCCGCTGCATCAGGGCACCGAAATGCACATCGAGTGGGGACCACCCGCCCGTCGCGGTACCGCCGTCACGCCCGGGTCCCGCTGCGGGGTCAGGCACCTTCACGCCCCCTCTTCACGCCGACCGTGTCGCGTTTTGCTGCACTTGCACTCGACAGGCCGGAACCCGCCTGCCACACTTTCTCACCTTGTCCAAGGGTCGCGTGACCCGCGGATAGTCGCATGACGGACCGCTCGTCGGAACCCACTTCAGGAGACGCAACACCATGAAGCTAGTCAAGAACCTCAGGCAGGCGGCCACCGTGGCGGTGCTGGCCGCAGCGAGCCAGGGCGCGCTGGCCCAGCAGGGCGTGCAGATCGGCGTCATCGAGTGCACCGTGATCCCGGGCAGCCGGGTCAACCTGCTCATTCGCTCGACGGCCGACGTGAACTGCGTGTTCAACAACCAGGGCACGGCCGAGAAGTACGTGGGCGAGACCGGCATCGCCCTGGGCCTGGACATGAGCATCCGGGACAACGAGAAGATCGCGTTCACGGTGTTCGGCGCGGTGGACGACGTCAAGCCGGGCGCGCATGCGCTGCGGGGCAAGTACGTCGGCGGTGAAGTGTCCGCGGTGGCGGGCGTCGGCCTGGGCGCCAAGGCACTGATCGGCGGGAGCAACAACAACATCTCGCTGCAGCCGCTGGCGCTGGAGACCAGCACCGGCTTCGGCCTGGCGGGCGGCCTCGGCTTCCTGTACCTCGAGCCCGCGAAGTAGGCACACGGCCCGACGGAGCCTGCAGAAGGGGCCGCAAGGCCCCTCATTCTTCCCGTCCGGCGCTCAACCCGGCCGCCGGTCCGGCCGATACCCGGTCATGCCCGTCGCCATCGGTCACCGTCTTCCCGCCCCGGCCGGCGCCGCGCTGGCGCTCACCCTCGTGCTGGCGGCCGGCGCTGCGCCGGCCGAGCCCGGCTTCGAACCGGTCGGACCGGTCACCCCCACCGTCGCGCCGCCGACCCTGGCCGGGATGCGCGGCGCGGTGCGGGCCGTGGCCGGCGGTATCACCACGATCCCCGACGGGCCGCCCATCCCCGAGCCGCAGGCAGGCGACTGGAACAGAACCTGCGCGGACCTGTACTACGAACGCGTCGGCCTGTACGCGCGGACCGCCTCCTACACGCCGGCCTACTACGACGATCCGCGCAACCAGGCGATCGCCTTCCTCGGCACGGTGACGACCTCGGCGTGGTATCTGCTCAGCGCCACCGCCGTCGAGTCCTACTACGAGCGCCAGCGCGTCGCGGCGGTGGAGCGTCGCCTGGACGCCCTGCGCCAGGTATCCGCGCAACGGGACTGCTTCGTCGGCCGCTGACGCCCCCCGGTCGCGCACGGCATAATCGTGCCGTGGCCGACCTTCCGCCCCAGTCCGCGTTCCACACATGAGCGCCGCCGCGCCCGGCCGCCTGCGCTGGCGCTGCCGGCGCGGCATGAAGGAACTCGACGTGCTGCTGGGCGGTTTCCTCGAGGCCCGTTGGGACGCGCTCGACGGGCCGGACCGCGCCCGCTTCGTCGCGCTCCTGGACGAGCAGGATCCGCACCTGTACGGCTGGCTCACCGGCCACGCCACCCATCCCGACCCGGCCGTGCGCGCGCTGCTGGCGCGAATCGCGGCCGACGGAGGACTCCCGGCCGATGGCTGACGCCGACTGCACGCGCTACGACCTCGCGCACCTCGCGGTCATCGTCGCGCGCGGCGCCGACGTGCGGGACTTCCTCGCCGCCCAGCTCACGAGCGACGTGCGCCGCGTGTCGCCGCGCGTCAGCCAGATCGCCGGCTGGTGCACGGCGCAGGGCCGCGTGATCGCGACGCTGCGCGTGGTGCAGACCGACACCGACTGGCTCCTCGTGCTCGCGCGCGACCTCCTCGAGCCGGTGCTGAGGCGCCTGCGCATGTACGTGCTGCGGGCGAAGGTCGAACTCGTCGACGCCGGCGGGACGCACGCCGTGTGCGGGCTGGTCGGTGATCCGGCCGGCATCCGGCTGCAGGAGCTGCCGGCGAGTCTCGACGACGTGCGCCCGGTCGCGGAGTGCTCGGTGATCGGGGTCGCCGGCCCCGGACCTCGCTGGCTGGCGGTCGGCACGCGCGAAGCACTCGCCGAACTGGCGCGCCGCGCCACCGGCGCGACGCCGCCCGGCAACGTCGAGCGCTGGCGCGCGCAGGACATCGCCGCCGGGCTGCCCCACGTCGGGGCCGCCGCCAGCGAGCGTTACGTGCCGCAGATGCTGAACCTGCAATGCCTCGGCGCCGTGAGCTTCGACAAGGGTTGCTACCCCGGCCAGGAGATCGTCGCGCGCCTGAAGTTCAAGGGTGGCCTGAAGCGCCGGCTCTTTGTCGGCAGCTCGACCGTGGCGCAGCCGCCGGCGGCGGGCACCGCCCTCGTCGCCGCGGGGGAGGATGGCGCGGCCGGCGAGCCCGCGGGCGAGGTCCTCGACGCCGCGCGCGCGGCCGACGGTACCGTGGCGCTGCTCGCGGTCGCCGTCATCGAGCATGCGGGCGCCCCGCTGCACCTGGGGGACCGCTCCGGGCCGCTCGTGCGCCTGCGCGAGCCGCCTTACCCCGTCACCTGAGGCCCGGCCGATGCCGGCGCACCCGCCCTTCCGGCCGGCATGGTGGCTGCCGGGTCCGCACAGGCAGACGCTGTGGGCCGCCCTCGCCCGCCGGCCACGCCGTCCGGCGACGACGGCCGAGCGGCTGGAGCTTCCCGACGGCGACTTCGTCGACCTCGCCTGGGCCGGCCCGGCCGGCGGTCCGATCGCGATCGTCCTGCACGGCCTGGAGGGCGGCCTGCGCTCGCGCTACGCGGTGGGGGTCCTCGCGGCGCTCACCGCCGCCGGCTATCGCGCCGTGCTCATGCATTTCCGCGGCTGCAGCGGCGTGCCGAACCGCCGGCCGCGCAGCTACCACTCCGGCGACACCGGCGACTTCGCGCACCTGCTCCGCGTGCTGGCGGCGCGGCATCCGGACGTCCCCCGGGTCGCGATCGGCTTCTCGCTCGGTGGCAACGTGCTGTTGAAATACCTCGGCGAGACCGGCGCGACGGCCGGCGTCGCGGCGGCGGTCGCGGTGTCGGTGCCCTTCGACCTGGCCGACGCGGCCGGCCGCCTCGAGCGTGGCGCGTCCCGCCTGTACCAGTGGCATCTGCTGAGGAGCCTGCGTGCACGTACCCGCGCCCGCGCCCGCGCGCTCGCCGGGCGCATCGACCTCGACGGACTCGAGTCCCTGCGGACGTTCCGGGCGTTCGACGACGCCGTCACCGCCCCGCTGCACGGGTTCGCCGGCGTCGATGACTACTATGCGCGCTCGAGCAGCCGCCGCTACCTGGCCGGGATCACCCGCCCGACATTGATCCTGCACGCTCGCGACGATCCGTTCATGACCCCGGCCGCGATCCCGGCCCCGCATGAATTGCCCGGCGCCGTGCAGCTCGAGGTCAGCGACGCGGGCGGTCACGCGGGATTCGTCGGTGGCACGCGGCCCTGGGCCCCCGATTACTGGCTCGAACGCCGCGCCCTGGCCTACTTCGCCGACCACTTCGCCGCGGACGACGTCCGGGCCTGCGACTGATGCCGGGCGGCGCCCGGGCCGGGTGCGCTCACCCCTGCGCCCGGCGTATCATGCACGCAACGCCGACCCGGGGGTGCCGGTAGTGACGCGCTGGGCTTTCGTGTTCGTGTTCCTGGCCTGCGCCGGCCTGCTCGGGTACGCGTATTACGCCCAGCACGTCGAGCACCTCGAGCCCTGCCCGCTCTGCATCATCCAGCGGGCGTTCTACCTCGCCTGCGGTCTCATCGCGCTCATCGCGGCCGTGCACCACCCGCGCCGCGGCGGTGCCCGCGTGTACGGCGGTCTGCTCGCCCTGGCCGCGGCCGGTGGCGTCGCCACCGCCGGACGGCAGGTCTGGCTGCAGCACCTGCCCGCGGACAAGGTGCCCGAGTGCGGCCCCGGCCTCGAGTACCTCCTCGATGTCTACCCGCTGCTGAAGACCCTCGAGAAGGTCTTCAAGGGCAGCGGTGAATGCGCGCAGGTCGACTGGATCTTCCTCGGCCTGTCCATGGCCGAATGGTCCCTCGCCTGGTTCGTCGGGCTGCTCGTCGTGGGCATCGCCATCCTCGCACGGCGC
>CAYOJP010000067.1:0-15615 GCA_964404305.1 uncultured Gammaproteobacteria bacterium
GCGCAGCGGCGTGAGCGCGATCCGCCTGGCGAAGGTGGCGTGGCCGTCGGCCGCGACCTCGAGCAGCGTCGCGCGGGCGATGGCGGCGTGCGTGAGCGGGCCGCGCAGGTGCCAGCGGCCGGACGGCTCCAGGCCGGTCGCGATGGCGTCGAGGCGGGCGAGGGTGCGTTCGACCAGCCGCCGGGCGAGTGCGCAGGCCAGCGGGCCGGCGGGGTGCAGCGACAGCTCGGCGAGCGTCGCGCCGCAGGCCAGGAGATCCTCGCGCGCGAGCCGGACCCGCCCGGCGGCGAGATCGAGGCGAGCGTCACGCAGCGCGCTCCAGTGGCCGAGTGTCGTGCCGAGCGCGCGCATGCGCGCCCGCGTGTCGGGGTCGTCGCGGCCCGCGAGCGCCGCCCACGCGGTGTACAGCGCGCCGTTCGTGCGCTCGAATTCCTCCTCCAGCGCCGCGAGCGCGGGCGGGGTTTCGGCGGCGAACCCGGCGGCGACCGCGGCGGCGATGCCGGTGAGCGTGTCCCGCGGCAGCGGCAGGCCGGCGGCCGCCGCGGCGAGCCGCTGCGTGAGCGGGTGACGCGGCGCGCCTGCCTCCCAGCGCGCGGCTTCCTCCTGCCACCAGGCGAGCTTCACGCGGGCGATGCCGGGATCGGAGCAGGTCCGCGGCACCGCGTCGATCTCGGCATGCAGCGCGAACAGCGTGACGACGGTGTCGCGCAGGCGCGGCTCTTCGTACAGGAGTGCGTAGTGGAGGTCCGTGCCCGGCGCGCCGATCGCCAGAGCGTCGAGGCTCATGCTCCCGCCCCGTGTGGCGCGCGCTTCATCCGGACACGGTCCGGGCGACCCAGTCTAGAATCGCGGGCGCCGCGTCGACGAGCGCGTCCGCGCCCCAGGCGGCGGGATCCTCGCCTGGCAGCCGGTAGCCCCAGGTCGCCGCCAGCGTACGCATCCCGGCGCGCCGGCCCGCCTCGATGTCGGCTTGCGCATCGCCCACGTACAGGCAGCGTCCGGGCGCGATGCCGGCGCGCCGCGCGGCCTCCAGCAGCGGTGCCGGGTCGGGCTTGGCCCGCGCCACGGTGTCGCCGCTGACCACGCAGGCTGCGCGCTCGCCGAGCGACAGCGCGGCGAGCAGCGGGGCGGTGAGCCAGCCGGGCTTGTTGGTGACGATGCCCCAGGCGATGCCGTCGGCCTCCAGTGCCGCGAGCACGGCGTCCATGCCCGGGAACAGGCGCGTCGCCTGCGCGATGTCGCGGTGGTAGAGGTCGAGCAGCCGCTCGCGCAGGCCGGCGCAGGCGGCGTCGGCGCGCGTGACGCCGAAGGCGAGTTCGAGCAGCGCATAGCTGCCGGCCGACACGCGTTCGCGGATCGGCCCGTAGGGCAGCGCGGGCAGGCCCTCCTGGGCGCGCAGCGCGTTCAGCGCCCGGGCCAGATCGGGCGCCGTGTCGGCGAGCGTGCCGTCGAGGTCGAGGAGTACCGCGGCGATGGTCATCGGCGTGCCCGCCTGCCCGTGCTGGCCATGGCGCCACGCCGCCGCGCCGGTCGCGGGCCGCGCGCGGGCGGCGCTACGCGCGCCGCTCCGGGCGGCGCGCGTGCAGCAGGTAGTTGACCGCCGCGCCGTCGCGGATGCGCGCGCGACGGGTGAACGGATCGTAGGCGATGCCGCGGATGGCGAGGGTGTCGGCGCCCGCGGCGCGCAGCCAGCGCGCGAGCTCGGACGGACGCACGAAGCGCGCATAGTCGTGCGTGCCGCGGGGCAGGAGGCGCAGCGCGTACTCCGCGCCCACCACCGCGAGCAGCCAGGCGGCGGGCGTGCGATTCAGGGTCGAGAACACGAGGTCGCCGCCCGGGCGGGCGAGGGCGACGCATGCGGCCACCAGCGCCGCCGGTTCGGGCACGTGCTCGATGAGCTCCATGCAGGTCACGAGGTCGTAGCGGCCGGGATGCGTCCGGGCACGGTCCTCCGCGGTCGCCACGGCGTAATCGATCGCCAGGCCGCCGCCCGCGGCGTGCGCGGCCGCCGCCGCGATCGCCGCCGGCGCCGCGTCGATGCCGGTCACGCGCGCGCCGAGCCGGGCCAGGCCCTCGCTGAGCAGGCCCCCGCCGCAGCCGACGTCGATCGCCTCGTGCTGCGGGAGGTCGATGGAGCGCTCGAGCCACGCCAGTCGCGCGACGTTGAGGTCGTGCAGCGTGCGCAGTTCGCCCTGCGGATCCCACCAGGCGCCGGCAAGCGCATCGAACCTGGCGACCTCGCCCGGATCGACGTTCGGCTGCATCGCGGCCGGCTCAGCGCTGCGCGCGCGTCTGCGCGCTCAGGTCGCCGAACGACTTGACGATCGGTCTGGCGGACTGCGAGGTCAACGCGGCTGGCAGCCGGGAGAAGGCCGCCTGCGCGGCCTCCGGATCGCGGAACACGCCGTGGACGACGCGGTAGCGGACGGACGGATCGGCCGACGGCAGTGCGCGCAGCTCGATCTGCGGATGCAGGGCGCGCAGTTCGCGCAGCTTGTCGTCGTTGCGGACCGCGAACAGTTGCAGCGTGTATGCGCGCGGATCCTGCGCCGAGAGCCAGGCCGAGTCGCCGGCCGGCGCGGCGGCGGCCGGCGCCGGCGTCGGCGTCGGTGCGGTCGCCGGTGCCCGCGCAGCGGGCGGGTTCGCGGCCGCCGCGGGCGGGGCTTGGCCGGGCAGGGCCTCGGGCGGAGTCGCCACCGGGGGCAGCGTGGCGAGCGGCGCGTCGGGTCGCAGCCCCGGCCCCTGTCCGGGCGGGGCGAGCGCCTCGAGCACGGTCGCGTCCGCATCGATCCGCGCATCCTCGAGCGCCAGGATCGACGCGAGGTCGAGCAGCGCACGCTGCCGCTCGGGCTGCTGGATCTTCGGGTCGAGCGCGGCGAGCGAACGTTCCTCCTGCAACTGCTCGTGGATCGCATCGGCGATCCGGCGGAACGAGGGCCCTTCCGCGATGGCGGCGCGCGCGGTGAGCTCGAGGGCCTGCCACTGCGCGCCCAGGTCGCCCATCGCCTGCAGGCTCCAGTCGCCCCGCTCGATGAATGACACGAGCGGATCGGGCGCCGCAGGGGTCGCCGCGACCGCGGGCGGGGCCGGCGGCGGCTCGTCGCCGCCCGACAGCAGGACCGCGGCGGCGACCGCGACCACCAGCACGCCCGCCCCGATGAGCATCGGCACTGCCCGGCCGCGCCGCGGCGGCCGCGCCATCGGCAGAGTCGCGTCGCCGACAGCCTCGGTCTGCCAGACCGGAACGGTCGCCGTCGTCGTGGTTGTCTCGCCGGTCCTGGTCGGATCCTCCCGCTCCAGTTCGGCCTCGATTTCCACCTCCTCGGGCAGCGGGATCCCCGTCACGACCGACTCGACCAGCGAGGCCCGCTGGCGGCGGTAGTCATCGCGTTCGATCCCGCCCTCGGCATACCGCCGCGCGAGCTTGCGCAGGGCCGTCTCAGGCATGCGTAGCCGCTTCCATCCGTCGCGGTTCGGCGCGCGTCGCCATGGCCTGCCCGCTCAGCCGAGTTCCCGGACGACGCGGAAGCCCGTGACCTCGTCCGGCGTGCCGTCGTGCGGCCGCTCGAGCGAGATGTCGCACTTGGAGAAGCTGTCCTGGAACGCTCCGCCACGCACCACGATGCCGGCGCCGGACGTCACCCACTCCTGCACGTTGCCGACGTAGTGGAACAGGCCCCAGCCGTTCGGCTTGCCGGTGTTGACCGCCATCACCGAACTGCCCTTCAGGACCTGCCCGCCCTGCTCGAGGCGGCAGTTGTAGTCCTTCTTCGGCTGCTTGCCTGCAGCTTCCGCGGCATACTGCCACTCAGCCGCGGTCGGCAGGCGCCAGGTCGCGCCCGTGCGGCGCGACAGCCACTCCAGGTACGCCTTGGCGTCCTCGATGCGGATGCCCGTCACCGGCAGCGGCAGCTTTTCCTTCGACACCGGGAACGGCTTGCACCAGCCGCTGACCGTGCAGAAGTGGTTGTAGTCGAAGTAGGTGACCTCGTACTTGGAGATGGCGAAGGCCTGGGCATTGCCGCCGCCGGCGGGCACGACGACCATCATCGGGCCGCGCTTGTTGGCATCCACCCAGCTGAAGCACTGCCCCTTCTTGCGCAGGCCGTAGCCCGCCAGAGCGTCCTTGCAGACGGCCGGGGAGGCGGCGGTGTACGGCGCGACCGGCGTGCGCTGGGTGACGCGCCCGGGCGCGAGGACGGCACCCGTCCCGGCCGGGCCGGTGACGTCGCGCCGGATCTTCTTCTCCAGTTCCTTCAGCCAGTCCTGCATGGACTGCATCTGCGGGTAGTCCTGCCAGGCCGCCCCGATGGACTCGATGAGGTACTTCGCCTGGTCGTACTCGTCCTGGGTGACCTGCTTCTTGTCCTCGAGCCTGCCCTGCTCGGCCTGCGCGACCTTGACGGCCTCCTCGCCGGCGGCGAGCGCCTTCTTCAGCCTGGCGTCGAGGCCCTTCAACTGCGGGTGGTCCTTGACGGCGGGATCCTCCAGCGCGGCGACGAGCAGCTTCTGCGCGGCGCTCAGCTGGAACACCCCCAGGCTCTTCGAGATACCGGTGCAGGCGTCGCATTTCGCCGGCCCGGGGCCGGCGCGGCAGCGCTCCCCGACAGCGGTCAGCCCCTCGCTCGGCGGCAGCACGTCCTTGCCCAGGGCCTCGTACAGGCCGCAGGCCTCGGTGTACTGGTTCTGCGTCGGCGTGCCGGCGAGCAGCGGGTTGATGCGCGCGAGCAGGGTCTGCGTCTGCACGCCGGTCTGCTCGGCGTACCTGGTGCCGTTCAGCGCCTGCAGGTCCGCCCACAGCTTCTGCACCGCCGCCTTGTCCGGCGTGACCTCTTCCCTGTAAATCTTCTCCAGTTCGGCCACCGAGCCGTCGACCGCGAATGCGCGCTCGGCCTGCTTCAGGCCGGCGTTGTCCGGGGCGATGGCGAGGCCCTCGCGGGCGATCCTGAGCGCCGCGAGCACGTTGCCCTTCTTCTCCTGGCTCTCGGCGAACTTCAGGTACGCATCGGCGAGGAGCTTCGGCACCTCCTGCGTGACGAACGGATCGTCGGCCGGCACCAGCGCCTTCAGCTTGTCGAGCGTCGTCTTGGCGTTCGAGACGTCCTTGGCCTTGGCCTGCGTGACCAGGCTCTGCTTGAGGCTGTCGATCTCGGCCTTGCGCAGCTCTTCCTCCTGGGCCTGCTTGAACTGCGCCTCTGCGGACGCGAGGGCGGTCCGCTCGCTGGCGAGCTCGGGCAGATCGGGCGCATAGCGCTCGGCCTTGGCGAGCAGCGAGCCGGCCTGCTCGTAGCGCTGCTCGGCGCGCAGCTGCGCCGCGCTGGTGACGTACAGGCCCGCGAGCCTGCGCCCGGTCTCCACGAGCCAGGGATCGTTCGCCGGCATGATCGGCGCGAGCTTGGCATACGCCACCTGCACCGCGGCGTTCCATTCGCGGTCGAAGGTCGGCGCGGCGGCGAGGCGCTCCAGCTCGGCCTTGCCGTCGGCGATCGCCTTGTCCTTGGCGGCTGCGATCGCGGTCGCGGCGCCGTCCTGCAGCCGCGCGAGGGTCTGCGCCAGCCGCGTGGACTCCGGCATCAGGCCGAGCCCGTCGCGCAGGTTGGCGAGCGCGATGCTCCAGTCGCCCGCTTTGCTGGCCGTGTCGGCCGCCTCGGCCAGCCGGTCGGCGACGCTCGTGCGGGTCGCGACGATCTTCGGATCGGTCGGTGCCAGCGCCTCGAGGCGATCGACGGCGGCGAGCACCGCGCGCGTGCCGACCGGGGTCGGCACCAGCGCCGCGAGCGCGGCATCGACCTGCTGCTGCGCGGCACTCACCTCGGCCTGCTGCGAGGCAGCGAGCGCCTCGCGGCCGGCGGCATCGAGCTTCTCGAGCTTGCCGAGGGTGTCGCTTTCCGCCGCCAGTGCGGCGAGGGTCGCCGCGTCCGGCTTGAGCGCCTGCGCGGCGGCCAGGTCCTTGCGGGCCTTGTCGAAGTCGCCGGCGGCGCGGGCGAGCCGCGCCTGCCGCAGGTGCGCTCGCGCGACGAGGGCGCGCGCCGCCAGTGCCCGCGGGCTGCCCGGGGCGGCGGCCTCGATCTCGGCGGCGACGGCCGCCGCATCCGGGGCGAGGTTGCCCGCGGCCACCGCCGCGACCAGGCGACCGAGCAGACCGTCCTGCGTGCGGTTGAAGTCGATGGAACCGGTGTCGATCTCGAACAGCGCCGCGTCGTAGCCGAGCGCGGAGACCATCGGGCGCCAGGCGCCGACGAGCGGATCTGCGGCGGCCCAGTCCTGGCTGCCGCGGACGCGCGCGATCTCGGCATCGAGCAGGGGCCGCAGTTTCGCCGACACCTCGCCGAACAGCGCATTCTCCGGGGCGAGGCGGGCGAGGGTCGCGATGGCATCGCCGACCGCGCCGTAGGCAGGCAGGTCGGTGAGCGTGTCCTGGCGGCCGCGGATCGCGTCCTCGGCGCTGGCGATCATGGTCGACTGCTCGGCGCGCTCGCGCTCGTTGCCGACCTTGTCGCGCATGTTCAGCAGGGTGATGTCCTTCTTGCCGGGGGCGAACAGGGCGATGAGCGCCTCGCCCTCCTGCACGGTGCGCGCGGCGCCATCGAAGTCGAGGTTCGCCAGTGCCTGCTCGGCCTGCCGCGACAGCGCGGCGGACAGGCGCGGGTCGGCGAGCAGCGGGTGGTTGGCCTGGACCTGGCGCAGCGCGGCGAGCACGTCGCCGACGTCGTCCGCGGACTCGTCGGGCAGCAGGCGGCCCTCGTCGAGCGCGCTCTGGTAGCGGCCCTCGAGCCGGGCGAGCAGGGTGTTGCGGTTCTGGTCGAAGGTCTCCTTGACCTCGGCCGTGCGCGTGGAGTCGGGATACAGCAGGGCCAGCTGTTCGAGCAATGCATTGGCGCCCGGGTAGTCGTTGGCGGCGACCCTGGCGTTCACCTGCGACTCGTAATATCCCACGATGCCCTCGCGGGCCTGCTCCAGGATGCGGATCTCGGCTTCCTGGTCGAAGGCCGGATCAGGCACCTTGCCCAGCTTGGGCAGCTGCTGCAGCTGCAGCTCGATGCGCGCTGCGTCGCCGGAGGCGAGGTCCGCGATCGCGGCGTCGATCTTCTTGCTCTCCAGGTACCCCACCAGCGGGCCGATGCCGGCGATGGCGATGAGCGCGGCGGCGGCCCCGGCGATGACGAACGGGTTCTTGTACCAGTAGCTCTTGCCCTCGAACTCCTCGAGGAACTGCTGCACCGTCTGGCTGCGATCCTTGCGCGCGAAGCCCAGGCCGCGCATGAGCCCCTTCATCTGCCGGCGCGTCAGCCCCTTGACCGGCGCCGGCAGGAGCTTGTTGTCGCGCGCGGCGTTGGCCGGCAGCTTGTTGAACGGGTGCTTGCCCGTCATGAGCTCGTACGCGACGCAGGCGAGCGCGTAGATGTCGTCGCGCGTGTCGGGGTCCTCGCCCTCGAGCATCTCGGCGCTCGCATAGGCCGGCGTCAGCGCGCCCAGCTTGCCCGGGTCGAAGAGGGTCTTCTCGCCCTCGCCCTCGGCCGCCAGCGGGTTCTTGACCGCGCGCGCGATGCCGAAGTCGAGGATCTTGACGTTGCCGTCCTTCAGCAGGAAGCAGTTGCCCGGCTTGAAGTCCGAGTGAACCATCTTGCGCTCGTGCGCGTAGATGAGGCCGGCACCCAGGCCCTGCACGATCGGCCACGCCTCCTCGAAGGACAGGCCACCCTTGGCGCGCACCGTCTTCTTGATGTAGTTGTTGAGGGGCATGCCCTCCATCAGCTCCATCACGATGTAGACGGTCGCGCCGGTGCGATCGAAGTCGTAGACCGTGGCGATGTTCGGGTGCGCCAGCTTCTGCTGGCGGCTGGCCTCGCGCTGCAGGGCGATGAAGGCGTCCGGGTGCTGCTTGAAATCCTCGTTCAGGACCTTCAGGGCGACGTAGGGGTTGCGATCGCGCGCCTCTTCCTTGAGCAGGTCGACGCCGCGGTACACGGTGCCCATGCCGCCCACGCCCAGCACCTCGTGCAGGCGGAAGCGCTCCTTGATGACGGTGCCCGGCTCGATCTTCAGCGGCTCGGCGGGCAGGCCGCGGCCCGGCTGCGACCAGCCCGTGCCGGTCGCGCCCGTCCCGGTGCTCGGTGTCCAGGAGTCGGCGCCGGTGCCGGTGCTCGGGGAACTGAGATCGAAATCCACCCCGCCCGTCGTGTCCCCGCCGCCGGTGCGGCCGGTATCGACCTGGGTGCGCGCCTCCTCGGCGATCGCGGAGCGATCGGCGTCGGTGAGCATCTCCGTGGCGTCGTCGGCGCCGCCGGCGAACCGCGTGGCCTCGTCGGCGTCGCCGCCGGCCGCGACCGGCACGCCGGCGATGTCCTGCACGCGCTTCTTGAGCGAGGCGTAGACCTGGGCGTTGATGAGGTCCGAGCCGTAGGCCTCGCGCAGTTCGCCGAGGATCTGCGGCGCGAGCTTCGGCGACTTGCGCAGCAGCTTGTCGAGGTTGGCGACGATCTGCTCCTCGCTCAACTGGCCGCGGGAGAGCGCCTGCAGTGCTGTCTTGAAGTCCGCCAAGGCCGAGCCCCTTTAATCTCGTGGTACCGCGGATCCGGCGACGGCGTCGCCGGGGGCGGGATCCGGCCGGCCTTCCGGCCCGGCGATCTCCACCAGCGCGACCGTCACGTTGTCATGCGCGCCGCGCTCGAGCGTGGCGTCGATGAGCGCCTGCGCGGCCTGCGCCGGCGTCCCTGTCCCGACGATCCCGGCGATGAGTTCGTCGGACACGTGCTTGTCGAGGCCGTCCGAGCACAGCAGGTAGCGATCGCCCGGCAGCAGTTCGAACACGTCGGCTTCGAGCCGCAGATCCGCGCTGGCGCCCACCGCGCGCGTGACCATGTTCGCCGCGGGGTGGCCGATGGCCTCCTCGCGGGTGAGCAGGCCGCGCTCGACGTACAGCTCGATCTGCGAGTGATCCCGCGAGATCTGCTCCAGCCGGCCGTCGCGGTACCGGTACAGGCGGCTGTCGCCGGCCCACAGCACGGCGCCGTGGCGCCCGTGCGCGAGCAGCGCGACGACCGTGCTGCCGCTGGTCTGCCTGGTCTCGGCGCCCATGCGCACGAGCCGGTCGTTGGCCGCGAGGATGCCGTCCTCCACGGCGTCCACGAACGCCGCGAGCGACGACTGCGGGCCGAGCGCGGCGAGCGTGTTGACGATGAGCTGGCTGGCGAGATCGCCCGCGTGATGCCCCCCCATTCCGTCGGCGACCACCCACAGCCCGATGCTGCCGTGGTCCAGGCAGGAATCCTCGTTCAGGCGCCGCACGCTCCCGACGTGGCTCACGGTCGCCGAGGTCCATGTGACGGGCTCGCGATTCACCTGGGCGGGACCGGTCCGGTGGCGCTCGTCCGGAGCGGGCGGCGCGTCGCGCGGCCGACGATCGCCTGCGCCATGACAGCCTCAGGTGTCCGACATGAAGTGGACGACGTCCTGCGGATCCTCCGCGAACGAGCGCCCGAGGCTGATGAGCCCGGACCCGGACAGCGGCATCTCCTCCCGGCGCAGGAAGGCGATCTCGTCGTTGGCCAGCTTGACGTACGTGCCGTTGGTGCTCTGGTCCACGATGAAGAACTTGCCGCGGCGGTACTCGATCTTCACGTGCTGCCGGGAGGCGAGGCTCTCGTTGACGGCGACGTCGGCGGTCTTGCTGCGCCCCAGCACCGCAGCCGCGCGGTCCTCGTTGAGGACGACCTTCGCATCCTGGTAGAGAATGGTCATGGTGGCGGACGGAGGCTTGTCGGCCAGCACCGCCGTCGACATCCGGGTCACGTCCTCCTGCTGCCAGATCACCTCGAAGATGTCGATCGTCTCCTTCTTGCCCTTCACCGGTGCGCGGTCGACGAAGCGCGTGCTCGCGCGCAGGACCGGCGGCAGGGTCTCGACCGTGGACTGGGTGGTGATGATCTGGCCGGCCTTGGCCTGCGACGCCATGCGCGCCGCGACGTTGACGGCGTCGCCGAAGACGTCGCCGCCCTCGAGGATGGCGGGGCCGAAATGCAATCCGACCCGGATCCGCAGGGAGATGGGACCCTTCTCCGTCATCTCGGTCGCCTCGTCTTCCAGCGACTCGTGCATCTCGCAGGCAGCGTTGACCGCGGCCTCGGCGGTCGGGAAGGTGCACATCACCTCGTCGCCGATGGTCTTGATGACGGTGCCCTTGTACCGGGCGGTGACGTCCGAGAGGAGTTCCAGCACCTCTGCAATCTTGTGCCGGGCGGTGACGTCGCCCAGCAGTTCGAAGAGTCGGGTGCTGCCGCTGACGTCGGCGAACAGGATGGCGAGGTTCTGGGTTCTGGGCGCCATGACGTGTCAGCAGCGAGTGGTCCTGCGATTCCGGTCCCTGGGTTTTCCAAGCGCGTCCGGCCCCTGCCGGGAGGCTAGCAAGTGCCTCAACAACGCGACGGAACGCATTTTAGAATAACAGATTAGCGTCGTCGGGTAGCGCCCCCCCCGGGGGGCGACTACCGGCGCAGAATTTAACCGCCCGGAGTCGCCGCCTCACGGCCGCGGCGCGAGCCGCTAGAATGCTCCGCACCGTGACCGCTGGCGGGAGGAGTCGAACGCGTGGGAGCCGGAATGAACAAGGTACTGGGTTACGGCCTGCTGATCGTGGCCGGGGGTCTGATAGGCGCGGCGCTGACGATCGGTCGCGGGACCGGGACGGACGGGGGCGCCGTCAGCCCGGGCCGGACCGACGCCGCCGCGGCAGCGGCCCCCGCGTCGGTGGCGCCGGCGACCTCCGGCTCGCTGACGTCCTCGGGGCCGGTGGGGTACGCCGACATCCAGGGCATGCTCGGACTGCTGGCGGCGCCCCAGCGCAGTGCGCTGCTCGCGGATCCGAAGGCTTTCCAGGCGTTCGTCGATTCGGAGGCCGGCCTGCGCTCGGTGCTCGCCGCCGCCCGCGCGAGCGACCTCGAGCAGAACGCGAATGTCGCCTTCGTGGTCCAGCGCCAGGCGGAGCGGGCACTGGCCGAGGCCTACCTGAACGTCCTGATCCGGAAGGCGCTCGGCCCGGACTTCCCGACCGAGGAGCAGTTGCGCAAGTTCTATGACGACAACCGCAAGGCCTTCGCCACGCCGCAACGGGTGCACCTGTGGCAGATCTTCTGGCCGCTGGCGGCCGACGCCGGCGACACCGAGCGCCAGACCTCGGCGGCCGAGGCCCAGACGGTGCTGAAGGAACTGCGCTCCGGCAAGCTGACCTTCGCGGATGCTGCGGCGCGGTATTCCGGGCATGCGGGCAGCCGCCTCGCGGGGGGTTACGTGGGCCTGGTGTCGGTCAACGACCTGCTGCCGGAGGTGCGGACCGAGGTGCTGGCGCTCAAGGATGGCGCTATCAGCGAGCCGGTCCGGACCTCGACCGGCATCCACCTCGTGCGCCGGGGCGGCGTCGTTCCGGCCCGGGAGCTCAGTTACGAGGAGGCCGGACCGGAGGTCCGCCAGTTGCTCCTGCGCGAGGCCGGTGCGCAGGCCCGGATGCAGCTCATCAACAAGGCCCGCGAGGCGTACCCGGCCCCTTACCCGGCCGACGAGCTGGAGGGCTGGCGCCAGAAACTCGCCGCGGAGCCGCCGCCATCGACCGCGCCGGTGACCGCGGACACGACGGCGGGCAGCTGAGCGGGACCGGACCGGGCGGGCGTGGAGGCGCCTGCGGAAAAGGACCGCGCCTTCAATTCATTAGCGAATGAACCTCATGCGGGCGCGGCACTTACGTCCGTTGCGGCGGACGCACGCCGGTGGTTATACTGGCGCAACGCTAACTCTTTGAACCACGGGGCACCGCTCACGGTTCGGTTGCTGGCGCGCGTCGAGGGGGACGCGCGTCGGCCGGCGAGTGCCTGCGGTACGGATTGATGGGGACGAAGAAGCCCGCCACACGGAGCAGTCCCGCACGCCGCCTGCCGCTGACAGCGGCATTGGTCGTCGTCGCCGGATCAGCGGCTGCCGGCGGTCCCACGCTCCCCGATGCGGTCCGGCCCGGCGCGATCCGCCCGGGCGAGGAACGCCGCATGCAGCCGCCGGCGCCGGCGCCGGAAGTCATCACTGTCCCGCCCGTGGCCGATCGCCCGCTCGACATCGACGAGGGCGACAGGATCGTGGTCACGCGGTTCGAACTTGTCGGTGCCGAGGACCGGCCTGAGTTCGGCGTCAGCGTCGAGGAAATCCAGGCGCTGCTCGAGCAGAAGCGCGGCGAGCGCGCCGACGGCTTCACCGTCGGTCGCCTGACCGACGTCTCGAGCGAGGTCACCCGCTATTACCGCGCGAAGGGCCTCATCCTCGCGCAGGCCTTCATTCCAGTGCAGGACGTGCAGGACGGGGTCGTGAAGGTGCAGGTGCTGGAAGGCCGGCTCGGTCGCGTGCTGGTCGAGGGCAACAAGCGCTATACCGCGGAAATCCTGCAGAAGCCGTTCGACAAGCACCTCGCGCAGCCGATCACGAAAGAGCAGATGGAGTCGGAACTGCTCGGGATCACCGAGTACCCGGGCCTCGGCGTGAACGGCGTGTTCCAGCCCGGCGTGGAAGTGGGCGCCGCCGACCTGGTGCTGAACGTGAGCGAGGAACGCCGCCTCGAGGCGCGCCTGCGGCACGACAACCACGGCCTGGCGGAGACCGGGCAGAAGCGCTACCAGCTCGACGTCGACGTGAACAACGTCACCGGGGCGGCCGACCGGCTGTCGGGCACCGGGCAGGTGACCGCCGCGCCGCGCGATCTGTACTACTGGCGCATCGAATACATGCGGCCGCTGTGGTTCGACCCGAGCTACCGGCTCAACGTCAACTACGACGTCGACAAGTTCGACGTCCGGGGCGCGTTGCGCGACGAACAGATCTTCACCGCGACCCGCAACCTGCACGCCTCGATCGAGAAGCAGATCCTGCGGGGGCGGCAGCGCAACCTGTCGGCGCGGCTGGACCTCTCGCGCAAGCGCTCGCAGACGAAGGCGCGCGGCCGGCCGGTGTCGATCGACAACCTCGCCCCGCTGATGTTCGAGGTCAACTACGATTCGGTCGACACCCGGTTCTCCGGCCTGAATTTCGCCCAGGCGCAGATCTCCCACGGCTTCAACGACCTGCTGGGCGCCATGGGCGGGCAGGGCACCGTGTCGGAAGCGTCCGTCAGCCCGAGCCGCGTCGACGACAACCGGCGCTTCGCGACCGGCGAGTTCGACAAGCTGTTCCTGACCTACCAGCGGCTGCAGGCCCTGAGCATCCTCAACGAGAAGCTCAATCACCACTCGCTGCTGTTCCGCTTCGAAGGCCAGTACTCGAGCGACCTGCTGGTCGCCGCGGAGCAGTTCTCCATCGGCGGCCCGACCAGCGTCCGGGCCTACCAGCCGGCCGAGATGCTCGCCGACAAGGGCTATCTCGCCTCGATCGAGTGGATCATCGACGCCCCCGGCCTCGCCGACACCCCCTCCATGTTCGGCAACCGGACCTGGGGCGAACTGTTGCGCCTGCACCTGTTCTACGACCGTGCCTACGGCCGCGTGAACGACCCGCTGACCCCTGGCGCGTCCCAGGTCTACGACGGCGCCGGCTTCGCGTTCTCGTTCGAGAACCCGAACGCATTCAGCTCCCGGATCTCGATCGCCTTCCCGTTCGACGACCCGCGCTCGGCGAACGGCAAGGACCCGCAGGCGTGGGTCGATTTCACCCTGTACTACTAGCGGGCCGTGCGGGGCTTGCGATCGCCACGCGGCTGTGACGGCAGTCTCAGCAGGCTCCCGGTGCGAGGACTAGCATCGGCGCAACTTGCGGTTTTTCTGATGGTTTGCCTCCCGCGGCACTCGCCCCGGGGGCCAGGCGAGGCCCGACAGCCATGACGATGAAACGCTCCCGTCCCCGGTCCCCCGGCAACGCGCGAGGCGCCCCGGCGGTCCCGCCGCGTCAGCTCGCCGTTGCGAGTCTCGCGCGCCAGGTGCGCGCCGCCTGCATCCCCGCCGCAGGGCTCGTCCTCGGCCTGCACGGCCTGCCGGTCCTCGCCGGCCCGCAGGGCGGCCAGGTGGTCGCCGGCCAGGGGTCGGTGGCCCGGCCGAACGCCACGACCACCGTCATCAACCAGGTCTCCCACAACCTCGCCCTCGACTGGTCCAGCTTCAACGTCAAGTCGAACGAACTCGTCCAGTTCCGTCAGCCGGGCGCCAGCGCCTCCGCCCTGAACCGCATCTTCGACCAGCGTCCCAGCGAGATCTACGGGCGCCTCGAGGCCAACGGCCGCGTGTTCCTGATGAACCCGAACGGGGTGTTCTTCGGCCCGACCGCGCGGGTGAACGTGCAGAGCCTGGTCGCGGCGGGCGGGAAGATCGACGTCGACGATTTCATGGCCGGCAACTACCGGCTGGAGACGCAGGCCGGCACCGACGGCGTGGTCATCAACCAGGGCGTGATCGAGGCCGCCACCGGCGGCTCGGTGACGCTGGCCGGCAACGCGGTCGCCAACGAGGGCGTGATCGTCGCCAGCGCCGGGCGCGTGAACCTGGTGTCCGGCTCCAAGGTCGTGCTCGATTTCGACGGCGACGGCCTGATGCAGTTCGCGGTCGAAGCCGAAACGCTCGAGAACGCACGCGCGCTCGATGCCGCGGTGTCGAACTCCGGGCAGATCAGCGCCGACGGCGGCCAGGTGGTCCTGGCCGCGCATGCGGCGAAATCCGTCTTCGACAAGGCGATCAACAACTCCGGCATCGTCAAGGCGGGGCGGATCGACAATGCCGGGGGCGTGATCCGCCTGGTCGGCGTCGGACCGGGCGCGACGGTCCTGAACACCGGCACGCTGGACGCGGCCGGCACCGGTGGCGGTGGCGGCACCGTGCAGGTCGTGGCCGACGGCGCCGCGATACTCGACGCGGGCAGCCGTGTCGACGTGTCCTCGGCAGACGGCCAGGGTGGCAATGCCCAGGTGCTGGGCGAGCGCGTCGGCCTGTTCGCCGACGTGGTCGTGGATGCTTCCGGCGCGGCCGGCGGCGGCGAGATCCTCGTGGGCGGAGATTTCCAGGGCGCGAACCCCGCCATCCGCAACGCCCAGGTCACCTGGGTGGGGCAGGGCGTCGTCCTGAACGCGGACGCGCTCGTGAACGGCGACGGCGGCAAGGTGATCGTCTGGGCCGACCACACGACGCGCTACTACGGCGACATCAGCGCGCGCGGCGGCGCTGTATCCGGAAATGGCGGCAACGTGGAGGTTTCCGGGCACGAGCGGCTCGCCTTCCACGGCGGCATCGACACCGGCGCGGCGAACGGCAAGGTCGGCACCATCCTGCTCGATCCGCGCGACATCAACATCACCGACGCGACCGTCACCGACAACGCCCAGGTCGCCGACTCGTCCATCCTGTTCGCCGACGACGACGAGGCGGGCCCGCCGGACGAGCAGCTCACCGACGACTTCGACATCAGCGACGAGGCCCTCGAAGCGCTCACCGGCAGCATCACGCTGCAGGCGCACCGTGACATCACGGTCGCGGCGGGCCTGTCGGGGGGTGGCCTCATCCTTGCCAACCAGGGCGACGGCGAGACCGTCACCTTCCGGGCCGGGCAGGACATCATCGTCGACTCGGCGATCACCACCAGCGGCGCCGACCTCGTCTTCACCGC
>CAYOJP010000068.1:0-11275 GCA_964404305.1 uncultured Gammaproteobacteria bacterium
AGTCCATGCCGGGCTCGCCGTGATCGAGGTAGCGCCACTCGTCGAACAGGTACGGCCCGTAGCCCGCGCGGTGAATCGACTTCAGGAACTGCTTCGGGATGATCTGGTCGGTGTCGACGTTCGGCCGGTCGAGCGGAACGACGAGCGCTTCGAGCGTGATGAAGGGTTGCATGGTTCTGTGATCCGTGAACTGTGATCCGTGATCCGTGGCGGTTGGCGCGGCCGGCGGGTTTCCGCGATCCGGGGCGCGAGCCGCGGGACCGTCCCCGCGGATCACGACTCACGGATCACCGCTCAGACAAGCGTTCTCACGTCCACGAAGTGCCCGGTGACCGCAGCGGCGGCGGCCATCGCGGGGCTGACCAGGTGCGTGCGTCCGCCGTAGCCCTGGCGACCCTCGAAGTTACGGTTCGAGGTCGATGCGCAGCGCTCCCCCGGTCGGAGCTGATCCGGGTTCATACCCAGGCACATCGAGCAGCCGGGATCGCGCCACTCGAAGCCGGCCTCGAGGAAGACGCGGTCGAGTCCCTCGCGCTCGGCCTGTTGCTTGACGAGACCGGAACCCGGGACCACCAGCACCCGCGTCACGTTCGCCGCGCGGTGCCGGCCGCGCGCCACGGCCGCGGCGGCTCTCAGGTCCTCGATGCGCGAGTTGGTGCACGAGCCGATGAACACCTTGTCGACCTCCACCTGCGTGAGCGGCACGCCGGGCGCCAGGTCCATGTAGGCGAGCGCGCGGCGCATCCCGTCCCGGCGGATCGGATCGGGCTCGGCGTCCGGATCGGGCACGCGGCTGCCGATCGGCACGACCATCTCCGGCGAAGTGCCCCAGGACACCTGCGGCTCGATCGCCGCGGCGTCGATTTCCACCACAGTGTCGAAACGGGCGTCGGCGTCGGAGTGCAGGTCGCGCCACGCGTCCACGGCGGCATCCCACAGCGTCCCGGCCGGCGCATAGGGCCGGCCGCGGACGTAGTCGATGGTCTTGTCGTCGACCGCGACGAGCCCGGCCCGCGCACCGGCCTCGATCGACATGTTGCAAACAGTCATGCGCTCTTCCATGCCCAGGGCGCGGATCGCCTCGCCGGTGTACTCGATCGTGCAGCCGGTGGCGCCGGCGGTGCCGATGCGCCCGATGACGTGCAGGATGAGGTCCTTGGCGGCGACGCCCGGCCCGAGCCGTCCGCTCACCTCGATGCGCAGGTTGCGGCTCTTGCGCAGCAGCAGGCACTGCGTGGCGAGCGCGTGCTCCACCTCCGAGGTGCCGATGCCGAACGCGAGCGCGCCGAGGGCGCCGTTGGTCGCGGTGTGCGAGTCGCCGCACACGATGGTCATGCCGGGCAGGCAGATGCCCTGCTCCGGGCCCATCACGTGCACTATGCCCTGGCGGACGTCGCCCACGTCGAAATGCGTGATGCCGTACGTGCGGCAGTTCGCGGCCAGCGTCGCGAGCTGTTCGCGCGCGATGGGATCGGTAACGTGCATCTGGTTCTCGGTCGGCACGTTGTGGTCCGACACCGCGATGTTGGCGGCGGTGCGCCACGGGCTGCGCCCGGCGAGCGCCAGGCCCTCGAACGCCTGCGGAGACGTGACCTCGTGCGTGAGCTGCCGATCGATGTACAGCAACGTGCTGCCGTCGGGGTAATCAAGAACGACGTGGGCGTCCCAGAGCTTGTCGTAGAGAGTCTTGCCGGCCATCGGACCGTTCACTCGCAATTCATGGGCGGGCCGGGATTATACATCGCACCGCCGGGCGCGCCGGGGCCCGTGCGCGTTCCGCACGTGTCTCCTTTGAGCTAGCATGACGGGCCCTGCGGTGTTGCGCCCACCCCGACAGATTGACCACGAGGACCCGACCATGCCCGTCCGACACCTGCGCCGCCCCCTGCTCGCCGCCGCCGTGGCCATGCTCCTCGCCACGACCCTGAGCGCGCCGGCACGGGCCGATTTCAACGACGGCGTGGTCGCCCACGCAATGGGCGACTACGACCGTGCCCTGCAGACGCTCCTGCCGCTGGCCGAGACCTCCGACCATGCCTTCGCCCAGTACTACGTCGGAGTCATGTACGCGAATGGCCAGGGCGTGTCCCAGGACTACAAGCTGGCTGCGAAGTGGTACCGGGGTGCCGCCGAGAAGGGCATCGCCGCGGCCCAGACCAAGCTGGGCCTGCTCTACGCCGAGGGACTGGGCGTGCCCAGGGACATGGAATTCGCCTATGCCTGGTTCACGGTCGCCGCGAAGCTCGGCAACGCGGCCGGGGCCGAGCACCTGGCCCGGAGCCGGGGGCAGATGAGCGCGGAGGAACTCGCGCAGGCCGAGAAGCTGGCCGTAGAATACGCGGAGAAATACGCCATCACCCCGCCGGACCCGAACAAGCCGACCAGCGGCCCGCCGCAACCGCCACCTCGGCAGTGAGCAGCCCCGCTTACCTGCCGGATGTCAGACCGGGTGACGGTACCGGCGTCCGCGCGCCGCCTCGGAATGCGGGCGGCCGGCGAGCCCGTCGCGGCTATACCCGCTCGTTGACGAACCAGCCCGCACCGCCGGGGTAGCCGCCGCTCATCCGGCCGATGAGGCTGGCCAGCCCTTCCGCGGTAAAGCGCCCGCGGTCGTTGGCGGGCATCGGCAGCATGGGCACCGGCCCGCGCGGCCCGGCCCCGGCAACCACGGCCGGCGCGCCATGGCGAAGCGTCTGCCGGGCCTGCGTCCAGGCGGAATCCGCGACGCCGGTCACTCTCATCGCGTCAGCCTCAGCCCAGCCTCGCCACGAGCGCGCTCATGTTCGCGAGCGACAGCAGGTGGGCGTAGACGAGATCGAGGTAGCCCCGCGCGACCCAGTCCTTCAGCGTGTCCCCGGACAGGGCCTTCAGGCGCTCGCGGCCCACGCACGAGAACCCCGCGAGCGCGAACTTCTCGCCGCCACGCGTCTGGATGTTGGCCTGCACCGGCTCGAGCACGCCGGCGTCCACGATCGCGCGGCAGAACTCCGTCGTGAGCTGCGCCTGGCGCTGGTAGTCCTTCAGGAACTCGACGGAGCGCGCGAGCATCGGCCCCTGGGCGCCGTCCTCCGCGAGCAGTCGCTCGCCCTCGCGCACGGTGTTGAAGCCCGAGTAGCTCTCGTCGATGCAGACGGTGAAGTTCTGTCCGCCCGCATCCGCCGCGAGGATGAAGGGGTAGCGCCGGACGTAGGCAGGCACGTACGTGCCCTGCCACTCGGCGGCGTCGTTGACGAACAGGTTCTGTTCGTCCCGCAGGCCCAGCAGCACCACCGGCAGCACGGTCCGGTCCGCCCCGGCGGTGAACACGATCGGGTATTCCCGGCAGGCCAGCGGAAACTCGACCCCCGCGACGTAGACGCAGTTCGTCTGCTTCGCGAACCGGTAGCCCGGCTCGGGATCGATGTACCAGTTGCCGTGCCGTTCGCGGCTGAGCGCGGCCACGCGCTTGTAGAAGAGCGGAGTCTGGGAACGGGGCTGTGCCGACATGCCGGATACCTGCGCCTCCCGTGCGTGCTGCTCAGTAGGCCCGGTAGCGGGACGCCAGGCCCACGTCACCGGTCCACATGATGCGGCCGTTGCTGGACCGCGTATCGATCCACTGGTAACTGCTGACCGCCGCCGGCAGCACCGGCAGGCGCAGCGAGGCGCCGTCGCCGAAGTCCTCCTCGAACTCCTCGAAGTCGTCGTCGCCTTCGTCCTCGGCCGGCGCGGCCTCGTCGACCGGGGACGCGCCCTGCCCCTCCGGCTCGGGCGCTGCATCCTCTTCCGGAACCGTCTCCTCCTCCTGGAACTCTTCCGGCGCACCGGCGTCCGGTTCGGACCCGCCGTCCGACTCGTCGGCCGGCGCGTCACCCGATTCGTCGTCGAACTCCTCGGACTCCTGGAACTCGTCGCCGGTACCGCCCGACTCGTCCCCGAATTCGCTGCCGCCGGTCTCGGCGGCCCTCGTCGCGGCCTGCACCGCGGCCAGTTCGCTCTCGTAGCGACCGAGCTGCTCGCGGAAGCCGGCGAGCAGCGCTTCGACCCGTCCCGGCTCCTCCGCGCCGGCACGCGCCTCGAGCTCGGCGATGCGCGCCTTGATCTGCTCGATGACCTCCACCAGCGCTTCCTCGCTGATGGCGCAGCCGGCCGGATCCTCGCACTGGTCCGCCGGCATCGCGATGCCGAACCCGACCGAGGCGATCAGCTCCAGCTCCTGCTCGAACACGCTGATATCGATGAAGCCCAGTTCCGCCAGCGCCTCCAGGCCCGTGCTCAGCAGGCCGATGACGCCCTCGACGAAGTTCGAGTTCTGCAGCACCGACGGCCCGAAGACCTGCACGAGTGACAGCAGCAGCGGGTTGCTGTTCGCATCCGGCGACACGGCGTTCGCGGACGAGGTCGGCGCGAAGCCCGGCTCCTCGGCATCCGCGCTGATGAGGATGTTGACGTCGCCGCCGCGCAGCCTGAGTTCGATGTTCTCGTCGTTGACGATGTCGCCCTGCGGCGCGATGAGCGCCGCCGAACCGGCGCGGATCGCGACCGTCCCGGCCGTAGGGCCGTGGATGCTGCCGGTCGCGTCCGGCATCGTGTCGGAGGCGACGGCGACCAGCGTGACGTTCTTCCCGCCTTCGTCGCCGGCGCTGATGTCGGCGTCGAGGAAGATGTCTCCCGCCAGCAGCGTGATGTTGCCGTTGCTGATCAGCGGATCACCGACGGTGATGGAGCCGGCGTGCAGGGTGAGCAGCTCGGCCTCGATGCCCGGCTCGTCGGCCGGGTCGAACAGCATCGAGCCGCCGATGACCAGGTTGCCCGCGAAACTGCCGAAGATGTTGCCGCGGATCGCACCCGGGCCGCCGGCGTCGTCGATCACGATCTCGGCCCCGTCCGGCACGTCGATCTGCAGGTTCCCGGTGCCTGTCACGTTGCCCGGCAGGTCGACGAAATTCGTGCTGGTCCGCAGGATCGAGTCGCCGTTGACGCCCAGCGTGCCGCTGTTGAAGTCGATCGTGCCGCCGAAGATGTCGCCGGTGATGTTCACCGTGGAGGCGTTGAACGTCACGTTGGCCGCGGGCGCGTTGACCATGTCGCCGTTGACGGTGATGATGCCCGCGCCGGCGTTGAACGTCACCGCGCCACTGCGGTTGATGTCGGAGGCCGCGTTCACGCCCAGCGTCAGGTTGCCGCCGCCGGTGTTGACCGGCGCGGTCCCGGCGCCGGCATTCAGGTTGACGATGGCGCCACCCAGCACGACATTGCCACCGTTCGATGCAAGGGTGTCGTTCACGTCCAGCGTGGCGCCCGTCAGGGTGACGGCCCCGCCGGCCGTGTTGATCTGGCCGTTCTGCGTGACCGTGCCCGAACCCGCCGCGACGTTCACCGGGCCGGCGCCCGTCGTGATGTCGCCGCCGACCGTCGCCCCGACGCCGCTGACGGTCACGGCGCCGTTCGTCGTGGTGATGGCCGCGCCGCTCGCGACCGGACCGCCGCTGCTGGCCAGCCGCACGTCTCCCGAGCCGGTCGAGATGGTGCTGGAGGCGAGGGTCGTCACGCCGTCGGCGCCGTCCAGGCTGATGCTGCCGCTCGTCGCGGTAAGGTCGTTGCCGGCCGCCAGCGCCACCGTGCCGGTCGAGCTGACGCCGAAGGAACGCGATCCCGCCGCGATGTCCGAGTTGATGGTGGTGTCGCCGCCGCGAACCTGCAGCGACCAGGCCAGCGGTGCCGCGATGTCGATGTCGACGTCCCCTGTGCCGCCGGCGCGACCGATGGTCAGGCCGGAGACCCCGCCGATGAACCCCAGCTCGGTGTCGTCGATGCTGAAGTCGCCCGCCCCGGTGCCGACGCCGACGGTGCTGGCCGCGCTCTGGGGCTGCAGGACGAGCGTGCCGCTGCCCGTCACGGCGGCCGTGATATCGACGTCGACGGCCGTGATGGTGCGGTTGGCGCCGGTGTTCAACGTGCCGTTGAAGGCGATCACGGCACCCGACGACAGGTTGCCGTTGAGCGTCGTCGGGCCGTTGTAGTTCTGGTCCCCGGTCGTCGTCACCGCGCCGACCGCGATGGTGGCGCCGGTGAGGTCGAGCACGTCGATCGGGGTGCTGGCGCCGACGCTGCCGAGCGTGATGGCCCCGACCGCGGTCACCGTCAGGTCGAAGGCGCCGTTGATGCCCTCGTTGCCGGCGACGACGTTGCCGGCACTCGCCAGCGTCGTGTTGCCGCCCAGCGTGACGGTCTGGCCGTTGGCGATGCCGCTGAAGTTGATGTCACCCACCAGGGTGGTGATGTCGCCGTTCAGGGTCAGGGACGTGCCGCTGTTGATGACGAGGTTGTCGGCCGTGACGTCGTCCAGCAGGACGCCGGCGCCGCTGGTGATCGCGATGCCGGCGCCCGTGGCGTCGACGGTCGTGGCGCCGACCCCGTCGCCCAGGTTGACGGCGCCGCGGCCGCCGCCCGCATCGGGGGAATTCGTGTTCAGGGCGACGTTGCTGTTGAAGTTGACGTTCGTCGCGCCGGAGAAGTCGATGCCGAGCGTCGTCACCTCGGTGCCGGTGCCGCCCAGCACGGCACCGTTGTTGGTGAGGCCGGTCGTCTCGATGAACGTCGGGCCGGCATTGAAGTCCACGCTGCCGATGTTGTCGAAGGTCAGGCTGCCGACCAGGACCCGATCGGCGTTGTTCTGGAAGGTCACCGTGCCGGCGTTCCGGACGATCAGGTCGCCGAGCGAATCGGTGTTCAGCGCCAGCTCGCCGTCGGTGTCGTCGCCGATGTCCTCGTTGAAATAGATGTCGCCGGTGGTCGTGATCGTGAGCTTGTTGTGGCGATTGACCGGACCGAGCGACGTATCGCTGGCGATGGCGCCGCCGAACGTGATGTCGCCGGCACCGCCGTCGATCGTGACGTCGTCGACCACCACGATGACGTCGTCGAGGAAATTGTTCGCGGTGACGTTCTGGGTGATCAGCTCGGTCGGGCCGAACAGGAAGATGTCCGGCGGATTGGGCCCGATGGTACTGGTCTTGACGACCGAGCCGCCCAGCCGGATGCGACCGCCGCCGGAGGCGTGCAGCTCGATGGAATCGCGCAGCGTGATGCCGGTGCCGTTCATGGCGATGAGATGGGAGCCGCCCACCGCCGGTCCGCCGCCGAAGGTCGCGCTGCCGTCCGGGTCCTGCGTGCCGATGACGAGCTTGGCGAAGCCGTCGGACAGCAGGTTGAACTCGGTGGCGGACAGGCTGTAGCTGCAGGTACCGCCGCATTCGCCGCCGACGCCATCGCCCACGCCGATGCTGGCCGCCGGGTTTGTCGGCCGCAGGATGAGCACGCTCTCGCCGTTGGCCGGCACGTTGTCGGTGTCGATGCGGATCGCCGCCAGGACGTTGATGTCGCCGGATGCGAGTTCCACCCCGGCGTAGCTCGCGCCCGCCGTCGGCGAGGGCACCTGGTCGGTGTAGATCGTCGATCCGCTGCCGTCCTCGACCCGGATCCCCGTGACGGTACCCAGATCGTCGGTCCCCGCATCCACGGTGAGCGTGCCGACGTCGACGATCTGCAGGCTGCCGCCCGCCGTGCCGACGCCGAAGCCGTCGTTGCTCTTGTTCGCCGCGACGGTGCCGAAGTTGTTGGCCGCATCGGTGAGGACGACGTCGCCTCCGCCCCGGATCACGAGGATCTGGTTGTTCGTGTTGAAGTTGACGGCCCCGGTCTGGACGATGCCGTCCGCGGTCGCCAGCGTGATCGTGCCGCCACCGGCGACCGCCGCCGCCGGCGTCCAGGCCCCGAGGGTGATCAGGCCCGAGTCCAGTTCGCCCAGGCGCAGGCTCGCCGCCGCATCGATGAAGTTGATGTCGGCCGCGCTCAAGCCGAGCGCTCCCGCGCCACCGGCGATGCCGATCGTGTTGCCCGCGGTGAACGGCGCGATGATGACGCGGTTGGCCGCAATCGTGTCGGTGACGTCGAGATCGTCGGCGAAGACGCTCACCGTGCCGGCGCCCGCCACGGACGCCCCGTCGACCGTCAGCAGGCCCGGCGCCTGCAGGACGATGCGCCGGCCGCTGCCGGCAGTCGCCGTGACCGTCGAGCCGGCCGCCAGTTCGAGGGCGTCGTGCGGGTCGCCGCCGGCCGCGGTCGGGCCATCGATGTCGCCGCTCGCGACCAGCGTGATCAGGCCGCCCGCCGTGATGTCCACGAGCGTGTCGTCGGCACTGTCGACGATGTCGCCGCTGTCGGCGTTCAGTCCGGCGGTGGTTCCCGCCGTCACCGAGCCGACCGTCACGTTGCCGGCATCGGCGTCGATGGACACCGAGCCGCTGGCATCGACCAGGGTCGCGACGATGCCACCGGTGGTCGTGCGCAGGACGATGTTGCCGCCGGTGGTCAGCACGTCGGTGGCGGTGAGCGTGCCGGCGGCCAGCACGTCGATGTTGCCGCCGGTGGAATCCACGTCGAGCAGGGTCAGGGCCCCGACGCCCTCCAGCAGGATGTTGCCGCCAGCGCTCGCGTCGACGCTTTCGCCTGCCGCGATCTCGAGCCGCGTGTCGCCGGCCGTGCCGTCTATGTCGGCGCCCGCGTCGATGATGACGTCGCCCGCAGTCGCGGTGACGTCGGCGCCGGCGTCGTCGCCGCTCTCGCGCACGGAGCCGAAGGCGCTCAGGATGGCGTCCCGGCCGGCCGTGACCGCGCCGATGAGGATGTTGCCGGACGTCGTGGTCGCGAGCGAGGCGTCGCTGGTCGCGCCGCCGGCCGTGACCGTGGTCGCCGTCAGGTTGCCGCCATCGTTCGTGATCGCCACCGCGCCTGCCGTCGTGGTCGCCGTTCCGACGTTGACGTCCTGCGTACCGGTCTGGTCGTAGGTGATCGTGCCGGTGCCGGTCGTGAGCGCCGAGACGGTCACGGCCGAATCGGCGACATGGTCGATGTCGATGTTGCCGTTGGTCGTCGTCGCGGACAGCGTGTTGATGCCGCCAAGTTCCAGCAGCGCACCGGCGCCGATGCCGGTCGCCGCCGTGATCGTCAGGACATCGGCGACGACGTGCGGCGCCGCGCCCGAGCCGTTCACCTGGGCAGCCGCCGATCCCAGGGTGACGTCGTTGGCGCTGCCGGCGTTGATGCCGCCAGCGAACACGTCGCTGCCGGCCCCGGTGACGGAGATGCTGATGTCGTTGGTGTCGTCGTCGGTGTTCGAGGTGTCGACCAGCGAAGTGATCACGTCGCCCGTCGCCGTCAGCGTGAACGAGCCGTCGTCGACGGTGAACTGGACGTCGGACAGGCCGCCCGTCTGGGCGATCGACACGTTGCCCGTGCCGCTGGTCGAGCCGAACAGTGCGCCGACGCTGGTTTCGATTGCGTTCGCCGCGCCGACGCCGGAGACCGCCGTGAACGTCACCCGGCCGCCGGCGCCGGTCTGCGCGTCCGCGCCGCCGGTATCGCCGCCGTCGAGGATCGCGCCGGCGGTGCTCTCGACGTCGATTGCCGTCGTGCCGGTCGCGCTCGTTACGAGACGGCCGAGCGTCACGTTGCCGATGCCGTTGACGTCGATGTCGCCGCTGCCGGCGTTGATGACCGCGCCGTCCGCCATCGTGACGGCGCCGTTGCCGCCGGCGCCCGCGTTCACCTGCACGTCGCCCGTCGTCGTGGTGACGTCGCCGCCCGCCCCGAAGGTGACGTCGTTCGCCTGCGAACTCAACGTCACCATGCCGTTCACGGCGGTGACGGCGTGGTTGATCACGAGGTCGCGGTTGTTGCCGCCGCCGTCACCGGCCAGCAGCGTGACGGTGCCCGAACCGGTGGTGCTCACGCCGGTCTGGGCGGCCACCACCGTGAGGGTGCCGTCGGTGGTCTGCAGATCGACGTTGCCGGTGACGTTGGTCGCGCGATTGACGTTCAGCGCGTCGGTCTCCACGACCTCGATGGCGTTCGCCGTCGTGTTGTTCGCGCTCAGGGTGGCGACCGTCGTCTCGAGCGCATTGCCGCTGCCGATGCCGGTCGAAGCGACCATGGTCAGCGTGCCGGCCGTCGCGACCACGTCGACGAAGGTGTCGCCGCCATCGACGATCGCGCCGCTGCCGGAGGTGACCGACACCGCGCCGCCGGTGGCGTTGGTCGTGGTCAGGCTGCCCAGGGTGATGCTCCCGTCCGCCGCCAGGGTGAGCGTGCCGCTGCCGGCGTCGATCAGCGCGGTGTCGTCCATGGTCAGGACGCCGCCGTTGGCGCCAGCGAGATTGTCCGCGGTGACGGACACGTTGCCGGTGGCCGTGTCGAGCACGACGCCGGCGTTGAGCAGCACATCGCGTTCGGCGACGATCGCGAGCGCGCCGCTGCCGGAGGTGGCGATGTCCGGATCGACGCCGCTGTCGTTGACGACGACGTCCGTGCCGCCGTTCAGGGTGATGCCGCCGTTGCCACCGCTCGTCACGACCCGCGCGTTGAGGGTCAGGTGGTCGTCGATGCCGCCATCGGCGGTCGCCCTAAGCGTGATGCCTCCGCCACCGCTGTTCGTGACGTCGTCATTGACCGTCAGCGGACTCGCCGCCGTGACGTTGATGACGTCGCCCGCGCCGGCGCCGGCGGTGATGCTGACACCGGACGTGCCGCCCACGGTGCCGATGCTCAGCCCCCCGGCGACGTCGCTCACCAGAATGTCGCCCGCAGCGGTGGTCGCCGCCAGTCCGTCGGAGGTGTGCTGGGCATCGATCTCGAGCAGTGCGCCATTGGCGATGCCCGTTGTCGCAACCAGCTCGATCTGATCGGCCACGATGTCGATGACGCCGCCCGCGTCGTCGCCGTCGATGATCTGGCCCGTGGCGGCGAGCAGCACCGTGCCGTCCGCCTCGATGGTGTTGCCGACCGCCTGCGCATCTCCGACGGTGATGCTCCCGCCAGCCGTCAGGCTGAAGCCCTTGCCGGCACCCGCGATGGCGATGTCGGCCACGGTGATCGCGCTGGCTTCATTGACGGTCAGCGAGGCGTTGTTCGACATGCTGGCGAACAGCGTCGCGACGTCCGTCGCCATCGTCGTATCGCTCGCGCCGTCGGAGGTGAAGGTCAGGCTCGCCGCCGTGAGGGTGCCGAGATCGTGATCGGTCGTGTCGCGGATGTCGGCGCCCTGCAGCAGCAGGTTGCCGGTGCCGATGCTGAAGCCCGCATCCGGCAGGATCAGGTCGCCGGTGCCGTTGCCGTCGCCGTCCGCTATCAACCCGAGGCTGTCGCCCGCCGTCAGGGTGAAGGCAGCGGTCCCGGCACTTAGGTCGAGATCGCCGTCCGACTTCAGGATGGCGTCGTTCGTGCCTCCCGGCGTGAT
>CAYOJP010000068.1:11375-15610 GCA_964404305.1 uncultured Gammaproteobacteria bacterium
AGGATCGAGCCGTTGCTCGTGGTCACCGCGATGGCGTCCGCCCCGGCGTTGCTCGTGACCAGCCGGCCGATCGTCACGTCGCCGACGCCGTTGAGCGCGATCTCGCCGCTGCCGGCATCGATGCGCGCGCCGTCGGCCATCGTGATGAGGCCGACGCCGCCGGCGCCCGCGCTCACCTGCACGTCGCCGGTCGTCGTGGTGACAATGCCGCCGGCGCCGAAGGTGACGTCATCGCCGGCCGAGGTCAATGTCACCGCGCCCGTGGCGGCCGTGATCGTGTCGTCGAGCGCCAGGTCGGCGGTCGTCCCGCCGGTGGCTACCAGGGTAAGGGTGCCGGCGCCGGTCGTGGCAACGCCGCTCTGCCCCGCGACCACGGTGAGGGTGCCGTTGGCGGTGCGGATGTCGATGTCGTCGCCGGTCGTGGCCGCGCGATTCACGGCCAGCGTGGTGCCCGCGGCGAGTTCGCCGATGCGCAGGTCGCCGGCCGTCGTCAGTGCGTCCAGCGTGGCGACGGTCGTGTCGATCTCGTCGGCCGCCCCGATGCCGGTGGCCGCCGTCAGAGTAAGCAGGTCGCCGCTGATGAAGGTCGTGTCGTTGCCGTCATCGACGATCGCGCCGGCCGTGGCGGTCAGGGTCACGTCGTCCGGTGCGCTCACCGCCACGACCGTGATGTCGCCGGTGGTGCTGGTGACGGCGATGTCCGAGCCGCCGCCCGCGGTGCTGACCGTCGTCAGCGTGAGGCCGTCCGCCTCGGCGATCTGCACGTTGCCGCTGGTCGAATTGGTCGCGGACAGGCTCGCGATCATCGTTTCCAGTGCGTCCGCCGAGCCGATGCCGGTCGACGCCTGCAGGGTGAGCGCGTCACCGGTGATCCGCGTGCCGCCCGCGCCGTCATCGACGATGGCGCCGGCGGTCGCCGTCAGCGACACGGCGTCCGGGGCGGTGACCGTGGCCACGGTGATATTGCCCGTGGTACTGGTCACGGTGACATCGTTGCCGCCGCCGGTCGCGACGATCGAGGTCAGCGTCAACCCGTTCGTCTCGGCGATGTCGACACTGCCGCTGTTCGCGGTCGCGGTGAGCCCGGCCACGGTCGTTTCGAGGGCGCCCGCGCCGCCGATGGCGGTGCCCGCGGTCAGCGTGACACCCGCGCCGACCGTGTCGGCGACGATGTCGACGTCGGTATCGCCGCCATCGACGATGCCGCCCGAGGTGCTGGTCGCGGTGACGGCGGAGGCCGTGGCATTCGTGGTGCTGAGCCCGCCCAGGGTGATGCTGCCGTCGGCATTCAGGGTGATCGTGCCCGCGCCCGCCGTGAACAGGGCGCCATCGGTCATGAACAGCGTGCTGCCGTTGTTGCCGCCGGCGTTGTCGGCGGTGGCGATGATGTTGCCGTCATTGCTGAAGATGTCGCCCGCGGCGCCGAAACTGACGTCGGCCGGGGCGATGATCGACACGCTGCCCTTTGCGGTGATGCGCCCGTTGACGATGATGTCCATCGTCGCCGGCGCGGATGCCCCCGCCTGCAGCGTCACCGTGCCGGTCGCGCCGTAGGTCTGGATCTGATCGTTGGTCGCCGTGGCGTCGGAGTCGATCTGGATGCCGGCGTTGGCGATGGCGCCGGCGTCGAAGATGTCCGAGCCGGTGATGCTGACATTGAGGCTGGACTCGATCTTGCCGGCGGCCTTGAGCCACACGCCACCGACGCCGTCGTTGTTGGAGTCCGCCGTGATCGTGACGTTGGCCGGGATGTTGAGGTTGTCGAGGTTCGAGCGGACCAGCGCCTCGATGATGACGTCGCGCGTGGCGCTGATGTTGATGGGCGAGTCGTCGAGGATGAAATCGGAGCCCGCCTCGACGATGAAGTCCAGCGCCCCGCCCGTGAGCGTGATGTCACCCGCGCCCAGGCGGATGTTCGCGCCGCCACCGATCGCGATGCCGCTTTGGGTCGTGCTGCCGCCGCTGCCGCCCCGGCTGTCGACGTCCTCGCGGACCCGGAAGGTGCCGTCGGCGCTCATCGCGATATTGCCACCGTCGATCGCCCCGGCAGTGCCGCTCGTGACGCCCGACTGGCCCTGGATGATTTCCAGCTTCTCGTTCACCCCCACCCCGAGGCCAGTCTGGTCGAAGAAGATGTCGCGGCCCAGCGTCTTCAGCCGGTTGATGCTGATGGTGCCGGCCTTGTCGTTGTCGATGTCGATACCCGCCACGCCCGGACCGGCGCCGCTCGCGGTCACGTTGACGTTGAAGGTGCTGATCGACGTCTCCAGCGCATCGCCGGCGCCGACGCCCGTGGCCGCGGTAATCGTCGCCAGATTGCCGGTGAGGTTGACGGCCGCGGCATTGGCGTCGGTGACGGCGCCGATGCTGTTCGACAGCCCGCCGCCGACGCCGGCGAAGTCGGCCGTGATGGTCACGTCGCCTACAGTGCCGTCCGCGTCGGCGTTCGCATTCACCGCCGCCAGCGCCACGTCGCCGGGCGCGCGCAGCGTGAGGTTGCCGTCCTGCGACGACACGGTCGTGCCGCTCGCCATGCTCACCGAGCCGGCGGCATTGCCGTTCGCCTGGGTGCCATTGTTGAAGTTGGTGCCTCCGGACACGGTGACCGTGCCGGTCCCGGCCGCGCTGACCGTCGCGGTGCCGGTCAGGCTGACCGTGTCGCCCGCGACCAGCGTGATGGCGCCATTGCCGCCCGTTGCGGTGACGTTCGCGCCGATCGTGAGATCGTCCGTCGCGGCCGTGCCCTCCGCGGCGAGGGTGATGGCCCCGCCACCCGTATTGCTGACCGCCTGGTTGACGGCCAGCGGACTCGACGCGCGGATGCGCACCGCGTCGCCCACGGCGCCGCCGGTGATGCTGACCCCGGTCGTCGTGCCGACGGTGCCGATCGACAGGCCGCCGGTAGTGTCCCTGACGTTGATGTCGCCGGTCGTCGTAGTCGCGGCGAAACCGTTGCTGGCGTGGGTTGCGTTGATCTCGAGTTCGGAGTCGTCGCCGGCGCCGTTGGCGATCCCGGCCACCGCCCGCAGCTCGATCTGCTGGGCGCTGACGTTGGGCGTCGCCCCGTCGCCATCACTGTCGACGATCGCCCCGGAAGTGGTCGTCAGGCTGGCGGTGCCCGCGGTCGCCGACACGGCTTCGTCCAGGGTGATCGTATTGTTGTTGGTGAGCGTGACACTGCCGGTCGCCGAGGTGAGGCCGGTGACACCGCCGAAGGAGCCGACCGACACGGCGCCGCTGTTCTGGATGAACACGTTTCCGGTGCCGGACGCGGCAAGCGTCGTCACGGTCGTGTTGACGTCGATCGCCCCGGTGCTCGACAGCGACAGGGAGTCGAAATCGAGGTTGTTGCCGCCCGCGCCGGGCGTGCCGTCGCTGATCCCGCCGCTGCCGGAAGTGAGGGACAGGTCCGTCGCGCCGGCGCTGGCGCCGGCGATGCTGATGCCGCCCGTGCCGCCGTTCACGGCCGCGAAGTCGAAGGTCGGCGTGAGCGCCTGCAGCGTGATGTTGCCGGTGTGCGTCGCGCGGCCGATGCTGAAGCTGCCGGCGGTGATCCCGGCGAAACCGCCGAGGTCGTAGGAAACGTCGAACGCGCCAGCGGCGCCGCCGTCACGGATCTCGATGGTCTTGTTGAGCGTGCCCGGCGCGAGCGTGACGTTGGCGGTGCCGGCGTCGATGGACGAACCCGCGCCCACGTTCAGCGTGTCGGTGAACAGGGCGATGTCGCCGTCCGCGGCGTCGTTCGTGTCCAGAACGGAGGTGTCGCCCAGAGTGATCGTGTCCGAGTCGAGTTGCAGCACGCTGGCGCCATCGCCCGTGGCGGTCAGCGTGCGGCTGGCCGCGAGCGCGAAGGTGCCGGTGCCGGCCGTGGTCTGCAGCAGCTTCGCCGCGGTGAAGTTCTGGCTCAGCGTCACGTCGCCCGCGGCGTTCAGGGTGACAGTGCCGAGGGCGTTGGTCGCGCCGACCACGCCGTCGAAGAACACGCTGCCGGTGCCGGCGGTCAGGGTCAGGTTCTGCGTGCCGTTCAGCGTCGAGTTGAAGTCGATGTTGCCGGCCGAGGCGGCGCCGGTGCTCACGGCGACTGCGCCGGTATCGAGCACGGTCGCGCCGTTGAAGGTGATGGTGCCGCCGTCGGTCGTGACGTTCACGCCGCTGATGGTGGCCTTGTCGAGGGTGACGGCACCCGCGCCGGTGAGCGCGATGGCGGAGTCGACGTCGGTGCGCGTGCCCGCCGT
>CAYOJP010000069.1:0-15506 GCA_964404305.1 uncultured Gammaproteobacteria bacterium
GGAGACCGGGCAGATCCTGCTCGTGAACTACCGCGACATCGATCACATCTCGGTGACGACCATTGGCGCCGCCCGCTTCCTGCACGACGGCGGCTGGGACAGCACCAAGCGCTACTTCCTGACCGCGGCCAACCAGTCGAACAAGGTGGCGGTGGTCGACTCCAAGGACCGCAAGCTCGCGGCGATGGTGGACGTGGAAAAGGTTCCGCATCCCGGTCGCGGCGCCAACTTCCTCGATCCGAAGTACGGACCGGTGTGGGTGACGAGCTGCCTGGGCAACGAGAACGTTGCCGTCATCGGCACCGATCCCGAGAAGCACAAGGACCACGCCTGGAAGGCGGTCCGGGTGCTGAAGGGGCAGGGCGGCGGCTCGCTGTTCGTGAAGACCCATCCGACGTCGAAGAACTTGTGGGTGGACACTCCGCTCAACCCGGACGCGAAGATCAGCCAGTCGGTGGCGGTGTTCGACATCGCCGCCCTGGACAAGGGGTTCGAAGTGGTGGACATCGCGGCGATGGCGGAACTGGGCGAGGGCCCGAAGCGGGTGGTGCAGCCCGAATACAACAGGGACGGCACCGAGGTCTGGTTCTCGGTCTGGAGCGGCCAGAAGGAGGAGTCGGCGATCGTCGTCCTCGACGACCGGACGCGCAAGCTCAAGGCCGTGATCAAGGATCCGCGGCTGGTCACGCCGACCGGCAAGTTCAACGTCTTCAATACCGTCAACGACGTCTACTGACGCGGGCGGGGCACGTGCCGCGGGCGGCGTGAAGTCCGCCCGCGGCGGGGTGAGGGGCATGGACATCGTCGATCGACTCGCGCTCGCGCGGGCCCTGCACGTCGCGGGCATCGTCTGGTGGATCGGCGGGGTCGCGTTCGTGACGGCGGTGCTGCTGCCGGGACTGCGCGATGCGGTGCCGGCGGCAGGACGCATGGCGCTGTTCGACCGGCTCGAGCGGCGCTTCGCCGCCCAGGCGCGCGTGGCGACGGTCGTGGTGGGGCTGTCCGGCGCCTACCTGCTCGAAGCGCTGTCGGCCTGGGGACGGTTCGCCGACCCGGCCCAGTGGTGGCTGCACGCGATGGTCGGCCTGTGGGCCCTGTTCACGCTGATGCTGTTCGTGCTCGAGCCGCTCGTCCTGCACCGCTGGTTCGAGGCCCGGGCGGCGCGCGATCCGGACGGCACGTTCCGGGTCGTGCGCCGCCTGCATCACGTGCTGCTCGCGGCGAGCGTTGTGACCGTGCTGGCGGCGGTCGGCGGCAGCCACGGCTGGTCATGGACGGGCTGACGTGAAGTCCGGCCCGGTGCGATGCCGGCCGCGTGACGCGCGTCGCCGCGGCGCGTGGCTGGCGCTGGTCGCAGCGGCGGCCCTGCAGGCGCCGGGCGCCGCCGGGACCGAACCGGAGCGGCTGGCGGAGCTGCTGCGGCACGATTGCGGCTCCTGCCATGGATTGCGGCTGACCGGCGGCCTCGGCCCCGCGCTGACGCCCGTGGCGCTCGCCGGCCGGCCCGATGCGTCCCTGCGGGCGACGATCCTCGACGGCCGCCCGGGCACCGCGATGCCGTCCTGGCGCGGTCTGCTCAGCGAGGCCGACGCCGAGTGGCTCGTGCGGCGGTTGCGGGAGGGTGCTCGCGATGCGCATTGACGGTCGCGCGTGGCTGGTCGCGCTCGCGCTGCTGGCGTTCGTGCCGCCGCGCGCGCATGCCGATGCCGGGCTGCGCGGGACCGGCGATCTCGGCATCGTGATCGAGCGCGCCGCCGGGCGGGTCCTGATTGTCGAAACCAGCACTCACACGGTGCTGGGCCGCGTGGACGGGCTGGGCGACCTGTCGCACGCCTCGGCGGTGTTCTCCCGCGACGAACGTTATGCGTACGTGTTCGGTCGCGACGGCGGTCTGAGCAAGATCGATCTGCTCGGCCAGCGCCTTGCGGGGCGCGTGCTGCAGGCGGGCAACAGCATCGGCGGCGCCATCTCCCAGGACGGACGCCTCGTCGCCTGCGCGAACTACGAGCCGGGCGGCGTGCGGATCTTCGACGCGGCGACGCTCGCCCCGGTGGCGGACATTCCCGCCGCCTGGGGATCCGACGGGCGGCGGGCGAAGGTCGTGGGTCTGGAGGATGCGCCCGGCCAGCGCTTCGTCTTCAGCCTGTTCGAGGCCGGCGAGATCCGCGTCGCCGACCTGTCCGCGCCCGGGGCCCCGGTGGTCATGCGGCACGCCGGGATCGGCCGGGAGCCCTACGACGCGCTGGTCACGCCCGACGGGCGCTGGTACATCGCCGGCCTGTTCGGCGAGGACGGGTTCGCGGTGCTCGACCTGTGGCGGCCCGAGGCGGGCGTGCGGCGCGTGCTCGATCACTACGGGCGCGGCGAGGCGCCGCTCCCCGTCTACAAGATGCCGCACCTGGAAGGCTGGGCGCTGGCAGGCGACCATGCCTTCGTGCCCGCGATCGGCCGTCACGAGGTGCTGGTGGTGGACGTGCGCGACTGGCGCGAGGTGGCCCGCATCGCGGTGGCGGGACAGCCGGTCTTCGCCATCGCCCGTCCGGACGGGCGGCAGGTGTGGGTCAACTTCGCGCTGCCGGACAACGACCGGCTCCAGGTCATCGACGTGGCGCAACTCGCGGTGGTGCGGGAACTCGCGCCGGGGCCGGGCGTGCTGCACATGGAATTCACGCCGCGCGGGGAGGAGGTCTGGGTTTCGGTGCGCGACGCCGATCGCGTGCGCGTCTACGACACCGCGAGCTATGCCCAGGTCGCCGAACTGCCCGCGCAGCGGCCCAGCGGCATCTTCTTCACCGCGCGTGCCCACCGCATCGGGCTGTGAGCGCCGCGATGAACGCCCACACCCACCCGCCTGCCGCAGCCGCCGCGCCCGCGGTGACGCTCACCGATCTCGACCGCGCCCTCATCGACGGCTGGCAGCGCGGCTTCCCGCTCTCGCCCGCGCCGTACGCTGCCATCGCCGCAGCGCTCGGGACCGACGTGGAGACGGTGCTGCAACGCCTCGCCTGGTTGCAGTCGGCGGGCGTTCTGAGCCGGGTCGGACCGGTCATCCGGCCGCGCCGCGTCGGCGCGAGCACGCTCGGGGCCCTCGCCGTGCCCCGGCCGCGCCTGCAGGAGGTGGCGGCGCTCGTCAGCGCCCACCCGGGCGTCAACCACAACTATGAACGCGAGCACCACTACAACCTGTGGTTCGTCGTCACCGCCGCCGACGGCGACGCGGTCACGCGCGTCCTGGCCGACATCGAGGCCCGCACGGGCCTGCCGCCGCTCGATCTGCCGCTGCTCACCGACTACCACATCGACCTCGGCTTCCCCATCGACTGGTCATGAACGCGCCGGTACGCATCGCGCCCACCCCCATCGCGGCCGTCCCGGACGCCCGCGATCGCGCCCTGCTCGAGGCGATCGCGGCCGGCCTGCCGCTCGAGGTGCGTCCGTACGCGGCGATTGGCGCGCGGCTGGGGCTGTCCGAGGCCGAGGTGATCGCGGGCCTGGAACGCCTGCTCGAGGATGGCACGGTCAAGCGGCTGGGGCTGGTGGTGCATCACCGTGCGCTCGGCTACGTGGCCAACGCGATGGTGGTCTGGGACGTGCCGGACACCGATGTCGATGCGGTCGCCGCCCGCCTGGTCGGCTCCGGCGCGGTATCGCTGTGCTATCGCCGGCCGCGCCGCCCGCCGGCGTGGCCTTACAACCTGTTCTGCATGCTGCATGGCCGCGATCGCGGCGAGGTGAGCACGCGCCTCGCGGTGCTGGTCGCCGATTGCGGGCTCGCCGATCTGCCGCGCGCGGTGCTGTTCAGCGGCCGCTGCCACACCCAGCGCGGCGCGAACTACGCCCGCCGCGACGGGGAGGGGGCCTGATGGACGCCGTCGATCGCGCGGTGGTCAATGCGTTGCAGGGCGGGTTCCCGCTCAGCGAACGTCCGTACCGCGACGCCGCTGCCGCGCTCGGGTTGACCGAGGCCGCTCTCCTCGCCCGCCTCGAGCGCCTCCTCGCCGACGGCGTCCTGTCCCGCTTCGGGCCGCTGTGGAACGTCGAGCGCATGGGCGGCGCCTACACGCTCGCGGCGCTGCACGCGCCGCCGGAGCGCTACGAGGAGGTGACGGCGCTCGTCAACGCGCATCCGGAGGTGGCGCACAACTATGCGCGCGAGCACCGGCTGAACATGTGGTTCGTGGTCGCGGCGACCAGTCGCGCGCGCATCGACGAGGTGCTGGCGGCGATTGCCGCCGAGACCGGCTGCCGCGTCGACGATTTCCCGCGCGAGGACGAGTTCCGGATCGAGGCGCGCTTCGATGCCTGACGCCGTGGCCCTGCGCCCGCCGCCGGCGGCGAGCGCGCCCCCGGCCAGCATGGATGCCGTCGATCGGGCGCTGGTCGCCGCGACGCAGGCCGGCCTGCCCCGCGTGCCGCGGCCGTACGAGGCGCTCGGCGCGTCCCTGGGCCTGACCGGTGCGCAGGTGAGCGCGCGCCTCGAGCGCCTGCTGGCGGCCGGGGTGATGCGCAGGCTCGGCGCCGTGCCCAACCACTACCGGCTCGGCTATGTCGCCAACGGCATGAGCGTCTGGGACGTCGACGACGCGCTGGTGCAGGCGGCCGGCCTGCGGATCGGCGCGCTGCCCTGGATCACGCACTGCTACCGGCGGCCGCGAAGGCCACCCGAATGGCCCTACAACCTGTTCGCGATGGTGCACGGCCGGGATCGCGCCGAGACCGACGCCAAGGTGGCCGCCATTGCCCGCCTGCTGGGCGATGGCGTCCGCGCGCACGCGGTGCTGTACAGCACGCGGGTGCTGAAGAAGACCGGCCTGCGCATCGGGCCGGGAGCGGAGGGCTGAATGTTCCGCGTGACGCACTACCTGCGCGAACTCGCGCACCCCACGCCGCCGGCCCCGGCCCGCCAGCCGCCCGGCCCGGTCGTGATCTGGAACCTCATCCGCCGTTGCAACCTCGCCTGCCGGCACTGCTATTCGATCTCCGCGGACCACGACTTCGGCGGCGAGCTGACCACCGCGCAGGCGTGCACGGTGATGGACGACCTGCGCGCGTTCGGCGTGCCGGTGCTGATCCTCTCCGGGGGCGAGCCGCTGCTGCGCCCGGACATCTACGAGCTGTCGGCGCGCGCCCGGGCGCTCGGCTTCTACGTCGGGCTGTCCACCAACGGCACGCTGATCGATGCCGCCGTCGCCGACCGCATCGCCGCCATCGGCTACGACTACGTCGGCATCAGCCTCGACGGCATCGGCTCCACGCACGATCGGTTTCGCCGCCGCGCGGGCGCGTTCGACGCCTCCCTGGCCGCGTTGCGCCTGTGCCGCGCGCGCGGCATCAAGGTCGGGATGCGCTTCACGATGACGCGCGACAACGCGGGCGAGCTGCCGGAGCTGCTCGCGCTCATGGAGGCCGAGGGCGTCGACAAGTTCTATCTCTCGCACCTGAACTACGCCGGCCGCGGGGATCGCAACCGCGGCGACGATGTCGTGCACCGCACGACGCGCGAGGCCATGGACCTCCTGTTCCAGACCGCCTGGCGTGCCGTCGAGAGGGGCGCGCCGCGGGAGTACGTCACCGGCAACAACGACGCCGACGGCCCCTGGCTCCTGCACTGGGCGCGGGCCCGGCTGCCGGAACTGCGGGACCGCCTGCCGGGGCTGCGGGCGAAGCTGGAGCAGTGGGGCGGCAACAGCTCGGGCGTGAACATCGCCAACATCGACAATCTGGGCAACGTGCATCCGGACACGTTCTGGTGGCACTACCCGCTGGGCAACGTCCGCGAGCGCCCGTTCTCGGCGATCTGGAACGACCGGTCGGACCCGATCATGGCCGGCCTGAAGGCGCGACCGCGGCGCATCGGCGGGCGCTGCGGCGCGTGTCGCGAGTTCGCGATCTGCGGCGGCAACACGCGCATCCGCGCCCTGAAGCTGACCGGCGATCCCTGGGCGGAGGATCCGGCCTGCTACCTCACCGATGCCGAGATCGGCGTGGCGCCGGCGCCCGCGGTTCATGCCTGAGCGCGCCGGCGGCGACCGGGCGCGGGCTCGCGAGCCCCGCCGGGCACACCCGCAGTTCCGCGCAGCGTCCCCGGGAGCGGGGGTGAGCCCGTGTCTGGCAGTTCGCGCCGTCGCCTTGCTGTTCGCGCTGGCGGCGCCGGCTGGATCGGCCCGCGCCGATGCTGCCGCCGACTACGCCGCGCATTGCGCCGCCTGCCACGGCGCCGATCGGCTCGGTGGCCAGGGTCCGGCGCTGCTGCCTGGCAACCTGGAGCGTCTCAAGCGCGAGGGTGCCGCGCGGGTGATCGCCGCCGGCGGGCCCGCGAGCCGCATGCCGGCCTTCGGCGCCACGCTCGACACCGCGCGGATCGCCGCCCTGGCCGACTGGATCCACACGCCGCCGGCGGTGCCGCCGGTGTGGGGCGAGGCGGAAATCGCCGCGAGCCGGAACATCTGGCGCGCCGGCCCCGAGCCCGCCGGCGGACCGGTGTACGACGCCGATCCGCTGAACCTGTTCGTGGTGGTGGAGGCCGGCGACCACCACGTCACGATCCTCGATGGCGATCGCTTCGAGCCGCTCGCGCGCTTCGCATCCCGCTTCGCGCTGCACGGCGGCCCGAAGTTCTCCCCGGACGGCCGCTACGTGTACTTCGCCTCGCGCGACGGCTGGGTGTCGCGGTACGACCTGTGGCGCCTGGAGCCCGTGGCGGAGGTGCGTGCCGGCATCAACACCCGCAACCTCGCAGTGTCGGGCGACGGCCGCTACGTGCTGGTCGCCAACTACCTCCCGCACACGCTGGTGCTGCTCGATGCGACCGACCTGACGCTGCTGCGGATCATCCCGGCGGTGGATGCCGCCGGCCGCAGTTCGCGCGTGAGCGCCGTCTACGACGCACCGCCGCGCGCGAGCTTCATCGCCGCGCTGAAGGACGTCGAGGAGCTGTGGGAGATCCCGTATTCGGACGATCCGCCGTACTTCGGACGGGTGCACGACTGGCGCTACGAGGGGCCGCCGGTGCAGGCGGAGCGGTTCCCGATCCGCCGCATCCCCGTCCGCGGCTACCTGGACGACTTCTTCTTCGATCCGCCCTACTGGAACGTCATCGGCGCCGCGCGCGACGGCCGTCGCGGGCAGGTCGTGAGCCTGCTCGCCGGGCAGACGATCGCGCAGATCGATCTGCCAGGGCTGCCGCACCTGGGGTCGGGCATCACCTGGGACTACGAGGGCGGGCCGGTGCTCGCGACGCCGCACCTCGACGCGCCGGTGGTGAGCGTCATCGACATGCGCACCTGGCGGACGCTGCGCCGCATCGACACGCTCGGGCCGGGGTTCTTCATGCGCAGCCACGAGGCGACGCCCTACGCGTGGGTGGACGTGTTCAGCGGCCCCCATAGCGACGCACTGCACGTCATCGACAAGCGTACGCTCGAGATCGTGAAGACCGTGCGGCCCGAGCCCGGCCACACCGCGGCGCACGTCGAGTTCACGCGCGACGGCCGCTATGCGCTGGTGAGCATCTGGGAGCTGGACGGCGCGATCGTCGTCTACGACGCGCGGACCCTCGAGCCGGTGCGGCGGTTGCCGATGTCGAAGCCCGTCGGCAAGTACAACGTCTGGAACAAGATCGCGCACTCGGCGGGCACAAGCCACTGAGGGCCGCGGCGGGACGGGCGCCCTTGACGTGCGTCAATGCCGGGCGAGCCGCGCTGGTCGTAGCGTGCGCTGGACGCGCGAAGCCCCGGGGGCGGTCGTCGCGACCCGGGGAGGAGGGAGCAGCATGATGCCGTTACGCAGGGTCGCCCGAGGCTGCCTGTCGGTGCTCGCGCCGCTCGCCATGGCCGGTGCCGCCGCGCAATCCACGGTTCCGGCGCCGCCCGCGCCCCCGGCGGCGCCGGTGATCCAGTCCTACGACACCCTCGGGGGCGCGCTCACGGGCGGCAAGGTGCAGGCGCACCTGCGGCTGCGCTTCGAGAACGCCAACGACGGCGGCCGGCCGGAGGAGTCCGACGTGCTGTCGCTGCGTACCGCGATCGGCTACCGCACCGGCGCCTTCCGCGGGTTCAGCGCGCTGGTGGAGGGGGAGGATGTCGCCGCGCTGGGCGATTACGACGACGGCGGCGCCAGCCGCGGCATGGGCGCCTACGCCCAGGTCCTCGACCCCGAGGGCATCGAGTTGAACCAGGGCTTCCTCGCCTGGACCGGCCTGCCGAAGACGACGCTCCAGGCCGGCCGGCAACTGGTGCTCGACCGCGAAGCGCCGTTCCACCGCTATCTCGGCAACGTCGTCTGGCGCCAGAACTGGCAAACGCTCGATGCGGTGGCGATCGAGAACACCTCGCTGCCCGCCACGCGCGCCCGCTTCTGGTACGCCTGGAACGTGAACCGGATCTTCGGCGAGAACAACCCGACCCGCGGTCTCGACGACAAGGGCCTCGACGGCTACCTCTTCAACGTTCAGTACGGCGGGTTCAGCCTCGGCAAGTTCGAGGCCTACGCCTACCTGCTCGACTTCGACGACCCGCTGCCGGCGGCGGGCTTCTACCAGTCCACGCAGACCGTCGGCGCCCGCTTCGACGGCAGGTACCCGCTCGCCGCGCAGTTCGATGTGCTCTACACGCTCGAAGGCGCGCACCAGGGCGACTACGCCGACAATCCATCGGACATCGACGCCAACTTCTTCTGGGGCGCGCTGGGCGGCACCTGGAAGCCCGGCGGGGCGGTCCAGGCGCTGACCCTCAAGGTCAGCTACGAGTTGCTGGAGGGCTCGGGTGGCGCGGATCGCTACACCACGCCTCTGGCGACGCTGCACCCGTTCCAGGGCTGGGCCGACCAGTTCCTGAATACGCCGGGCGACGGCATCGAGGACTTCTACGTCACGTTCATCGGGGCTGCCTGGGGCTTCAGCTTCACGGCGGTCTGGCACGATTTCGGCGCCAATGCGGACGACTACGACTACGGCGACGAGTGGGACCTGGAACTCACCCGCCCGTTCCTGCAGCGCTACAAGGCGGGTATCAAGTACGCCGCCTACGACGCCGATCGCAACGCGCTCAACGTCGCCCGCAATCCGGTACAGCGCAACGACATGGAACGGTTCTGGATGTGGGTCGAGTTCAGCTACTGACCCGGCGCCCGGCCGCGCCGGCGCTTGCGCCCGATCAACCGCGACCTCTCCGGTCGCGGCGATAGTGTGCCGACACCGAGTCCGGTATCCGGGAGACGACCCATGAGCCAGAGCGCGATGCACGCCTGCCGTCCGGCCCGCGGCCATGAACTGGCCCTGCTGGCGGTGCTGGGACTGGGACTGCTGCTGCTTGCCGCCGGGGCCGGCATCGCCGTCACCCTGGCCTGACGGCCCCGCGGAGCGTCACCAGCGCGGATCCGGAGGGGAGCTCGCGATGTCCGAACTGGTGCCCTGGCACGACGAATACCGACTCGGCCTGCCGGCCGTCGATCACGATCACTGGCACCTGGTGCAGGCGTTGAACGCCGCCTGGCAGCGCCACGCCGCCAGCGCCGACACCTACGCCGCCGCGGATTTCCTCTCCGACGTGCATGCCCTGCTGGCAGGGCATTTCGCGCTCGAGGAAAAATTCATGCGTCGGGCCGGTGATCCCGCTTACGAGGCCCATGCGCTGGAGCACCGCGAATTGCTGGACGTGGTGAGCGACCTCATGGAGGCGCAGATCGAGGACGCGCGGACCCTCGATGCGGAGGCGTTCGGGAGCCGGATCGCGGCGTGGCTGGCCGCCCACTTCGCCGGGGCCGACGCCGCCCTGCATCTCGGCGCGGCACCGGGTTAGCGACGGCCGACGCGCCACGCGCCCGCGTCGCCCGCCACCGCGGTTCGGCGCGACCGCTCAGAACCCGTCGCAGACGTGTCCCGCGCCGGCACCCTCGCCCGCGGCGCGGGCGGCCATCGGCGGCAGCATCCCTTTCGCCAGGTCGCCGCACTTCGCCATCTCCTTCAGCGCCGGCGATCCGGCCATCTTGCGGCCCAGCTCGACCGCGCGTCGCTGCGCCTCGTCCCGCTTGCCAGCGGCGCACAACGCACGCAGCTCGGTCTCCATCTTCTCGCCGTCGGCCTGCAGCGCCTCCATGGCCCGCGGATCCACGTTCGCCATGCAGTCCTGCATGGCCTGGGCCTGCTGCATCATCTGTTGCATCTGTGCCTCACTCGGCGCCTGCGCACCGGCGGAGGCGGTCAGGACGAGGGCGGTGACGAGGACGCTGCGCTGGATGAACATGCCGGTTGACTCCCGTGGCGGGTGCTGGAACCGTGGCAGCGGGCCGCCGCCACGAGCAGTCAGAGCAATGTACCAGCGCGGCGCGGACGATCTCCGGATGCCGGTCACGAAATTCGAGATTCCCCCTTCGCCTCGATTTCGTATCCAGCGAGGTCCGGGTGCACAATATGCGGGGGGAGCATCGGCAAGGCAGGCCAGCGGCGACAGCGAAGAGCCGGTGCCCGACCGGCACCGTCAGCGCAGTCCGCCGCCGCCGACGATAATCATCAAGGAGCGCGCCGCGCGTGCGCGCCGGGAGGACTACGCAGCATGCCCCTGGGATTGCCGCCGCAGCAGGTATCGCTGGAGGTTCTGCGCGAGAAATACGCCAAGGGCGACGAACACACGGTCGCCGACGTCCGCCGGCGCGTCGCACGGGCGCTCGCCGCCGTGGAACCCGAACCCGCCGTCTGGGAGCCGCGCTTCCTGGCCGCGCTGGAGGCGGGGTTCGTACCCGCGGGGCGCATCAACTCGGCTGCCGGCACCGGCCTCGCGGCGACGCTGATCAACTGCTTCGTGCAGCCCATCGCCGACTCGATCGCCGAGCCCATGAACGGCCGACCAGGCATCTACACCGCGCTCGCCGAGGCCGCCGAGACGATGCGGCGCGGCGGCGGCGTCGGGTACGACTTCTCCAGCATCCGCCCGCGCGGCGCGCTGGTGCGCGGCACGGCGTCGCGAGCGAGCGGCCCGGTGTCGTACATGCGCGTCTTCGATCGCTCCTGCGAGACCGTGGAGTCCGCCGGCGCGCGGCGCGGCGCGCAGATGGGCGTGATGCGCTGCGATCACCCCGACGTCGAGGAGTTCGTGCACGCCAAGGATCGTCCCGGCGAACTCACCAACTTCAACATCAGCGTCGCGGTCACCAGCGGGTTCATGCAGGCGGTCGTCGACGACGCGGACTTCGAGCTCGTGCACGCCGCCGAGCCCGCGATGGCGCTGCGCGCGACCGGCTCGCGCAAGCGCGAGGACGGCATGTGGGTCTACCGCACGGTGCGCGCCCGCGCGCTGTGGGAGGACATCACCCGCTCCACCTACGACCACGCCGAGCCGGGCATCCTGTTCGTCGATCGCATCAACGCCGAGAACAACCTCTACTACTGCGAGACGATCGAGGCCACGAATCCCTGCGGCGAACAGCCCCTGCCCGCCTACGGCTGCTGCTGCCTCGGCTCCATCGACCTCACCCGCTTCGTGCAGGAGCCGTTCGGGCCGGAAGCGCGGTTCGATCACGACGGCTTCGAGGCGCTGGTCGCGATCTCCGTGCGCATGCTGGACGACGTGCTCGACGCCACCACCTGGCCGCTGGCGCGGCAGGACGAGGAGGCGAAGGCCAAGCGCCGCGTCGGCCTCGGCTTCACGGGCCTGGGGGATGCGCTGGCGATGCTCGGGCTGCGCTACGACGCGCCCGCCGCGGTCGCGCTCGCCGGCGACATCGCGCGGCGCATGCGCGACGCGGCCTACGGGGCGTCCGTAGAACTGGCGAAGGAGCGCGGCAAGTTCCCGCTGTTCGATGCCGACCGGTACCTCGCCGGCGCCTTCGCAAGCCGGCTGCCCGAGGATCTGCGCGCGCGGATCCGCGCCCACGGGCTGCGCAACAGCCACCTGCTCTCGATCGCCCCGACCGGCACCATCAGCCTCGCGTTCGCCGACAACGCCTCCAACGGCATCGAGCCGCCGTTCTCGTGGAGCTACTGGCGCAACAAGCGCACCGCGGACGGCACGCTCGAGCGCATCCCGGTCGAGGACCACGCCTACCGGCTGTGGCTCGCCCAGGGCGGCGATCCGGAGCGCCTGCCGGCCGCGTTCGTGACCGCGCTGGAACTGCCCGTCGCCGCGCACGTGGCGATGCTCGAGGCCGTGCAGCCCTATGTCGACAGCGCAATCTCCAAGACCGTCAACATCCCGGTCGACTATCCGTTCGAAGACTTCCGCGATCTCTACCTGCAGGCCTGGCGCGCGGGTCTGAAGGGGCTCGCCACCTTCCGGCCCAACGATGTCACCGGCAGCGTGCTGTCGACCGGCGGTCCGGCCGAGCCAGACAAGCTGGCGCCGCAGGACTTCGACCTGACCGATCCGGACCGGCGTATCCGGCTCGATCGGGTGCCCGATCCGGCGCTCGCGTCGCTGCGCTGGCCCGGCCGGCCCGATCTCCCCGACGGCAACCCCTCCTGGACGTACATGCTGGAGCACCCCGGGGGCGCGAAGTTCGCCCTCTTCATCGGCCACCTCGAGCACCCGGACGGTCCTTATCCCTTCGAGGTGTGGGTCAACGGCGCCGAGCAGCCGCGCGGCCTGGGCGCCGTGGCGAAGACGCTGTCGATGGACATGCGCGTGGACGATCGCGCATGGTTGAAGTCCAAGCTCGACGCGATGATGAAGCTCGCTTCCGACGACGCTTTCGACCTGCGCATGCCGCCCAAGGGCGAGCCGCGCCGCGTGCCGGGCCTGGTGGCGGGCGTCGCGACGCTGGTGAACTACCGCCTGGAGCGCCTCGGCACGTTCCGGCATCCGGGCCGCTCGCCGGTGCTCGACGCGCTCATGAGCGTGAAGGAGCCCAAGACCGGTGCCGACGGCACGATGTCGTGGACCGTCGACATCGCCAACGCCGCGACCGGCGACGAGTTCGCCCTCGGGCTGAAGGAACTGGTGCTGCCGAACGGCGAGCGGCGGCCGTACTCGATCTGGCTCGCCGGCGAGTACCCGCGCGTGCTCGATGGCCTGTGCCTGCTGCTGTCGATGGACATGCGCGTGATCGATCCGGCCTGGATCGGCGCCAAGCTGCGCAAGCTGCTCGACTACCCCGAGCCGATGGGCGACTTCATCGCCTGGGTGCCCGGGGAGCACCGCCAGCAGGTCTGGCCCTCGACCATCGCCTACATGGCGCGTCTCGTCATCCACCGCTATGCCATGCTCGGCATCCTCGACTAGGACGGCTACCCGGTGACGCCGATGGGCGTGCTCGACCTGCCGCTGAACGTGACGCCGCTGCGGCGGGCAGTCGGCGCGCAGGAAGTGATGCCGGGCAAGCGCTGCCGGGGCTGCGGCGCCTATGCGGTCGTGCGCAAGGACGGCTGCGACTTCTGCACGGCCTGCGGGGAACTGGGGGCCTGCGGTTAGCAACGGCGGTCGGCGGCGCCAGGTCGCGGGGCGCCCGCGGTTTCCTGCCGTCAGGACCAGTACATTTCCGCTTAGCTATTTTGGCGACGGCGTGGCCGCCCCCCGCCATGCGGTGCCCCACGCGACCGGAACTGGCGACCCGCGACAGCGGGCGTACCGATGACGGCGAGGCGTGTCATCGGTAAATTCGAAGTACAGGGGTTACGCCAGTCACCGGGCTGCCAGTAGACTCGCGCGCATGGGGCAGCAGCGGGTCGAGGTCTGGGACCTGCCGGTGCGCGTCTTTCACTGGACGCTCGCCGGCCTCGTCGCGTTCTCGTGGTGGAGCGGGGAGCAGGGCGGTCTCACCCTGCAATATCACGAGTGGTCCGGCTGCGCGATTCTCGCGCTGGTGCTGTTCCGTATCGTCTGGGGCTTCGTCGGCGGCGAGCACGCGCGGTTCGCGAGCTTCGTGCGCGGTCCGCGCGCGGTGCTGGAGGCCGCGCGGCGGCTGCTCGACACGCGGCCGCTCGCCGGCATCGGCCACAATCCCGTGGGCGGCTGGATGGTGCTCGCGCTGCTCGTCTGCCTGCTGGTGCAGACGGGCACGGGGCTGTTCGCGAACGATGACATCCTGACCGAAGGACCGCTGTACGCGTACGTCAGCAAGGACACCAGCGATGCCCTCACCGGGATCCATCACACCAACTTCGTCATCCTCGCCGTGCTCGTCGCGGTGCACGTCCTGGCGATCGCCTGGCACCGCGTGCGCAAGGGCGAGGCGCTGACCGGCGCGATGCTCACCGGTCGCAAGGTCGTGCCCGCCGGCACTGCGGCGCCGCGCCGGGCGAGCCAGTGGCGCGCGCTCGTCGCGCTCGCGATCTGTGCGGGCGGCGTCGCCGCCCTCGTCAACCTCTAGTCCCACCCACCGGAGAACCCCGATGCTGCGCAAACTGCTCGTCACGGCGACCGCCACCGCGGTCGCGCTCGCCACCGGTATCGCCGTTGCCGACGTCAAGCCGGAGGACGCGATCCGTTACCGCCAGGGCATCCTCACGGGCCTGGGCTGGAACGTCGGGCCGATGGGCGCGATGGTCAAGGGCGAGATCCCGTTCGACAAGGAGAAGTTCGCGTTCTACGCCGAGCGCGCCGCGGCGCTGGCGCCGATGTTCCCGGAAGGCTTCACGCCGGGTTCCGACAAGGGCGAGACCGGCGCGAAGCCGGAACTGTGGGAGAACCGCGCGGATTTCGATCAGCGCGCCAAGGACGTGGCAGCCGCGACCGCGAAGCTGGCAGAGGTAGCCAGGGGCGGCGACGAAGGCGCCATGAAGGCGCAGTTCGGCGAGACCGTGAAAGTCTGCAAGGGCTGCCACGACGAGTATCGCGAGAAGGAGTAGGAGAGGACGGGGGCGGCCCCTGCGGCAGCCCGAGGGGCCGCCCGGCACGGTCCGGTAACGGGCTGCGCACGAGCTCCCTCACCCCGTTACCCCTTCCCGCCGGGGCGAGCGGGGAGGCGGGCTGTTTCGCATTCGCCCGTTCCGGATTTCAGGGCGCAAGTGTCGAACGCTCCGGCCGATGCTGGCGCCCGGCGTTTCCCGACGCTAAATAGCGGAGCGGAATTGTGCTGCACCTGACGTTGGGAAGCCCCGGGCGGCGGTGCCGGGCGGGTTCGCGGCGACCGTGAGCGCGCAGGACGCGCGCGACCGAGCGTTACAGGGACGTACTCGAGCGCGTCGCGGCGGACCCGCCCGGTGCCGGCGCCGGCCGCAGTGACCGACATTTGCGCTCTGCTATTTTGGTGCAGCACGATTCCGCTCCGCCATTCGGGGGGTGACCTGCGATAATCGCCGCCCATGGCCTCCGGCTTCTTCGCCCTGCTAGACGACATCGCGACGGTCCTCGACGACGTCGCGCTCCTTACCACGGTCGCCGCCAGGAAGACCGCCGGCGTGCTGGGCGACGACCTCGCCCTGAACGCGCAGCAGGTGGCCGGCGTGAGCGCGGATCGCGAGCTGCCGGTGGTGTGGGCGGTGGCGCGGGGCTCGGCGGTCAACAAGGCGATCCTGGTACCCGCCGCGCTCGCCATCAGCGCGCTCGCGCCCTGGGCGGTCACGCCGCTGCTGATGC
>CAYOJP010000070.1:0-10590 GCA_964404305.1 uncultured Gammaproteobacteria bacterium
AACCGACGTTCACCTACGCGCCGGGGCCGCTCGCCTCCAGCGCCCACGCCCCGGACCCGCGATCGCCCAGGACAACCTGTCATGCATCCGCGCGCTCTTCGCGTCGCCGTCGCAACGGCCCTGATCCTGCCCGCCACGCTTGCCACCGCCGCTGGCTACCCGGGCGGCGCGCGCCCCTTCGAGCACTGCCTGGAGGCGGTGGCCGAACGGGTGGCCGGCAGGGTCCTGAAGGTCGAGGCGCGCATCTCCGAGGGCGGTCCCCTCATCTACGAGTTCGCGGTGCGGGACGCCGGGGGGCGGGACTGGGACGTCGCCTGCGAGGCCGATCGGGCCGAGGTGATCGAGGTCGAACTCGAGGTGGCCAGCGTCGGGGTGCCGGCCTTCGCGCGTGCGCTGCGCGTCGACGAGGCCGCCGCCCGCGCGGCCGCCGGCGAGGGTCCCGACAGCGCGGTCCGGGAAGTGGAGTACGAGGTGGAGGACGCCGGCGCCGGCCGCGCGGTCTACGAATTCGACCTCGTCGATCCCGCGGGCGCCGAGCGCAAGATCGAGGTCGACGCCGAGTCGGGCGGGATCGTCGAGACGAGCCGGGAGCTGTGGCAGGTCGGGTACGAGTGATCGTTGCGCTGCGCGTGCCGGCACTCCTGGCCGTGGTCGCCGCGGTTTCCGGTTGCGCGCCGCGCGTCTACGAGTCGCGCCCGCTCGCCCCGGCCTCCGCGGCGGCGCTGCTGGCCGGCCGCGCGCTCGACGCGGCGTCGCTGCGCGACTTCCTCGCCGCCGCCGGTGCCCGGGTCGAGCCGTGGCCGCCCGCGCGCTGGGACGTGGCGACCCTGACGCTCGCCGCCCTGCATTTCCACCCCGATGTCGTGCTCGCCGGCGCCCGCTGGCGAGTGCGCGAGGCCGCCACGCTCACCGCCGCCAGCCGGCCGAACCCGGTGCTCGAGGTGCCGCTGGAGCACCACGGCGACGAGGACGCCGGCACCGACGGCCCGTGGTCCGTCGGCGCCGCGCTCGGCTTCACGATCGAGACGGCCTGCAAGCGCGCGGCGCGGCAGGCGCGCGCGCAGGCGCGGGCCGTCGCGGCGCGACACGACCTGCAGGCGGCGGCCTGGGCGGTGCGCGCGCGCGTGCGCGCCGCCTGCGCGGCACTGGAGCACGCCCGCGCCGCAAGCGAGCTCGCGGCGCGCCGATCCGCCGCCGCCGCCGAAGCGCTGGCGCTGCTCGAGCGGCGCGCCGAACTGGGCGAGGCTTCGGCCTTCGAGACGGGGGCCACGCGCCTCGAGGCCCAGCGGGCCCGTCTGGCCGGGATCGCCGTGCAGGCGGAGCTCGCCGTCGCCCGGCTCGCGCTCGCCGACGCGGTCGGGCTGGCGCCCGGCGCGTTCGACGCCGTGGAGGTCGAGCCGCTGCCGGCGCCCGCGGCGGTCGTGCCCGACGTGCTCGTGCTGCAGTCGCAGGCCCTCACGGGCCGCGCCGATCTGCTCGCGCAGCTCGCGCGCTACGCCGCCGCCGAGGCCGCGCTGCGGCTGGAGATCGCGCGCCAGTACCCCGATATCGAACTCGCGCCGGGCTATTTCTTCGACCAGGGCGATCACCTCTGGACGCTCGGCACCGCCCTCGCGCTGCCGCTGCTCGATCGCAACGCCGGGCCGATCGCGCAGGCCGAGGCGACGCGCGCGCTGCGCGCGGCCGAATTCGAGGCGCTGCAGTACCGCGCGGTGGCGCAGGTCGGCGCGGCGCACGCGCGCCTCGCGTCGACCCGCGCGCAGGCCGACGCCGCGGCCGGGCTGCTCGCGCAGGCGCGCGAACGGGCCGCGGCGGTGGAGCGACGCCGGGCGCTGGGCGAGGCCGATCGCCTCGAGGTCGTGCGCGCGGGCGTCGAGGTGCTGGACGCGCAGGCCGCGGTGCTCGCGGCGAGGCAGGCGGCGCAGGCCGCGATGCAGGCGCTGGAGGAGGCCGTGCAGCAGCCGCTCGACGGCAGCGTCTTCGCGGTGCCGGCGGCCCTGGCGGGGGACGCGCCATGAGCCGGCGGCGGTGGCCGCGGGCAAGCGTCGCGCTGCTGGCCTGCGCGCTGGCCGGGCCGACGGGCGCGGACGACGATGACACTGCCGCCACGCCCGGCGCGCCCGCGGAATACGCCGGCGGCGTACCGGTCGTCACCCTGATGCCGGCGCAGGTCGCGGGGGCGGCCATCGAAGCGGCGAGCTTTGCGCGCGAGCAGGTGGTGCTCGAGGCCCGGGCGCTGGCCCGCGTGCTCGACCTGCAGCCGCTCATCGACTTGCGCGCACGCTACCGCGCCGCGCAGGCCGAGCAGGCGCTCGTCGAGGCCGGCCGGGCCGCCACGCGCGACGCGCGCGAGCGCCTGCGCGTGCTGAACGCCGATGGCGGCAACGTGTCCACCGGGCGCCTGCGCGAGGCCGAGGCCGCCGCGCGCGCCGACGACGCGCGCGCCCTGGCGGTCGCGCGTCGCGTCGAGGACCTGCGCACGCAGGCGGTGCACCGCTACGGCCCGGCCCTGGCGGGCTGGGCCCTCGACGGCGATCCGCTCTTCGAGCGGCTGCTGCGCCGGGAGGACGTGCTGCTGCTCCTCACGCTGGCCCCGAACGACCGGCTCGACGAATCGACCAGCGTCGTGTACGTCGATCGCGACGGCGACCGCGCGCAGGCGCGCAAGGCCTACCTCGTCGGCGCGGCCCCCGAGGTCGACACGCGCACGCGTGGCGAGACCTGGCTGTTCCGCACCGATGCCGCGCGCCTGCGCACCGGCACGCGCCTCGATGCCTGGGTGCCCGATCGCCGGGCGCTCGTCGATGGCGTGCCCCTGCCCGAGTCCGCGGTCGTCTGGCATGCCGGCCGGCGCTGGGCCTACGTGGAGATCGGCGCTGGTCGCTACGCGCGCCGCGAACTGGCGGATGTCACCGTCGTCGGCGACCGCGTCTTCGTGCGCGCCGGAGTCGACGCGCAGGATCGCGTGGTCGTGCGCGGCGCCCTCGTGCTGCTGTCCGAGGAGTCGCGCTGGAACATCCCGAGTGAAGACGAGGTGGACTGAGCGCGGGGGCGAGCCCCCCGCCCGCGTTCAGGGCGCGCCGCGCGCGCGCCGGGCCGGCTGATCGCCATGCTCGCGGCCAGCGTCCGGTTCGCCGTCCAGCACCGCGGCATCGTGCTGCTCGCCGCGGCCGCGCTGCTCGGCTACGGCGTGTGGGCGCTGGCGCGCGCCGGCCTCGACATCTTCCCCGAGTTCTCGCCGCGGCAGGTGATCGTCCAGACCGAGGCGCCGGGGCTGTCGACCGAGCAGGTCGAGGTGCTCGTCACGCAGCCGATCGAGAACGCCCTGGGCGGCCTCATCGATCTCGAGCGCATGCGCTCGGAGTCGATCCAGGGCCTGTCGATCGTGAACCTCGTGTTCGGCGAGCGGGCCGACGTCTACCGCGTGCGCCAGCTCGTCGCCGAGCGGCTGGCGACCGTGGCCGGCGCGCTGCCGCAGGGCAGCGGCCCGCCGATCCCGGTGCCGCTCGCGTCCAGCTCCGCGACCATCCTCACCATCGGCGTGACCTCGCCCGGCGTCGATCCGATGCGCCTGCGCGAGGTCGTCGACGCGACCGTCGCGCCGCGCATCCTCGGGGTCGCCGGCGTGGCCGACGTCAACGTCTTCGGCGGCGAAGTGCGGCAACTGCAGATCCGCGTCCTGTCCGACCGCCTCGCGCGCCACGGCCTGGGCATCGACGACGTGCTGGCCGGGGCGCGCGCCGCCACCGGCGTGCGCGGCGCGGGCTTCGTCGAGGGCGACAACCAGCGCCTGGCGCTCGCGCCGGGCGGGCTGCCGGCGACGCCGGAGGCAATCGCCGCGACGGTGCTGGGCGACTACGCCGACGGCACGCTGCGCATCGGCGACGTCGCGGAGGTGGCCTGGGGCGCGGAGCCGGCGATCGGCGCGGCGCAGATCGGCGGGGCGCCGGCCGTCGTGATGATGGTGATCGGGCAGTACGGCGCCAACACGCTCACCGTGTCGCGCGCGGTGGAGGCGGCGCTGGCCGAACTGGCGCCCATCCTGCGCGCGGACGGCATCGTGCTGCACCCGGCGCTGTTCCGGCCGGCGAACTACATCGAGACGTCGCTGCGCAACATCGCCGGGCACCTGCTGGTCGGCGCCGGCTTCGTGGTGCTGGTGCTGTTCGCGTTCCTGTACGACCTGCGCACCGCGTTCATCTCGGCGCTCGCCATCCCGCTGTCGCTGCTCGCGGCGGCGGTCGTGCTGCTCGAGGCCGGGGTCAACCTCAACATCATGGTGATCGGCGGCCTGGCGATCGCCCTTGGCGAGGTGGTGGACGATGCCATCATCGACACCGAGAACATCTTCCGCCGGCTGCGCGAGAACCGCGCGCTGGCCGCGCCGCGCGCGCTGGCCGACGTGGTCTTCGAGGCCTCGATGGAGGTGCGCAGCTCGGTCGTGTACGCGAGCTTCATCGTCGCCCTGGTGTTCGTGCCGCTGCTGACGCTGTCCGGCATCGCCGGGCGGCTGTTCGCGCCGCTCGGGGTGTCCTACATCCTCGCCATCCTCGCCTCGCTCGTCGTCGCGCTCACCGTCACGCCGGCGCTGTGCTACCTGCTGCTCGCCCGCGGCCGGATCGAGGCGGCCGATCCGCCGCTGATGCGGGTGCTGAAGGCGCCCTACGGCCGGCTGGTGGCGGCCACGGCGCGGGCGCCGCTCGCGACCATCGCGTTCGCGCTGGCGGTATGCGGCCTGGGCGTCGCGGCGCTGCCGGGCCTGGGTGCGCGTTTCCTGCCCGACCTGCGCGAAGGGCACTACATGGTCCACACCGCGAGTGCCGCGGGGACGTCGCTCGCCGAGTCGATTCGCATCGGCACGCGGCTGACCGGGCAGTTCCTGCAGGTGCCTGGCGTGCGCTCCGTCTCGCAGTGGGCCGGGCGCGCCGAGCGCGGCGCCGACACCTTCGGCAGCCACTACAGCGAGTACGAGGTGGACCTGGAACCGCTCCCGGGCGCCGGCCAGCAGGCCGTGCTCGATCGGCTGCAGGACATCCTGGGGGAGTTCCCCGGCATCCTCTACGAGACCGAGACCTTCCTCACCGAGCGCGTCAACGAGACGATCTCGGGCTATACCTCGCCCGTGGTGGTGAACATCTACGGGCAGGATCTCGACGTCCTCGACGCGCACGCGCAGGCGCTCGCGGCGCTCGTGGCGTCCATGCCCGGCGCGAGCGCCGTGCAGGTGCGCTCGCCGCCCGGCACGCCGCTGCTGCGCGTCGACCTGCGGCAGGCGGACCTCGCCCGCTGGGGACTGCGGCCGGTCGACGTGCTCGACGTCCTGCAGGCGGCCTACGAGGGCAGCGTCGTCGGGCGGGTCGCGCAGGCCAGCCGCCTGTACGACGTGGTGGTGATCCTGCCGCCGGCGGAGCGGCGCGATCCCGACGACGTCGCGCGCCTGCCGCTGCGCGTGCCCGGGGGCGGGCTCATCGCGCTGCGCGACGTCGCCGACGTGCGCCAGGGCGCCGGCCGCTACAACATCCTCCACCAGGGGGCGCAGCGCATCCAGACCGTGACGGCCCAGGTGAGCGCGCGCGACATGGATGCCTTCATGGACGAGCTGCGCGCGCGGGTCGCCCGCGAGATGCCGTTCGCGGGCGGCACCTATCCCGAGTTCACCGGCGCGGGCGTCGAGCAGGCGGCCGCGCGCGAGGACCTGATCCTGCACTCCGCGCTCGCCGGCGTCGGCGTGCTGATCCTCGTCCAGATCGCGCTCGGCAGCGCGCGGCACGTCGCCATCGTGCTCGCGAACCTGCCGTTCGCGCTGGTCGGGGGCGTCGCCGCCGCGCTCGCGACCGGCGGCGTGGTGTCGGTCGGCTCCCTGGTCGGCTTCGTCACGCTGTTCGGCATCACGGTGCGCAACTCGATCATGCTGGTGTCGCACTACCGGCACCTGGTGGAGGTGGACGGCGAGCCCTGGGAGCTCGCGACCGCCGTCCGCGGCGCGCAGGAGCGCCTGCCGTCGATTCTCATGACCGCGCTCGTCACCGGCCTCGCGATGGCGCCGATCGCATTCGACAGCGACAACCCGGGCCGCGAGATCATGGGGCCGATGGCCGCGATCATCATCGGCGGGCTGATCTCGAGCACGCTCCTGAACCTGGCCATCCTGCCGGCCCTGATGCTGCGCTTCGGCCGCTTCGGGACGCGCTGAGCCGCCATGGCGCCCCGCCTCGCCGTCGTCGGCGCCGGACCGGCGGGCCTCATGGCGGCCGCGACCGCGGCGGCCGCGGGCCTGGCGGTCGACGTCTACGACGCGCAGCGCTCGCCCGGGCGCAAGTTCCTGCTCGCCGGTCGCGGGGGCCTCAACCTGACGCATGCCGAGCCGCACGCGCGGCTGCGCGAGCGCTACGGCGCGCAGGCCGGGTGGCTCGCCCCGGCGCTCGCCGCGTTCGGCGCCGACGCGATCCGCGCGTGGGCGGCGGACCTGGGCATCGCGACGTTCACGGGCAGTTCGGGCCGCGTGTTCCCGGCCGGCATGAAGGCGGCGCCGCTGCTGCGGGCGTGGCTGCGCCGCCTCGACGCCGCCGCCGCGCGCCTGCACCTGCGGCACCGCTGGGAGGCGCGCGAGCCGGACGGCACGCTCGTGTTCGCGACGCCCGCGGGCCGCGTGCGCACGCGGCCCGACGCGACCGTGCTCGCGCTGGGCGGCGGGAGCTGGCCGCGGCTCGGCAGCGACGGCGCATGGGTCGCGCCGCTGCGGGCGGCCGGCGTGCATGTCGAGTCGCTGCGACCCGCCAACTGCGGCTTCGACTGCGGCTGGAGCGCGCATTTCGCCGGCCGCTGGGCCGGGACTCCGGTGAAGTCGGTGGAGCTGGCGCTGGCCGGCGACGCCGAGCGCCGGCACGGCGAGTTCGTGATCACCTCGACGGGCGTGGAGGGCGGGGCGATTTATGCGCTGTCGGCACGCCTGCGCGACACGCTGGCGGCCGGCGGCGAGGCGATCGTCGCGCTCGATCTGGCGCCGGGCCGCAGCCGCGAGCGGCTGGCGGCCGCGCTCGCGGCACCGCGCGGCAAGCGCAGCCGGTCCGAGCACCTGCGCCGGCAGGCGGGCCTGACCGGCGTGCGCGCGGCGCTCCTGCGCGAGCTGGCGCCGGACGCGCTGGGGGGCGACGCCGATGCGCTCGCGACGCTCATCAAGGCGCTGCCGTTGCGGATGCGCGCGCCGCGACCGCTGGCCGAGGCGATCAGCAGCGCCGGCGGCGTCGCGCATGCCGCGGTTGATGCGCGCTGGATGCTGCGCGCGCTGCCGGGCGTGTTCTGCGCCGGGGAGATGCTCGACTGGGAAGCCCCGACCGGCGGCTACCTGCTCACGGCCTGCCTCGCCACCGGCCACGCCGCCGGCCTCGGCGCGGTGGACTGGCTGCGGGGCTGATTCCCGGTGCCGGTCGCAGCGGCACGGGCGGACCGCGCGTTCGCGCGGGCACGTCCGGGCGTGGCGCCGGGACCCTCAAGGACAGGTCGCAGGCGCCACCGCCGCCGGGCGCAGCGCCGACCGCAGTAGGCCGGCCGCGGTCCACAGCACGACCGCCACCACCAGCCAGCGCAACGCCTGCAGCGGCAGCGAGCGCACGACCCAGGCCGCGATCAGCACGCCCGGGATCCCGCCCAGCGCGAGGCCCAGCGCCGCGCGCGGCGCATAGGCGCCCCGCGCCACGAAGCGCGCGCCCGCCACGGGCATCAGGAACGCGCACGAGCCCATCATGATCGGGAAGGCCGCGATCGGGTTCATGCCGAGCGTCGCGACCAGGATCATGCACGGCGCGTACAGGCCGATGCCGAGCGTCATCAGCGCGCCGAGCACCGCGTTGCCGGCGATGGCGAGGGCGAGGCGCGGGCCGTCCAGCCCCAGGGCAGTGCCGCCGCCGGGCAGCGCCCCGAGGTTGGTCGCCGCGAACAGGCCGGCGGCCACGAGCAGCGCGATCGCCAGGCCCAGCCGCAGCGGGCGCAGCGGCAGGTCGGCGACCACGCGCGCGCCGAGAAAGGCGCCGGCGATCGCCGCCGCAATCATCGTCACGAGCGTCGTCATCTCCACCGCGACGATGGCGATGAAGATCAGCGCCTGCGCCACCGACGGCAGCGTGTGGCCGACGTTGAGGGTGCCGGGAATGCGCGCATCCGGCACGCGGCCGAGCAGCCGGAACAGCGCGGTCGTCGGCGCGAACGAGCCGATGCCGAGCGTGTCGAGGAAGTTGGTGCCGAAGCCGATGGCGAGATCGGGCGCCGCGGGGGCGATCGGCGCGGCGGGCTGCGCGCGGCGCAGCGTCCGCCACCAGTAGCCGCAGAACGCGAGCGCCGCGAGCGCGAGGCCGGCGAGCAGCGCGGCCTTCGCGCTCATGCCGGCGCCGGCAGCCAGGTCCAGCGGGAGAACGTCGCCGCGTGCCCGTGCACGCGACCCTCGCCGTCGCGCAGCGTCCAGATGATGCCGTCGTCGATCGTGAAGCGCCGGCCCGTGCTGGTGATGCGCACCCCGCGGTAGTCGTCGACCCAGCCCGCGGCGTGCACGCGCTGGAACATGCGCGCGCGCTCGGCGCGCTCCAGCGGCTCGGCCGTCAGGCGCGAGGGCAGGCGGGTGAGCGTCGCCCAGTCGGTCTCCCACAGGGCGAGGGCCGCGCGGTTGCCGTAGTTGAGCACCGGGTCCTCCTCGGTGCCGTGGGAGACGACGACGAACGGCGCGGCCCACAGCGCGGCGGCCGCCCCGGGGCCGTCGGCGGCGCCGGGCAGCAGGTCGCGGCCGGTCCAGTGCCGGAAGCTCGCCAGCAGCAGGGCGCTCCAGCGCGCGACGGCGTCGAGGTCCGTGCCTGGCGGTGGCCAGGCGGGCGCGCTGCCGGGCGTGGCGGGCAGGGAGGCGGGCCGGTCGTGCATGGGCGGGGACTCGCGCGGCTGGCAGGGGTGGTCGCGCATGGTAATGCGGACGGGCGGGTCGTCGCACCCCGTGCCCGGACGCCCGGCGGCCGGGTTATCCTCCGGTCTCCCGCGGCGCCGGCCGCGGAACCGACCACTCAAGGGGGCCCCGATGAGCTTTGAAAGTCCGTCCGCCGCCGACGTCGCGGCGATTGCCGCGACCTATGGCATCACGCTCGACGCGGCGCAGTCCGCGCAGTTCCAGACCTGGCTGGCGCCGTTCGTCGCCGGGCTGCGTGCGCTCGACGGGATGCCCGAGCCCCTGCCCGAGGTGAAGCACCGCGAGCGCTCCTGGCGCGTGCCCTCGATGGCCGAGAACCCGTACGGCGCCTGGTACGTGCGCACCGAGATCCCGGGTGCGCCGCGCGGGCCGCTCGCGGGCTGGCGCGTCGCGATCAAGGACAACCTGCTCGTGGCCGGCGTGCCGCTCGCCAACGGCACCGACTTCCTCGACGGCTGCGTCCCCGAGTTCGACGCGACGGTCGTCACGCGACTGCTCGACGCCGGCGGCACGATCATCGGCAAGGCGGCCTGCGAGTACATGTGCGTCTCGGGCGGCAGCTCGACCAGCCGGTCGGGGACGGTCGAGAACCCGCGCAAGCCCGGCTGGTCGGCCGGCGGCTCGTCCTCGGGCTCGGCCGCGCTCGTCGCCGCCGGCGAGGTGGAGCTGGGCATCGCCTGCGACCAGGCCGGCTCGGTGCGCATCCCGTCCAGCCTGTGCGGGACGGTCGGCATGAAGGCCACGCACGGCGTCGTGCCCTACACCGGCATCCTGGGGATGGAGGCCGTCATCGACAACTGCGGCCCGATCACCGCGACCGTCGCGCAGAACGCGCTCGCGCTCGAGTGCATGGCCGGGGCGGACGGCGTCGACCCGCGCCAGATGGGCGCGGTCGTGAAACGGTACACGGACGGGATCGGCCGCGGCATCGACGGCCTGCGCATCGGCGTGCTGCGCGAGGGCTTCGGCCACGCGCTGTCCGAGCCGGAAGTCGACGAGTGCGTGCGGGCCGCCGCCGCACAGCTCGGCCGGCTGGGCGCGCGGGTCGAGGAGATCTCGATCCCCGAGCACCCGCAGGTGATCTCGGTGTGGGCGGGGCTCATCACCGACGGCCTGGCCATGACGCTCGACCTGAACGCCGTGCCGATGAATCTCGGCACGCCGTTCTCGCCCGCCGTGCACATGGCGATGGAGCGTTGGCGCGGCGCGGTGCGCACCGCGCCGCCCAACATGCAGGTGCTCGTGTTCCTCGGCCGCGCACTCGCGAGCCAGCACGGGCGCTACTACGTGCGGGCGCGCAACCTGCGCGGCTGGGCGCAGGGCGTCTACGACCGCGCGCTCGCCGGCTGCGACGCGCTGCTGCTGCCGACCACCGTGTCGCGGGCGCGCCGGCACCCCGTGCCGGGCACGCCGACCTGGGCCGAGGAGGTCCTCTGGCAGTCGTTCAACACCGTGGTCAACACCGCGCAGTTCGACGCGACGGGCCACCCGGCGCTGACCCTGCCGTGCGGGCTGCGCGACGGGCTGCCGGTCGGGTTGCAGCTCGTCGGCCGGCACTACGACGAGCCGGTGCTGTACCGCATCGGCCACGCCTTCGAGCAGTCGGGCGACTGGCAGGCGCGCTGACACGCTGACTGAATAGCTAG
>CAYOJP010000070.1:10690-15311 GCA_964404305.1 uncultured Gammaproteobacteria bacterium
TGCGGGGCCGCCGCGCGCAGGAAGCGCGCGAGCGGCCCGGCGTCCGCCCCGGTGCGCCGCGCGATACCGGCGGCGTCCACCAGCACCCAGTCGCTACGCGCCCGCGCGAGCACCGTGCCGGTGCCGTCCTCGATCCACGCGTCGACGCTCCCGTCGCGGCCGTCCCGCGCCAGGAGGCGGGCGGTCGCGACGAGCGGCGTGCGCGTCGGCACCGGCTTCAGGTACTCGATGGCCAGCGTGCGAGTGAGGCCGAAGCGCCCGTAGTGGCTGATCAGCGCCCAGCCGGACACCTCGTCCAGCAGCGTGGCGACGATGCCCCCGTGCGCGTAACCGCTGATGCCGCACAGGTCATCCGCCAGCACGGGGCGGGTGAGGCAGCCGTCGGCCGTGCGCTCGAACCGCAGGCGCAGGCCGTGGGGATGCGTCGGCGAACAGCCGAAGCAGCCACCCGGCCAGTCGGCAGCGATGGGGCCGGGGATCGGGGTCGTCATCGGGGGACTCCTGGCAGGGATGTCGGAGGACCATCGCACGCCGGGGCGGGGGCCGTGAAGACGGCCGGCCGATCGCGCTAGTTCGAGTAGCTCGTAGTTCGAGGACACCCATCGATACGGACGCTAGTTCTAGGACCCCCATCGATACGCGAGGACACCCAGCGATACGCGGGCGCCTGCATCGGCCCGGAAATCATGGATGTCCCGAATCAAGTGCCGAACCAAGCGGATTCGGTGGGTGTCCCGGATTGAGAGGCGGCCTGATCACAAATGTCGGACAAAGATCCAAATAATTGGCTTGTAATTGGCACGATATCCAAATATTGTCTGACAATGATTCCTGAAGGAGGCCTCGCGATGGAACCACGCTCCACCTTTGTGATGGCCGACGGGCTCCGCACGCACGTGCTGGAGGCGGGTGCCGGCGAGACCCTGGTCCTCGTGCATGGCGGCGGCGCCGGGGCGGATTCGCGCGGCAACTGGCGGCAGTGCTACCCGCGCCTGGCGGCACGCTACCGCGTGCTCGCGGTCGACATGCCGGGTTTCGGGCAGACGGAGAAGCCCGATCCGGCCGCTTACGAGTACAGCCAGCCGGCGCGCAACGCCCACCTCGCCGCGGTCGTGCGGGCCCTCGCCCCGGAGGGGGCGCATCTCGTGGGCAACTCGATGGGCGGCGCCACCTGTCTCGGCGTCGCCATGGCGGAGCCCGCTCTCGTGCGGTCGCTCACGCTGATGGGCAGCGCGGGCCTGACGACGCGGCTCTCGCCCGAGATCCGCACCATCCTGTCCTACCAGCCGACGCCCGAGAACATGCGCCTGCTGGTCGCGACGCTCACTTCGCCGGCATTCAAGGTCGAGAACGAGCTGCTCGCCTACCGCTACGAGCTCACGCGCCAGCCGGGGACGATGGCGGCCTACGCCGCGATCATGCGCTGGCTCGCCGAGCAGGGCGGGCTGTTCTACCCGGAGGAGGCGATCCGCGGCGTGCGCGCACCCACCCTGGTCGTGCAGGGCCGCGAGGACCGCGTGGTGCCCAAGGAACTCGGCTGGCGCTTCATGGAACTGATCGACGATGCGCGGCTGCACGTCATCCCGCATTGCGGGCACTGGGCGATGATCGAGCGCACGGCGGAGTTCTGCGCCGTGGTGCTCGCGTTCATCGACGGGCTGGCCGGCGAGCGCCGGCTCGCGGGCGCCGCGTGAGCGGGGCGGTCGCGCAGCTCGGCTACCTGCGGCTCGGCGTGCGCGATCCGCGCGCCTGGGCGGACTTGCTCGGCGGTTGCGTGGGCGCGGCCGTCGCCGGCATGCGCGTGCGGCTCGACGAGCACGCGACCCGGATCCAGCTCGTCGAGGACCCCGCGGACGATGTGCTCGCCTGCGGCTGGGAAGCGCCCGACGAGGTCGCGCTCGCGCGGATCGGCCAGGCGCTGGCCGCCGCCGGCCACGCCGTGACCGAGGGCACGGCGCAGGCGCGCGCCGAGCGCGGCGTCGAGCACCTGCTGCACGCCACCGATCCCGCCGGGTTGCCGGTCGATCTCTACGCCGGTCCCGCGGTGGCGCCGGCCGCGGCGACGCCGCTCGTGCCCGGCGGCTTCGTCGCCGGCGACGAGGGCCTGGGCCACGCCGTCATCGCCAGCCGCGATCTCGACGCGAGCCTCGCCTTCTACCGCCAGGGCCTGGGCCTGCGCACGAGCGACCACATCCGCGCGCAGCTCGGCGACGTCGGCGTGCACGTCGCCTTCCTGCACGCGAATCCGCGCCACCACTCGCTCGCCTTCAGCGCCGACATCCCGCTGTCGCGGCGCCTGCATCACTTCATGCTCGAATACGCGAGCCTCGACGACCTGGGGCGCGCCTGGTACCGCTGCATGGATGCCGGCGTGCCGATCGTGCGCTCGCTCGGGTCGCACCCGAACGACCGCATGCTGTCGTTCTACGTGCGCACGCCCTCGGGCTTCGAGCTGGAACTGGGCTGGGGCGGAGTGCGCGTGGACGATGCCGGCTGGCGCGTGCGCACTTATGCCGAGCTGAGCACGTGGGGCCACCGCGTGGCGGCCGCCGGCGGCTGAGCGGGGCGGGAACCGATGAGCGCGCGGTCAGGTCCCGCGGCGGCGCGCCGGCCCGGCGGCGAAGGCCGAGTCCGGCAACTGCTCGAACATCCGTCGCGTGCGGCGGATGTGCGCGCGCATGAGGCTCTCGGCGAGCGGACCGTCGCCGTCGCCGATCGCGTCGAGGATCGCCGCGTGCTCGGCCAGCGAGCGCTGCCAGTCGTGCGCGCCCAGCGCGGCGAAGAAGCCGCTGCGGAACGCCGGCAACTGCAGCTGCTCGATCTGCCGGGCGAGCGGCGCGTTGCCGGCCAGCTCGACGATGGCACCGTGGAAGCGCAGGTTGTCGTCGAGCAGCGCCGCCGGCTCGCTGCCGGGCCGCAGCGCCGCGATGTGCCCGCGCAGGCGGTCGAGCACCGCGGGCCGCCCGGGCGCGTCGATGCGCTGCGCGGCGAGGTGCGCGGCGAGGCCCTCGAGCGCCTCCCGCACCACGATCATGTCGGCGAGCGCCGCGCGATCGGGGCTGGGCACGACCGCGCCGCGGTGCGGCACGACCTCGATGACGCGCTCGGCGGCCAGCCGCCGCAGCGCCTCGCGCACCGAACTGCGCGCGACGCCGTACTCGTGCGTGAGGCGGGCCTCCGTCAGGCGCTCGCCGGGTGGATAATGGCCCTCGCGGATTGCCCGCGCGAGGGCCTGCACGACCCGCTCGGTCGCGCCGGCCGTGCCGGTGCGCGCCGGGGTGGCCGCGGGACGATCGGGATGACGTGGGGCGCTGGACATACGGGGGCCGTTGGCGGGCACGCTACCTGTAGCGTGCCCGCCGTGCAATCGCGCGCGGCGCGAGCCGTGCCTGACAACCGGCCCGAACGGGCCCTGGAGAGCGTGACATGAGTGATACCTGCACCGTGGACCCCGAGATCCTGCGTCGCTGCGGCCCGTGGGCCGGCTACGTCGATGCCAAGCTCGGCTTCCGCAATCACTGGTACCCGACGCTGTTCTCGAACGAGATCGGCGAGGGCGAGTTCAAGGCCTTCGAGATTCTCGGCGACCGCCTGCTGTTCACCCGCGTCGATGGTAGGGTGCACGCCGTGCGCGACCGTTGCGCGCACCGCGGCGTGCCGCTCTCGCGCAAGCCCGAATGCTACGCCAAGGGCACCATCACCTGCTGGTACCACGCCTTCACCTACCGCATGGACACCGGCGAGTTGGTCGACATCCTCACCGATCCGACCAGCCGGCAGATCGGCAAGGCCAACATCGCCAGTTTCCCGGTGCAGGAGGCCAAGGGCATCGTGTTCGCGTTCGTGGGCGATCTGACGCCCGTGCCGCCGCTCGCCGACGACGTCCCGCCCGGCTTCCTCGACGACGATCTCGCCGTGCGCGGCGTGCGCCAGACTGTCAACGCCAACTGGCGCGTGGGCTGCGAGAACGGCTTCGACTCCACGCACGTGTTCATCCACAAGGACTCGGTGCTCGTGCAGGGCAACGACATCGCCCTGCCGCTGGGCTTCCGGCCCTCCGGCAAGGAAGCCTTCAAGGTGGTGGAGGAGGCGAGCGGCCCGCGCGGCGTGTACGACCTGCTCGGCGAGCATTCCGAGCCGATCTTCCAGGGCCGCGTCGGCGGCGAGGTAGTGCTGGAGGGTCATCTGGGCAGCAAGCGCGTGGCCTACAACATCTCCATCTGGCTGCCGGGCGTGCTGCGGGTTTACCCGTGGCCGGACCCGTCGCTCACCCAGTTCGAGTGGTACGTGCCCCTCGACGGCGACCGCCACCACTACATCCAGACCCTCGGCCGCAAGGTCGCCGGCCCGGCGGACGTCGCCACCTTCGACCACGAGTTCGACTCCAAGTGGCGCGACCTCGCCCTGGCCGGGTTCAACGACGACGACATCTGGGCCCGCGAGGCGCAGCAGCAGTACTACCGCAACGACGAGGCCTGGGTGAACGAAAAGCTGTTCGAACCCGACGCCAACATCATCCAGTGGCGCCGCCTCGCCAGCCGCTGCAACCGCGGCATCCAGCGGCGGGAGAACCTGCTGTAGCCGCCACCCGGGGTCGGAGCGAAGCCACCTGCCGCCGGCG
>CAYOJP010000071.1:0-15200 GCA_964404305.1 uncultured Gammaproteobacteria bacterium
GGGCAGGCACGACCGCGCCGCGCGCGCGGCTGAACAGCAGCGCGGATCGTGCTGCGCCTGGCGTTGGCATTCCCTGGCGCCGGTGGCGAGCCGGCTAAATGGAAGTGCGGAAATGCGCTGCACTCGACGGTGAAAAGCCGAGGGCGGCGGTGCCGGGTGGCTCCGCGGCGACCGTGAGCGCGCAGGACGCGCGCGACCGAGCGCTACAGGGATGTACTCGAGCGGGTCGCGGCGGAGCCACCCGGCATCGCCGCCGGGCAGCAGTGATCGACATTTCCGCTTCTCTATATAGTGACCGACATTTACGCCCTGCTGATCAGAGCCGGAACCAGGCCTGCAGCGGGGCGTGGTCGGAGAGCGACTGCCACGGGCTGGCCGTGAGCGGCGCGCAAGCGACCGGCGTCACGCCGCGGCAGTAGATCCGGTCCAGCGGCAGCAGCGGAGCGCGGGCCGGGTAGGTCCTGGCGTAGCGGCCGTGCAGCGCGCGATGGACCTCGACGAGCCCCAGGGCGAGGTTGAACTCGCGTTCGGCTCGCCCCGACCAGTCGTTGAGATCGCCGGCGACGATCAACCGCTGCCCATGCGGGATGTGTTCCTCGATGTGCCGGCACAGACGGCGGATCTGCGGGCGCCGCTCGAACGGCAGGAAGCCGAAGTGAATGCAGACGAGGTGCACGGTCGGCCCGCCCGGCGGGATCTCGATGCGGCCGTGCAGCAGGCTGCGGCTCGCCGGAAACGGATAGGGCGAGACGTCGATGTTCTCCCAGGCCAGCAGGGGGTACTTGCTCAGGATCGCGTTGCCGTGGTGGCCCTCGTCGTAGATCGCGTTCCGGCCATAGGCATGGTGCGTCCAGAGCGTGTCGGCGATGAACTCGAACTGGGTTGCGTCCGGCCAGTCGCGGACCCGCGTGGCGTGGCGGCTGTGCGCCCCCTGCGCCTCCTGCAGGAACACGATGTCGGCACCGGACGCGGCGAGCGCTTCGCGCATGCGGGGCAGCACGAACCGGCGCCGGCCGCCGGCGCTGAAGCCCTTGTGCAGGTTGTAGGTGATGACGCTGAAGTCGCTGTCGCCCACGGGCGCCTACCGGTGGTTGCCCGCCCCGGCGATCCGGGCGCGCCGCCGCGGGGACGGGCGCGATCGCGTCGCGGCGCGGTCAGGGGCGGCCGCCGGCGGGCCCTGCCGGCCGGTCAGAGCTGGAAGCCCAGCCACAGCAGCATGCCCTCCGCCACGTCGCGCACGAGACCCGGCGGCGTTGCCACGTAGCGCTGCGCGGGGAGACGTTCCCGCTCGAACCAGGCCGCAAAGCGGCGCACGTCGTCCGGCCGATGGAACGCCACCATCACCTCGTAGTTCATGAACAGGCTGCGCGTGTCCAGGTTGGCCGAGCCGGCCAGCGCCAGCGCGTCGTCGACGACCGCGAGCTTGCCGTGCTCCATGTGCGGCAGGAGCCAGACCCGCCCCCCGGCCTGTGCCAGCGAGCGCAGCGCCCGCGCGCGGGCAAGGTCGGACAAGCGGTGGTTCGAGCGCGCGGGCAGCAGCAGATCGACCTGCACGCCCCGCCTGGCGGCCAGGCACAACGCCATCAGCAGCGCGGCCTCGGGAACGAAGTAGGGGGTGACGAGGGCGATCCGTCGGCGCGCCCGATAGGCGGCCGTGACGAGCAGCGAGTAGATCGTGTCGTCCTGCCGGTCCGGGCCCGAGGTCACCATCTGTGCGCCATCCGCCGGAAACGGCGCGGCCGCCGGCGCCGCCGGCAGGTCGTCCGGCCGGCCGTTGGCAAAGGCCCAGTCGCACTCGAACACGGCAGCGGCCTGCCGCACCAGCGGTCCGCGCACCTCGAAGCTGAGATCGCGCCACGGCGGCCTGCCGGGCCTGCCGGTGAAGTACTCCGTCGCCAGGTTGCGCCCGCCGCACCACAGCCGGCCCGCGTCGCCGTCGGCGTCGATGACCACGAGCTTGCGATGGTTCCGCAGATTGGTCGCGCCCCGCAACGGGGAGTGAATCGGCGGCGCGAACAGCGCGACGGCCCCACCCGCGGCGACCAGCCGCCGCGACTTCGGCCGGCCGCCCATCAGGCTGCCCACGCCATCGAGCAGAAGCCGGACGCGGACCCCTGCACGGGCCTTCTCGCACAACCGGTCCAGCACCGCGTCGCCGAGGCTGTCGCGCCCCAGCATGAAGGTGCACAGATCGATGGAGTGCTGCGCGGCATCGAGCGCGTCGAGCAAGGCGGCGCGAGCGTCATGGCCATCCTCGTGCACGTTCAAATCGCGGCAGGCCGCCGGGGCAGGCCCGCCGAGCGCCACGATCGTCTCGATGGCCCAGGCGTCTGCACCGTGGGCGGCTGCTGGAACCGGGGTTGGGGCGGGGCGCGGCTCCAGCTTCCGGGAACCGTAGATCAGGTACGCCGGCAGGGCGAGGTAGGGCAGCAGCAGGATGAACAGCATCCATGCAATCGCCGCCGCCGGATGGCGCCGCTGATGCATCACATGCGAGGTGACGACGTAGAACAGCACGGCGACCGCGGTGACGAGCCCGTGCAGCGGGAGCAGAGGCACGAGGCTCGGGCCGAGGAAGGTCATCCGCTCTCCTGCGGGACGCGCCGAATCGGCCGTCGTTGCGACGGGCTGGCCGAAGCTGCGGCGCCGACCCTTCCGCCCCGGGCAGCTCAGTGATACCCGACGCCGCCCTCGCCCCGCGGATCGGAAGCGGCCGTCACCTCGCCGGTCACCCGGTTCCAGAGCACGGCGTGCATGTCGCCGTAGCGGCGCGGCACCTCGGTCAGCTTGTGTCCGCGGGCGGCCAGCCCGGCCTGCTCGTCGGCGGACAGGCCGCCCTGCTCGAACTGCACTTCGTCGGGCAGGTACTGGTGGTGGTAGCGGGGCACGGAGACCCAGGACTGCACCGGCTCGCCGCGCGCGAACTCCAGCACTCCGAGCAGCACCATGCTGATTATGCGGCTGCCGCCGGGCGTGCCGAGGATGCCGACACGGTCGGCTGTTTCGAGGAAGGTCGGCGTCATCGACGACAGCGGCCGCTTGCCGGGCGCGATCGCGTTGGCGTTCACGCCGACGAGGCCGTAGGCATTGGGCGTCATCGCCTTGACCGAGAAGTCGTCCATCTCGTCGTTCAGCACCACGCCGGTGCCGGGCGGGACGAACACCGCGCCGAAGGGCAGGTTGATGCTGAGCGTGGCCGCGACGCGGTTGCCGTCGCGATCGAGGATGGAGTAGTGCGTGGTGTGGCGCCCGCCGGGCGCGTCGCCCCCGGCGGGCGGCAGCGCGCTGGACGGCGTCGCGCGGGCCGGGTCGATGCTCGCGCGCAGCGTGTCGGCGTAGGCGGAGTCGAGCAGGCGTTCGAGCGGGATGTCGGTGAAGTCCGGATCGCCGAGGTAATCGGCGCGGTCGCGGTAGGCGCGTCGCATCGCCTCGATCACCAGGTGCCGGCGATCGACCGGTGCCAGCGCGTCGAGATCGTAGGGTGCGAGGATGTTGAGGATCTCCCCGAGCACGACCCCGCCGGAGGAGGGCGGCGCGGCGGTCACGACGCGGATGCCGTCGTACTCGCCGACGATCGGCCGCCGCTCGACCACTTCGTAGCGCGCGAGGTCGATCGCGCTCCACACGCCGCCGCCGGCACGCACGCCGTTCACGAGCTGCTGGGCGATGGCGCCGGAGTAGAAGGCGGCAGCGCCTTCGCGGGCGACCGCCTCGAGCACGCCCGCGAGCTCGGGCTGGCGGATGACGTGGCCGAGCGGCGGGACCTCGCCGTCGAGGAGGAAGATGCGCGCGACTTCCGGGTCGGCGCGCATGGCATTCAACCGGTAGCCGGCGAGCTGGCGATAGCCTTCGGTGACGGGGAAGCCCTCGCGCGCGAGCCGGATGGCGGGCGCGAGCGTCTCGGCCAGGGGCAGCGTGCAGTAGTTGCGCGCGAGGTGTTCGAGGCCGGCGATCATGCCCGGGATGGCGGCGGCGAGCGGGCCGTTGATCGAGCGCTCGCGTACCGGGTTGCCCTGCTCGTCGAGGTACATGTCGCGCGTGGCCGCGCCCGGTGCGGTCTCGCGCCCGTCCACCATCACCTGCAGGCCGTCCTGTTCCCGGTGCAGCAGCCAGAAGCCGCCGCCGCCCACCCCCGAGCTGTACGGCTCGACCACCGCCAGCGCCGCGCCGACCGCGACCGCGGCGTCGAACGCATTGCCGCCGGCGGCGAGGATCTCCACGCCCGCCTCGCTGGCGAGCGGGTGCGCGCTCGCGATCGCGCCGCGCCTGGGCAGGTCCGCGCCCGCCGCGGCGGCGGCGAGGCACAGCGCCGCGAGCAGCAGCGCCGCGCGGGCGGGCAGGGTGCGCACGAGCAGGGCGAATCTCACTTGAGCCGCTCCCGCAGGGCCGCGAGGACGCGCGGATGCACGAACTCGGCGACGTCACCTCCCAGCGTCGCGATCTCGCGCACGAGGCTGGAGGAAATGTAGCTGTACTGCTCGGCGGGCGTGACGAAGATCGTGTCGACCTCCGGCATCAGCTTGCGGTTCATGCTCGCGAGCTGGAACTCGTACTCGAAGTCCGACACCGCGCGCAGGCCGCGCAGGATGAGCCGCGCCTTCTCCCGGCGCGCGAAGTCGGCGAGCAGGCCGTCGAAGCGCTTGACCTCGACGTTGCCGAACTGCGCCAGTACGTCGCTCACGAGCGCGACCCGCTCGTCGGGCGAGAACGCGGTCTTCTTGGAGGTGGCGGCGGCGACGCCGACGATCACGTTGTCGAACATGCGCGCGGCTCGCGCGACGATGTCGGTGTGGCCGTTGGTGATCGGATCGAAGGTGCCGGGATAGATGACGGAACCGGTCATTGAGAGATCTCGTGCTGGGGTTCGGTGGGGCTGGCGCGGTACAGCGTGGCATGGACCCGGCCTGCGCGCGTCGCCCGCCAGCGGGTCCAGCCGGCCGGGATGCCGGCGGTGCCCGGGCGGGCGCCGGCGTCTGCGCCCGTCTCGACGTAGATGTACGCGTCGGGGGCGAGCCAGCCATCGCGGGCCAGGCGTTCGCAGCAGTCGGCGAGCATGGGCGAACCGTAGGGGGGGTCGAGGAAGACGATGTCGAAAAGGGTGGGCCGGCGATCCAGCCAGCGGACTGCATCGGCGGTCACAATCGTAACATTGTGCGCCTCCAGCCGCGCGGCGGCGTCGGTGAGTGCCGCGCCGGCCAGCGGATCGCGTTCAACCAGCACCACCTCCGCCGCGCCGCGCGAGGCGGCTTCCAGGCCCAGGGCGCCGGTGCCCGCGAACAGGTCGAGACAGCGGGCACCGCGAATCACGGGCGCCAGCCAGTTGAAGAGGGTTTCCCTTACCCGGTCCGGCGTCGGCCGCAGGCCCTCGACCGGCGGGACCGGCAGGCGGCGGCCCCGCCATTGCCCGGCGATGATGCGCACCGCGCCTGGCGGACCGCTGCGACCCCCGCGCTTCACGGCCCGGCCGCGCCGCCGACCACCACGGTCGTCATCAGCCCCGGGACCAGCCGGCGGGCGAGCGCGTCACGCACCACCGGCCGCGTGACCGCCGCGACGCGCTCCGCGTAGCGATCGAGGTAATCCGCCGGCAGCCCGTGCAGGGCGATGAAGGCGACGTAATCGAGCAGCTTGGCGTTCGACGCGATGCGCAGCGGAAACCCGCCGACGAGGTTCGCGCGCGCGGCTTCGATTTCCGCGTCGTCGGGCCCGGTGGCGAGATAGCCGGCCACCTCCGCGCGCAGGGCGGCGAGCGCCTCGCCGGCCTGGTCGTTGCGCGTGGCGACGCTCGCGATCCAGGGCCCGCCGGCACGCAGGGGCCGGAACTCGCTGTAGGCGCCGTAGGACAGCCCGCGCTTCTCGCGCAGCTCGCGAAACAGACGGCCGGTCAGGCCCCCGCCCCCGAGCACGTGGTTGCCGACCAGCAGCGCGAAGTCGTCCGGATCCCCCGGTCGCACGCCGGGATGCGCGAGCGCGACGTGCGTCTGCGTCGACTCGGCCGGCACGCGTACGGTCGTCGGCGTGGCGGCCGGCGCCGGCGGCAGGGGCGGCAGCGCCGTGCCGGCCGGAAGCGCGGCGCCGATGCGCGCCGCCAGCGCCTGCGCGCCGGCGCGATCGAGGTCGCCGACGATCACGATGAACGCGGCGGCGGCGACGTAGTGCCGGGCGTGGAATGCGCGCACCGCGGCGGTGTCGATGGTCGCCAGTGTCGCGGGCGTGCCGTCCACCGGCGTCGCATAGGGATGGCCGGCGTACAGTGCCGCGTAGCTTGCATCGGCGAGGCGATCCCCCGGCGACTGTTCGCGATCGGAAAGGCGAACGCGCTGGCGGTCGCGCTCGCGCGCGAGCACGGCGACGTCGAAGGCCGGCTGCGACAGGATCCCGGCCAGCAGATCGACCGCCGGATCGAGGCGCCCCGGATCGCTGAGGCTGCGCAGGCTGGCGCGGGCGCTGTCACGATCGACAGCGGTGGAAAGTACGGCGCCAAGGTCGGCCAGCCGCTCGGACAGGGCCTGCCCGCTGCGCGTGGTCGTGCCCTCGACGAGCATCGAGGCGGTCAGCCGCGCGATGCCGGAGTGCTCGCCGTCGCGCGCGCTGCCGGCATCGAACACGACCCGTACGTCCGCCATCGGCAGCTCGCGCGCGGCGACGAACCAGACCGGCACGCCGTTCGGGGTCTGCCAGCGCTCGAGCGGCGCGGTCGCGCCCGCCGCGACCGCGACGAGCCCGAGCAGCGCGCTCGCGAGTCCGCGAATCACGGCGCCGCGGCCTGCGGTTCGACGGTGGTGACGGTCAGGCCCTGCGGAACGAGATACCTGCGCGCGACGGCGCGCACCTGCTCCGGGGTGACGGCGGCGAGCGCGCCGGCATAGCGCTCGCGCACGCGCCAGCCGAGGCCGGCCGTTTCGAGCAGGCCGATCTCCATCGCCTGGTAGAAGAGCGAGTCCTGCCGGTAGATGCGCGCGCTGAGCAGGCGCGTGCGGGCGCGCTCCAGCTCGGCGGGCTCGACACCGCGGTCGCGCACGCGCGCGAGCTCGGCCTCCACCGCCGCTTCCAGGTCGGCGGCGGCGCGGCCCGTGGCGGGTACCGCCGCGACCGTCAGCAGCGTCGGCAGGCGCGCGTGAAGGTCGTACCACGCACCCACCTCCGCGGCAATTGCGCCGTCGCGCACCAGCGTACGCGGGAGGCGGGCGCCGTCGTCGCCCGCCAGCACGTCCGCGAGCAGCTCGAGCGCGTACGGCTCCCAGGCCTCGACCGTCGCGCCGGCGTGCACCGGCGCCGGCAGGGACGGGGCCTTGTAGTCGAGCAGCAGGTACGGAAGCTTCGCCGGCAACGCGAGCACGGCGCGCTTGGGGCCGCGCTGCGCCGGCTCCGCCGAGCCCGGGGCCGCGGGTGGCGCCGAGCCGTCGAGGGCGCCGAACGCCGCTCGCACGGCGGCGGCCACCGCGTCCGGGTCGATGTCACCGGCCACCACCAGCACGGCGTTGGCGGGGGTGTACCAGCGCTCGTACCAGCCGCGCAGGTCGGCGACGGTGAGCCGCTCGAGGTCCGCCATCCAGCCGATTACCGGCTGCCGGTACGGGCTCACGGCAAACGCCGTCGCGCGCGCGGCTTCGTAAGCGTAGGCCTGCGGATCGTCCTCGGTGCGCAACCGCCGCTCCTCCATCACGACCCGGATCTCGCGCGCGAACTCGGCCGGGTCGAGCAGCAGGTTGCGCATGCGGTCGGCCTCCAGTTCCAGGGCGAGGCGCAGATGGGAGCGCTCCAGCGTCTGGAAGTAGGCGGTGTAGTCGGCGCCGGTGAAGGCGTTCTCGCTGCCGCCGCGCGCGGCGATGAGACGGGAGAATTCCCCGGGGCCGTGGCGCGGCGTGCCCTTGAACATCATGTGCTCGAGCGCGTGCGAGACGCCGGTGAGGCCGGTCGGCTCGTAGCTCGAGCCGACCCGGTACCAGATCTGCGCGACGACGATCGGCGCGCGGCGGTCGACGTGAGTGATGAGCTTCAGGCCGTTGTCGAAGGTCTGCTCGACCGTGCGCGCCTCGGGCGCGGCGCCTGCGGGGGCTGTCGCGAGGACGAGGATCGCCGCGGCAATGGACAGGTTGGCGAGCGCGCGAAGCGGGATGCTACGATAACGGCGGCCGCGCACGGCGGCGCCCGCCGCGGTCCATCGACCCATTCGCATGTTCGAGAAGCTCCGGAATGGCATCAGGCGTTCGCGACAGAACCTCGCCGATCGCCTGCGCTCGCTGCTGCGCGTCGGCGTCGCCATCGACGCTTCGACCCTCGAATCGATCGAGGAAACGTTGCTCGCGGCCGACGTCGGCGTGGAGGCGACGGAGCGAATCGTAGCAAAGCTGCGTACGCAGCGGCAGGCGCGCTCGGGCGAGGGCTTCATGGCGGCGCTGCGCGAGGACATGATCGGCGTGCTCGAGCCGGTTGCCCAGCCGCTGGTCCTTGAGCGCCGCCCGGGACGCCCGTACGTGATCCTGATGGCCGGCGTGAACGGGGCCGGGAAGACCACGACCATCGCCAAGCTCGCGAGGCGGCTGCGCGCGGAAGGGCGCACCGTGATGCTGGCCGCGGGCGATACGTTCCGGGCCGCGGCGGTCGAGCAACTCGCCGAATGGGGCGCGCGCAACGACGTTCCGGTCGTCAGCCAGGCCCCCGGCGCGGACCCGGCCGCGGTCATCTACGACGCGATCGTCTCCGCCGCGGCCCGCGGCATCGACGTCCTGATTGCCGACACCGCCGGCCGGCTGCACACCCAGTCCAACCTGATGGACGAGCTGCGCAAGGTGCGCCGCGTGATCACCAAGGTGGATGCGTCCGCGCCCGACGAGGTGCTGCTCGTGATCGACGGCACCACCGGCCAGAACGCCCTGGCGCAGGCGCAGCAGTTCAACGCGGCGATCGGCGTGACGGGACTGGTCGTCACCAAGCTCGACGGCAGCGCCAAGGGCGGCGTGCTGGTGGCGCTTGCCGAGCGGCTGCGGATTCCGATTCGCTTCATCGGGGTCGGCGAGGACATCGACGATCTCCTGTCGTTCGACGCGCGGGAGTTCGTCGACGCGCTGCTCGGAACGGGCGAATGAGCGCCGCGGACGCGATGATCCGCTTCAGCTGCGTGTCCCGGGTCTACGCCGGCGGCCGCGAGGCGCTGCGTGACGTGACGCTGGGCATCGAGCGCGGCGAGTTCGTGTTCGTCACCGGCCATTCGGGCGCCGGCAAGAGCACGCTGCTGCGCCTCATCGCGGCGATCGAGCGCCCGACGCGCGGCCAGATCGTCGTGGAGGGCCAGAATCTCGAGCGCCTGGGCCCGGGACAGATCCCGCATTATCGCCGCAAGGTCGGCTACATCTTCCAGGATCACCGGCTGCTCGCGGATCGCTCGGTGTTCGACAACGTCGCGCTGCCGCTGGTGATCGCGGGCATGCGGCGGGCGGAACTCGAGCGGCGCGTGCGTGCCGCGCTCGACCGGGTGGGACTGCTCGGTCGCGAGCGGGCGCGTCCGATCGAGCTGTCGAGCGGCGAGCAGCAGCGGGTCGGCATTGCGCGCGCGGTCGTGCACCGGCCGGCGGTGCTGCTCGCGGACGAGCCCACCGGCAACCTCGATCCGGAGCTCTCTCTGGAGATCATGCGGCTGTTCGAGCAGTTCCGGGCGGTCGGCGTCACGGTGGTGATCGCAACGCATGCGCTGGAACTGGTGGCGGCGATGGGCCATCGCTCGCTCACGCTGCGGGACGGAGCGCTGACCGACGCCCCGCGGGCCGCATGAACGGGCGGCGCGACGGGCGCCCGTGGCTGGCGCCGGCGCGACGGCTGCGGGCATGGGCCGCGGATCACCTGCGCTCGCTGCTTGCCACGGCGGGACGCCTGTCGCGGGCGCCGCTCAACTCCGCGCTCACGGCGGCCGCGATCGGCATCGCGCTGGCCCTCCCGGCCGGCCTGTACGCCGTGGTGGGTGACCTGGGGCGGCTGGCGGGCGGCTGGGACATCGAGCCGCAGGTGGTGGTCTACCTGGAGGCGGGCCTGGACACGCCGGCGATTGACACTGCGGCCGGCGCGGCCCGGGCGCTCGACGGCGTGGCCGGAGTAACTGTGATAGGCCCCGAGCAGGCCTTGGAAGAATACTCGGCGTGGTCGGGGTTCGGGGAGGCCGTGGCAGCCCTTGGCGAGAATCCGTTGCCCGCCGTACTGCTGGTCCGGCCGCGGACCGGGACTGCGGAGGGCGTCGAGGCAGTGCGTGCCGCGCTGTCCGCGCTGCCGCGGGTCGGGACGGCCGTCGCGGACGGCGACTGGCTGCGACGATTCGAGGCCTTGGGCCGGCTCGCCCGGCAGGCGGTCTGGATAGTCGGCGTGCTGCTGAGCCTGGCGGTGTTCCTCGCGGTCGGCAACGCGGTACGGCTCGGGCTGGCGGGAGCCAGCGAGGAGATGGAGGTGATGCGGCTGTTCGGGGCGACGGAGGCCTTCGTACAGAGGCCGTTCCTCTATCAGGGCCTGCTGCTGGGGCTGGCCGGCGGACTGCTTGCCTGGGCGGTCGTAGGGGCGAGCGTCGTGACGCTCGGCTCGCCAGTCGCGGAACTGGCCAGCCTCTACGGGCTCGATTTCCGCCTCTCCGGCCTGGGATGGCGGCAGGGGTGCACCCTGATCCTCATCGGAGGCGGACTCGGACTCGGCGGCGCCCGGCTGGCGGTCGGGCGCTACCGGGCGGAGACGCGGAACGGGCGCTGAGAGCCGGCGCCCGGAACCCGGAGGGGTGATTAGCACTCCAAGAACCCGAGTGCTAATATTTCACCCATGAACCGGAGGACAGCGCCGATGACCGATTTCGCACTGCCCGTACCTTCCATGCCGGGCGCCTCGCTGGAGTCCTACATCCAGCGGGTGAACACGTTCCCGATGCTGAGCGCCGAAGAGGAGCACTCGCTCGCGCTGCGCTTCCGGGAAGCCGACGACCTCGACGCCGCGCGCCGACTCGTCCTGTCGCACCTGCGGTTCGTGGTCCGGGTCGCCGCGGGCTACAAGGGGTACGGGCTGCCGCAGGGGGACCTCATCCAGGAGGGCAACATCGGCCTGATGAAGGCGGTCAAGCGCTTCGATCCCGCGGTCGGGGTGCGGCTCGTGTCGTTCGCGGTGCACTGGATCCGCGCCGAGATGCACGAATACATCCTGCGCAACTGGCGCATCGTGCGCGTCGCGACCACCAAGGCGCAGCGCAAGCTGTTCTTCAACCTGCGGCGCGCCAAGAAGCGGCTGGGATGGATGAACGCTGCCGAGGTCGACGCGGTGGCGCGCGACCTGGGCGTGTCGAGCCGCGACGTGGTCGAGATGGAGCAGCGGCTGAATGCGCATGACACGCCATTCGACCATACGGTCGAGGACGACGAGAGCAGCGCCGTGCCTGCCAACTACATCGAGGACATGCGTTACGAGCCCGAGGGCCTGCTCGGCAGCGCGGAGGATGGGGCCGTCCAGGCGGAACACCTCCACGACGGGCTGGCCCGGCTCGACGAGCGCAGCGCCGCAATCGTGCGTGCACGCTGGCTGTCGGACCAGAAGGCGACGCTCCAGGATCTGGCAACGCAGTACGGGATTTCCGCCGAGCGTGTGCGCCAGATCGAACAGGCAGCGTTCCGGCGCCTGCGCACGGAGCTTACCGGGCGGGCGGCGTTGCTGCCGGCGCCCTGATCGGGCCGCGGCAACGCGCACCCGCGCTGCCGGCGGGACGCGCCCCCGGGGATCCCGCCGACACGGGCACCGAAAGCTGAATGGCACAGTGGAAGTGTCGGTCACGCCAGCCGGCGCCGCCACGGCGCGGATCCGCCGTGTGGCCGCCGGCTCACGACGCGCGCATCAGGTCCGGGTAGTCTTCAGACGCACCCAGGCCGAGGCGAGATACAGCATCAGGAACACGCCGAAGTAGTACTCCTGCGGCTCGCTCCAGCGGATCTCCACCGGCAGCGGACCGAGGTCGAACAGGCCCTGTATCCGCGGCGGCAGCTTGATGAGGATCGCCAGGGCCGCCGCCGGCACGCAGACCTGCGTCGGCCAGAACCACGCCCGCCAGTCTCGCTCGTCGTAATGCAGGCCGCGCGCGCGTCGCACGAGCGGCAGCACGAGCCCGCCGGCCAGTACCCATAGCTCGAGGAGCAGCCGCGGCTTCTGGTCGAACCAGCTGGACATGTTGTGCAGGTTCGTCTCGCCCTGGTCGTTCAGTTCGGCGATCGTCTCCGGCGTGCCCCAGCCGACAAGGTGCTGGCCCCAGGACACCTCCTCGCCCGCGAAGTACACGCAGCCCAGCGTCATGCACGCGAGCCACGCGGCGAGCCAGGCCGCAGGCAGCCGGGCGCGATGGCGGAGCGCCGCAAGGCCGGCGGCGATGCCCGCGATGAGTACCGCCGGCGTGGCGAGTTCGACGACGCCGAGTTCGGTGTCGAACAGGCGGTCGTAGACCGGGCGACCGAGCGCGAGGCAGCCGAACTGGACCACGAGCAGCAGCGGCGGGAACCACAGCCAGAGCCAGGCAGGCAGTTCGTGCCGGAACACGCCCGGGGCGGGAGGGGCGGACACGCTCAGAGAGCGGCGGCGAGGGAGCGCAGCTGCGGCGCGTAGTGATCCGCGAACAGCGCGAGGAACACGCCCATCAGGTAGATGATCGAGTAGGCGAAGGTGCGCAGCGCGAGGCGGTCGTCGTGATCCCACTGCATGCGCACGGCGAGGTAGAGGAATACCGCGTCGAGCGGCACGACGCACGCGAGGTAGATCGGGCCGGAGAGCAGCGTGGCGTACGGCAACAGGCTGCTCGCAATCATGACGACCGTGTACAGCAGTATCTGCAGCCGGGTGTAGTCCACCCCGTGCGTCACCGGCAACATCGGCACGTCCGCCCGCGCGTATTCCTCGCGACGGTAGATGGCGAGCGCCCAGAAGTGCGGTGGAGTCCAGGCGAAGATGATGAGGAACAGCAGCAGGCTGTGCGGATCGACCGTGCCCGTCATCGCCGTCCAGCCGAGGACCGGCGGCGCCGCGCCCGCGGCCCCGCCAATGACTATGTTCTGCGGGGTGGCACGCTTCAGGTACACCGTGTAGATGACCGCGTAGCCGATGAGCGACGCGAAGGTCAGCATGGCGGTCAGGGGGTTCACGTAGACGACGAGGATCGCCATCGACACGAACCCGATCAGCAGCGCGAAAGCGATGGCCTGCGTGCGGGTGAGATTGCCGCCGGGAAGGGGCCGGTCGCGCGTGCGGTCCATCAGGGCGTCGATGCGGTGATCGGCGACCTGGTTGATAGCCGCCGCGGAAGCCGCAGCGAGCCCGATGCCGACCGTGGCGGCGAGGAACTGCCCGAGCGGCAGCAGGCCCGGCGTCGACAGCAGCATGCCCACGATCGCGGTGAAGACGATCAATCCCACCACGCGCGGCTTGCACAACTCGTAGTAGTCGCGCCAGGCGGGCGCGGCCAACGGGAGTACGACGGGCGGGCTGTCGGGGTTCATGCGATTGCGCCCCCCGGAACTGCGGTCCGGCCGGGCGCCGCGATCATAACGGCTGCGGGATCGTGCGCCTAGCAGCGCTCACAGCGCGCCGGCCGCCTTGAGGAGGCGCTTGACGTCCCGGATCAGCCCCTTCATCGGGAACTCCGCCGGGTAGCGCAGGACCACGCGGCCGGCGGGATCGGCCACAAGCACGGCGGGGGCGCCCGTGCCGAGCAGCGGCGCATACGCGGGCCAGTCGGGAGCGGAGACCTCGACCAGGCGCAGCGGCGGGCTGGCGGCCAGGGCCGCCTCGGGCGGCGGCGGGCCGAGGCCGGCGCGGGTCACGACCAGGCGGCGCAGGAACAGCGCGCCCTTGCCGGTCCCGAGGTGGGCGTTGAGCAGACGTTCGAGGGCCCGGTCACACGTCGCATCGCACCCGTCCGGGGCAACGTACAGGAGCGTCCAGGCATCGCCCTCGCGCTCGCCCGCTGCGGCGGTTACGACGGCGGCCGCAGGCTCCGGGAGCATGGTCTGGGGCGCCAGGAGCTCGCCGTGCACGTCGAGGCGTGCGGGCTGCCAGCCGACGCGGTCCGACACCAGCAGCCAGGCGATGACGGTGGGCGCCACGCAGGCCGCCACGACCGCCGCCAGGGCGCGGCGGTTGCGGCTGCGATTTGCCGGGTCCGGTTCAGGTGGCGGCATCATCGAGCGAGGCCCGGCGCACGCCGTGGGCAAGGTAAACGATCAGCAGGGTGGCCGCGATGGCGAACCATTGCACTGCGTACGCGACGTGACGGTCGGCGTCCATCGGCAATGACACGTCGATCGGTGCCAGCACGCCAGGTGAATCCGGTCCCAGTTCGACGACGATCGGGGGCAGGGGCCTGCCGAGCAGCTCGCCCAGGCGCCGGGGATCCACGGCGACGGCCCGGACGAGGCGGCCCCCGCGCCGCTCGAGCGCGTCGGCGCCCGGCGAAAAGGCCGGGCGATAGGGTGGGCGCAGACGGCCGGTCACGACTACCGTTCCCGCGACCGACGCGATGTCGGGCAGGTGGGCACGATCGCTGCCCGCGTCGATCCAGCCGCGGCTGACCAGCACGGTGCTGCCCGAGCCCTCCGGCACGAATGGCTCGACGACGGCATAGCCCGGACGGCCGGCGCGCATCTGGTTGTCGAGCAGCAGGCGCAATGCAGGATCGAACCGTCCGGTCAGGACCACCTGGCGACCGGCGAGTGCCGACGGATCCGGGTCTGACAGGGCCTCGACGGTGACCGGGGTATCGCGTTCGCGCTCAGCATAGGCCCGCGCCAGGTCGCGCTTGTAGTCCGCGCGCGCGAGCTGCCAGAAGCCGAGGGCGACCAGCACCGGCAGGAGCACCAGGGTGAGAACGGTGGCCGGCCAGCCGGGGCGGAAGCGCGCCGAGGGGGTCATCGGCAGGGGCGATGGGTGAACCGGGACATCCGCGCTAGACTGCGCGAAACACCCGGGAAATACGAGCCGATGTCGCTGTTCAAGCTGGTGGTGCTCGGCGTGCTGGTCGCGATCGTCGCCAGCCTGTTCACGGCCCTGTTCTCCCTGATGCGGGACCGCGGCCGGGGCGACTCGACGGTGCGGGCGCTCACGGTCCGCGTCGCCCTCTCGGTCGGCCTGTTCGTGCTGCTGCTCATTGGCATGAAGCTCGGGCTGGTGACGCCGCACGGCGTCTATCCGTCTCGCTGAACCAC
>CAYOJP010000072.1:0-11265 GCA_964404305.1 uncultured Gammaproteobacteria bacterium
GAAGGTGGATCACCCGGTGGCCTACACGTGGTACGACGAGCTGGTGATTTCCGAGAAGCCGATCGCCGCACCGAAGTTCTGAGCCATGCGCGGGGCCGGTGGCAGCCGCCAGGCTGCGACCGGCCCCGTTGCCCCGGCCAGGCGCCGGACGCCGCGCCCGTCAGGGGCGGCCTGGGCGGCTGCCGCGCAGCCACAGTTCCAGCATCATCAGGATCCAGACGAGTTCACCGAAGTACTTCGCCGTGTCGTCACGGTGCAGCGCGAGCGCCTGGTCGAGGAAGGCAGGCTGCAGGAGCCGGCGTTCCTTCAGGGAAGCCAGCGTGTCGGCGGCCAGCTCTCTCAGCCCGGCATCGTCGCGGAGCCACACCCCGAAGGGCAGGCCGAACCCGTGCTTGCTCTTCGTCAGGGTCGCCGCGGGCAGGAACCCCTGCATGGAGCGCTTGTAGAAATCGCGCAGCCTGCGCCCCGGCATCTTCCACGCGGCCGGGATCCGCCACGACAGTTCGACCACCTCGTCGTCCAGCATCGGATAGCTCACGCCCACGCCGGCGAGATCGCACATGCGGCTCACCTTCACGAGATCGTTGTCCGCCAGGGTGAACTTCCAGTCCAGGTACAGCATGCGGTTGAGCGCGCTGCCCGTGTCCGGTTCGCGGTAACGCCGGCGCAGGGCCTGCAGCGGCGCGCCGGTGTCGACGTGCGGCAGCAGGTCCGCCGCCAGCACCTCGGCCGGCTGGAACCGGTGCATGAAGTTGTAACGCTGCAGCCGGTCGGGCAGTGGCACCCTGGCCTGCACGATGTAGCGATGTCCCTTGCGCACGAGCGGCAGCGTCTGCAGCGCCGGGATCAGCTCGTACGTGCGCTCGGCGAGGGTACGGATCGGCGCCGGCACCGAAAAATACTGCTCGAACAGATGCTGGGTGGCGTAGCGCTCGTTTCCGGCGAACAGTTCGTCCCCGCCGTCACCGGCGAGCAGCGCGGTCGTGCCGCTGTCGCGCGCGAACTTCGCGCAGTAGTAGACGGGGACCGACGACGAGTTCCCGAACGGCTCGTCGAAGCAGGCCGCGATCCGCGGGACGGCGTCGAGCACGTCCCGCGGGGTGACGTGATACTCGTGATGCGTGGTATGAAAGTGGTCGGCCGACAGCCGCGCATAGCGCGACTCGTCGTATTCCGTCGTGCCGAAGCCGATCGTATAGGTGTGCGCGCGCCCGCCGGCGGCTTCCTGCAGATAGCCGGCCACGGTCGAGCTGTCCAGGCCGCCGCTCAGGAATGCGCCGGGCATCGTCTCGCGGCGTCGCGCATGCTCGCCGACCGCCTGGCCGATGCGCGCGCGCACTTCCGCCTCCAGCGCGTTGCGGTCGGCCACGCGCTCGTCGCCTTCGCCGGCCGGCAGCCAGTAGGTCGCGCCGGCCTCGCTGCCGCGAGTCCAGGTGTAACGCTCGGCCGGCGCGAGCTTGCGGACGCCCCGGAACACCGTCCCGGGGCTGGGGATGCAGTGGAAGTAGAGGTAGTCGTAGATGGCCTGGGGGTCGAGAGCGCGACCGACCGCGGGATGCGCCACCACTTGGGCGAGGCGCGTGCCGAACACCACGCCCGCGCCGGTCGCATGGTAGTACAGCGGCTGGATGCCGATGCGATCGGTGGCCGCCATCAGCCTGCCGCGCGCGGGATCGGCAACGACGACGGCGAAGTCGCCGTGCAGGCGGTCGAGGCAGGCGTCGCCGTGGCGATCGTAGGCGGTCACGAGCGCGCGCGCCGCGCCGTGCTCGGCGGCCAGCGCCTTCAGGTCGGGATCGCGCCAGGCCGGTCGACCGCAGAATGCGCCGACCACGCCTCCCGGTGCCGCCCAGACGTCACCGGTCCGCGCGCCCACGATGCAGGCGACCCCGTCGGCCGTCGCCGCTGTCGCCGGCCAGGCGGGCGGATCGCCTGCAAGGCCGCCCGCGGACGCGTGCATGTCCTGCCACCGGACCGACTCGCCGAACCAGCCAAGTATGGCGCCTGCTCCGGTGCTCATCGTCTGTCTCCGTTTCCCCATGCCCCCGCGCGCGTGCCAGGCGAAAGGGCGGTCTTCCCGATCGGGCCGCGGTGGGCCGCGGTCAGTGTGCGCGCGCCCGATGCTGCGCGATCAGCCGCGAGAACAGCGCCTGTTGCGCGCGGCTGGTGGCGTCCCATGAAAACCGTTCGGCGTAGGCACGCGTGTCGGCATGCGCCGGATAGGCTGCCCGCAGGGCGGCCACGGCGGCGGCAATGGCGGGCGGTGTCCGCTCGCGAATGAGCACGCCGGCTGCCGGCGCCTGTACGACCTCCGGCGTGCCGTCGACGGCGGTCGCCACGACCGGCGTGCCGCAGGCCATCGCCTCGAGCAGCACGTTCGCCCAGCCCTCGCGGCTCGATGCGAGCACCAGTGCATCGGCGGCGCTGTACCAGGTGCAAAGTTCCTTGTGTGGAACGGCACCGGCGAAGCGCACGCGCCCGCGCACGCCGCAGGTGTCCGCGAGAGCCTCGAGTTCCCGCTGCATCGGCCCGTCGCCGACGAGCAGGAGGGAGACATCCGGGAGCGCCTGCAACGCCTCGATGACGAGGTGCTGTCCCTTGCGCTCGATCAGGTGGCCGACGGCGATGAGCGTGAACCCGGTCACTCCCAGGCGCGCGCGCGCCGCCTCGCGCGGCTCGGGCCGGAAGGCCTCGAGGTCGACGCCGTTGCGGAGCACGTGCGCCTCGGGCAGCGGGCCGGCCACGTCCACGGCGATGTCGACCAGGGCCTGGCAGACCCCGGCAACGGCACTGGCCTGGCGCAGCGACCGTCGCAGCCAGGTGCGCTGGACGCGCCATTTCGGGTACAGGTTCAGATCGGTGCCGCGCGCGGTGACGACCACGGGGACGTCGAGGCGCCGGGCGGCCGCCGTGGCCACGATGCCGTCGGGGTACAGGAAATGCGCATCGACGAGGTCGAAGTCGAAGCGTTCCGCCTTCAGGCGCGCCAGCCACGGCAGCAGGCGCGCACCCATCAGGAGCGGGGCGACATCCATGCCGACTTTCGGAATGACGGGATAACGGGGGTGCAGCACCGTGACGCCGTCGCGTGTCTCCTCCATCGGTACCCGGGCCAGGGCGCCATAGTCACCGAAGCGCGGGTGCGTGAACGGAAACCAGGGCACCGGTGCGACGACGAGCATCTCCAGATCGGGATACATGCGCCGCAGGTGCCGCACCCGTTCGGCCACGAACACCCCGTGGCGCGGCTGCTCCCGGTTCGGGAACAGCGAAGTGAAGACGAGTATCCGCATTGGGAAGGTGAGCAATTGTAACGATGGGAGGCAGGTTGCAGTCGTGAACCGCACTGTCGGGGCCGGCGGCGGCGTCCCCGGCTGTAGCCTCCCCGATGCCGGTCCGGTATCGAAAATGCGACGCTGCCTGCGGTACTATCCCGTCTTCGATCGAAACGCCGATTCCTGAGGCGTTCCGGGCGGTTTCGAGTCTAGCAGACTGGGGCCAATGGATCTCGCGTTCAAGACGCTGTTCGGATGCCTCCGGTACGTGTCGGCGCGGCTGCCCGTGCTCGCATTTCACCGGGTCGTGCCGAAGCGGGACGCGCAGCGGGAGTTCGATCTCGACGCCGACAGCTTCGAGCGCCAGATGCGCTGGGTCGCGGCGGTGTTCCGCGTGATTCCGCTGCTGGATGCCGTGCGCCTGTTGCGCGAGGGCAGGCTCCCGGCGCGCACGCTCTGCATCACCTTCGACGACGGTTACCGGGACAACCTCGACGTTGCCGTGCCCATCCTCGAGCGGTACGGCCTGCATGCCACGTTCTTCATCACCACTGCCTACCAGGACGGGGGCATGATGTGGAACGACCTGCTGATCGAGTCACTGCTGAACTGGCCGGAGCCCGAGCTCGATCTCCGTGCGATCGGATTCAATCGTTACGAGTGGCGGACGGCGGAACAGCGCGTGCGGCAACTGCCCACCGTCATCCACGGTTTCAAGTACCTGCCGCACGATCTGCGCGAGCGCGAAGCGGCGGCCCTGTATGCGCGCTCCGGCGTCAATTCGCCGCGCTTGATGATGAACGCCGACGAGATTCTGAACCTGCACCGCTGCGGGATGGGCATCGGCGGCCATACCCATTCCCATCCGATCCTGTCGCGACTCACCGTCGAGGGCGCGCGAACCGAGATCGCGACGAACAAGGCGCGCATCGAGGAGATCATCGGTCAGCCCCTGCCGCTGTTCGCCTATCCGAACGGCAAGCCGGGACTGGACTTCACGCTCGTCCACGTGGCCCTCGTGCGCGAGGCCGGATACCAGGCCGCATTTTCGTCGTCGCCCGGGATGGCCGGGCCCGGTACCGATGCCTACCAGCTGCCGAGGTTCACACCCTGGGACAGAACCAAGGGGCGCTACCTGGCCCGGCTCGCGCAGAACTATTTCCGGCCCGGCGAAATGGTCACCGAGACGACTCCCGAGGTGAGGTTTTGAGCGCGCCGCCGGCGCCTCGGAGCGATGTGACGGGCGCGGTGGCCGAACCGGCCGTCACCGTGGACGCGGCAGGAAGGCCGATGCGAAGACGGCTGCTGATCGTCGCCTACCATTTTCCGCCGATCCAGGAGAGCAGCGGCGTCCTGCGGACACTTGCGTTCGCGAAGTACCTCCCCGAGAACGGCTGGGACGTGACCGTGCTCACGGCACATCCGCGCGCATACGGCCTGGCCCGTGACGAGAACCTCGCCATGATCCCGGCGGGAACGCGGGTGGTGCGGGCGTTCGCACTCGACGCGCAGCGGCATTGCTCGATCAAGGGGCGCTATCCCTCGTGGCTGGCGGTGCCCGACCGCTGGCAGACCTGGATCGCCGGGGCGACGCTGGCGGGCCGGAAGGTCATCCGGGACTGGCGACCGGACGTCATCTACTCCACGTTTCCGATTGCGTCCGCGCACGTCATCGGATTGCTGCTGCACCGCTGGTCGGGCCTGCCGTGGGTAGCCGACTTTCGCGATCCCATGACGGGCGTTCCGCCGCCGCCGAGTGCCGTGGCCCAGCGCAGCTACGCGTGGGTCGAGCGGCAGGTGTTCACGCACGCGACGGCAGTGACGGTCACGACGCCGGGAACCCGCGAGATGTACGAGCGGGCGTATCCAGGCCCGAACGCGCCGGGCATCACCGCCATCGGCAATGGCTTCGACGAGGAACTGCCGGGACTGGCAACCGTCACCGCACCGCCCCCGCCCTCCGGGAGGAAGGTGCGGCTGCTCCACAGCGGCCTCATCTACGCCGAGCAGCGCAATCCGGAATTCTTCCTGCAGGCCATCGGCGAGTTGAAGCGCGCGGGCCGGATAAGCGCGGGGCGCCTGGAAATCGTGCTGCGGGCGAGCGGCAACGAGCAGGACTACGAACGGCGCATAGCGCAGCTCGATGTCGGCGATATCGTCACGCTGGCACCGGCGATCGGCTATGGCGAGGCGATGCAGGAGATGGGCTCGGTGGACGGACTCGTCATCCTGCAGGGCGCCAACTGCAGCCGGCAGGTGCCGGCAAAGCTCTACGAATACCTGTACGCGGGCCGGCCGATCCTCGGGATCACCAACCGGGACGGCGACACCGGGCGCCTGCTGCGGGAGTTCGGATTCGACGCCATCGCCGCGCTCGAGGACGTCGAGGCCATCAAGGACGTCCTCCCGCGGTTCGTGGACGATTTGAGCAGTGGCAGCGTGAGGGTGCCGTCCCGCGAGGCCGTGATGCGGCTCTCCAGGCGCGAACGGACCGTCGAGCTGGCGCAATTGCTCGACCGCCTGGTGCCTCGATAGCGGCGCGCGGACTTCGATTGCACCGGGATGCGGACTTCGCAGCGAGACGGGCAGCGACCATGAAACATTTCGATGCGCCGGTACGACTCGGGTCAGGCCCGGGCGTGTTGCGGCACCTGGCGATTGTCGTCCTGGTTGCCATGACGACCCTGGCATCGGCGCAGCAGGGCGATGCCGGAGCGGCGCAGGATTGCAGCAAGCTCCGGTTCCGCGAAGATTACCTCGACATGAACGACCCGAAGAACGCCTGGTTCCTGAAGGACAACGACACCTACCACTGCGATCACAACGTGCGCGCGCTGACGGGCAACGCGCGGTGGAACAGGCCCGACGCATTGATGTCGGACATCCACTGGACGCTGACGCGGTTCCCGAATCACTACCCCTGCATGCTGGCCGTGGTCCGCTACCACGCGAAGAAGGGCTATCCGTTCCATGCGAACGAGCGTCAGTACCCGAATGCCGAGTGCTACGTGAAGGGCGCGATCGAGATCTGGCCGAACGATGCGAAGCTCTGGTTCATGCTCGGCTACTTCTACCAGCTGACGTCCCGACCGGAGTCCTCGGTCGAGGCCTACGAGAAGACGCTGGAGCTGAACCCCGCCTACTACGATGCGCGCTACAACCTGGGCCTCCTGTACACGGAGTTGAAGCAGTACGACAAGGCGCTCGAGCATGCGAAGGCGGTGTATGCCGCCGGATACCCGCTGCCCGGCCTTCGCAACAAGCTCAAGCGCGCCGGCGCGTGGAACGCCGAGCCCTGAACGGACCGGGGCGCGCCGTGGCAGGCCAGACCGCGACCGGCGAGGCGGCGGAGTCAGTCGCGAATCCGCGCGGGGTGCGTGCGCGAGGCGTCATGAACGGAACGGGGGAAGGGCCGTGATGTCGCCGCTCGCTCCGACCCCGCACCCGACCGCGGCCTGCGCGGATTTCGAACTCGGCTGGACCCGGGGCGACTCGCCGATTCCGGCCGAAGGCGCCGGGTTTCGCGAGACCGTCAATGGCAGATCCGCGCTGTACCGCGTGTTCAGCAGCCTGGCGGCGGGTGGAGGCTACGCGCTGTTTCCGGCCTTTCACTGCCCGACCGTGGTCGAACCGGCACTCAGGGCCGGCTTGCAGGCGGCGTTCTACGACGTGAAGCTCGACCTGTCCGGGGTGGCTGGCGGGCTGGAGCGGGAGTCGGCCGCGCCGCCGCGGGTGATCGTCGTCATCAACTACTTCGGATTCGAGTTTCCCATCGAGGAACTCGAGCGACGCTGGCCGGGCGTGCCGATCGTCGAGGACTGTTCGCACTCGTTCATCCGCGCCGATACCGGGGCACTGACGGGTGGCCGCGGGGCGGCCAGCATCTACAGCTTCTGGAAGCTGCTGCCGACCCACGTGGGCGGTGGTGTGCGCGCGTCCCGGGATCCGTTCGTCCTGCCGGGGTCCGAACGTTCGCTGCCGGTGCGCGAGCAGGTGCGCCTGGCGCGCACGCTTGCAAGGCAGTGCCTGGCCAATGCCGGAATTCCGGTTCTGAGCGCGGCGTTGAGCGACGGCCCCCCCGCGCTAGTGGAGGGGCCGGTCGTACAACCGCCGGTGGACGAGCAGTACCCGTTTTCACTGCTGGAGGCGGCGACGCGCCCGCCACGCTGGGTGACTGCGCTGGCGCGGCGGGGGCGCATGAAAAGCATCTGCGCCGCGCGCCGGCGCAACTTCGCCATTGCCGCCGCAGGGCTGGAGGGCATCCCGCAGGTGCGGCCGTTGCGGCCGGCGCTCGAAGACGGCGTCTGCCCATGGGCCTTCCCCGTGCTGCTGGACGATCGACCGGATACGGACTTCCGGCTGCGCAATGCGGGCGTGCCGCTGTTCACTTTCGGCGAGACCCTGCACCCGCGCGTCGACGCGGGCGTGAAGGCGCCGAATTCACGCGCATTGTCGCGGAACCTGCTCTGCCTGCCCGTGCACCAGCGCCTGGCAGGTGACGACGTGGCCGCCTATTGCGGCGCGATCCGGCGGTTCTTCGCGGACGGGCGCCGAGCATGACCGGCGCGCCGGACCGCGGCCTGCGACTGCGCGAACTGGGCTCGTTCGAGGCCGCGCGGGCGTTGCGCGACGGCTGGGACGCGCTGGTGCGCCGGTCCGCGGCGACGATGACCGGAGTCGACGTCACCGCGACGTTCGAGTGGATGCAGGTCATCTGGGAGACCCGGGACATCGAGGGCGACCTGCGGATCCTGGCCGCGGAAGCCGATGATGCAGTCGTGGCGGTGCTGCCCACGTACATGGTGCACGAGCGCCGGTTCGGCATCCCGCGGCATCGGTTGCATCTGGTGTCGAACATGTACGGAGGCCGTTGCGGCTTCCTGCTCGCCGGGGCCGGCCAGGAGCGGTTCGACCGGGTCATGGACGATGCCCTGCGCGGGCCGGCACGCTGGGACGACTTCCTGCTGTCGGTGCTGGATGGCAGCGAGTCGGAACGTCTCCTCCGGGAGTACGCGAAGTCCCGCGGTCACGGCCTGGTGCCGGTAAGCAGGACCGTTTCGCCGTACATCCGCCTGCCGGGGCCCGGCACCGATCCGCTCGCGGGGCTGGGCAAGAAACTGCGCTACAACATCCGCAACAGCGAGAAGAAGCTCCGCGACGCGGGAGTACTGGAATTCCGTCTCGTCTCGCAAGGCGCGGATCCCGAGGAATTCCTGCGCCTGGTGATGGACGTGGAGCGGCGCTCCTGGAAGCACGAAGCCGGCACCGCCATCACGAGGAATCCCAGGCAGGAGCGCTTCTACCGGGCGTTCGCCGTCGCGGCGGCGCGCGCCGGCTGGTTGCATGCCGCGGTGCTGCTGCTGTCGGGCGAACCTGTCGCCCACGTGTACGGGGTGCTCTACGAGGGCATCTACTACGACCTCAAGGAGAGCTACGACGCCCGCTTCTCGACCATCGCGCCGGGCCACGTCCTGAAGCGCTATCTGCTCGCGGATCTCGTCGAGCGGGGCGTGCCGCTGTTCGATTACATGGGCCGCTGCGAGCCGTACAAGATGCAGTGGACGGACCTGACGTATTCGCAGACGACCTATGTCATGTACAACCACACGCCCCTGGGACGGTTGCTGGCGCTGAAGAATTCGCTGTCACGGGGGACGGTGACGGATGCCGGATCCCGGGACGAGGATTTCGAGCGGTGATGCGAATCGAGGCGTCCACGGAGGGGGTTGGTGGCGATTGCCGGCCCCGTTCGGCGTCGACACCGGGGGCGCGCAGGTGAGGGACGCGCTGCTGATTGCATTCCACTATCCCCCCGTCACGGGCAGCAGCGGGCTCCTGAGGACGTTGAGCTTCAGCCGGGACCTGCCGCTGCATGGCTGGCGGACGCGCGTGCTCAGTGCCTGCCCCCGTGCCTACGAGCGCACGAGTGACGACCTCCTGGCCATGATCCCGGCGGGAACCGGGGTCGTGCGTGCGTGGGCGCTCGATACCGCCAGGCACCTCGCGATCGGCGGGCGTTACGCCGACGTGCTGGCGCTGCCGGATCGCTGGGTGACGTGGTTGCTGGGTGCCGTCCCGGCCGGCCTGCGGATGATACTCGCGAGGCGTCCGGGGGTGGTCTGGTCCACGTACCCGATCGCGACGGCGCACCTGGCAGGCTGGCTGCTGCACCGCCTGACCGGCGTTCCATGGGTGGCGGATTTTCGCGATCCGATGGTGGAGCAGGATCCCAGGACCGGGGACTGGACCCCGGCCGACGCCCGCTTGCGCTCGGTGCGTCTGCGGATCGAACGATTGTGCGCGGCGCGTGCCGCCCGTCTGGTGTTCTGCACGGAGCCCGCCCGGCGCATCTTCATCGAGCGCCACGGCCCCCACATGGAAAGCAGGAGCGTGGTGATCCCGAACGGCTACGACGAGGAGGCATTCGCGGGGGCCGAGGCGGATCATCCGCGGCGCGCGAAGCGGCAGGGAGAGCCGCTCGTGCTCCTGCACAGCGGCATCATCTACCCGACGCCGGACCGCGATCCCGGCGCCTTCCTGGACGCGCTGCAGTCGTTGCGGCGCCAGGGCGAAGTGGATCCGGCCCGGCTGCGTGTCGTGTTCCGGGCGTCGGGTCACGACGACTGGCTGCGGGCGCGGATCCGTGAACGCGAATGCGAGGATCTCGTGACGCTGGCACCACCGCTGCCGTACCGGCAGGCGCTGCGGGAAATGCTCGATGCCGACGGCCTGCTGGTGTTCCAGGGGTACACGTCGAATCCGGCGATTCCCGCGAAGATCTACGAGTACATCCGGGCCGGGCGGCCGATCCTCGCGCTGGCGGATCCCGAGGGGGCGACGGCGGGCCTGATGCGGTCGGATCGTCTCGGAGTCCTGGCCGACATCGCTTCCACGCCCGCCATCGAGGCCGCATTGAGGAAGTTCCTGGTCGATACGCGTTCCGGCGCATTGCAGGGGTTGCCGCCGGAGGCCCGGACACGGCATTCGCGCAGTCATGGCGCGCGCCTGCTCGCCGCCGAGTTCGCGGCCGTGGGAGCGCCGGCATGAAGGTGTCCGTGCACGAGCGCCTCCAGGACCTGTCGCCGGCGGCACGGGCACTGATGGCCGCCGCGGCCGAGCGCAACCTGTTCTCCACCGTCGCCTGGTACGAGAACTTCCTGGCGGCGGTCGTCCGTGGCGAGGGCACCGTGCAGTTCGTCGTGGCCGGAGAGTCCGACGCCGAGCCCGCGGCCATCCTGCCCCTGTGGCGCAAGCCGCGCGAACGCCCCTGGTCGCCGCGTCGACTCGAGGCGCTGGCCAACTACTACACGTGTCTCTACGAGCCGATTACGTGCGCGGACGAGACGCGCGGGCGGGCTGCACTGGCGGCCATTGCCGGTCACCTCGTCGATGACCGACGGAACTGGGATGTCGTGGATCTGGCGCCGATGGATGACGAGGACTGGCGATACCGCGCCCTGAGGGATGCATTCGCGACGCGCGGCCTGGCGACGCTGCCGCGATTCGCGTTCGGGAACTGGTATCTCGATTGCGCGGGCATGACCTTCGATCAGTATTTCCGGTCGCGCGGCGGCTCCACGCGCAACCGGGTCCGCAGCAAGCGCAAGCAGCTCGAGCAGCGCCATCGCGTGGAGATGGCGGTGGCGACGCAGGGAGAGGATCTGGATGTCGCGATAGGTCATTACAACGCCGTCTACGCGGTCAGCTGGAAGCTGCCCGAGCCCTATCCGGAGTTCATGCCCGGCCTCATCCGGGGTTTTGCCCGCGAGGGCTGGCTGCGGCTGGGGATCATGCTGCTCGACGGACGCCCGGCGGCAGCGCAGGCGTGGTTCGTCGCCGGCGGCGTGGCGTACACGGCGGGGACCGTGTTCTACACCAGACCGCGCATGCGGTACGCGCACTTCGCCTGGCATCTGTGTGTGATGGCCGGGACGGCCTGCCACTTCGTGGCCGTGCGCTTCTACGCGGCCTGAAGCGCCGTCACTCCCCT
>CAYOJP010000072.1:11275-15185 GCA_964404305.1 uncultured Gammaproteobacteria bacterium
GGCGTGGCGTACATCTACAAGCTCGCCTACGACCCCGAGTTCGCCGATTTCCAGGTCGGCACCCTGCTCACGATGCACATGTTCGAGCACGTGCTGGACCGTGACCGGGTCCGCTGCATCGATTTCCTGAGCGGGGACGACGAATACAAGGCGCGCTGGATGTCGAGCCGCCGGGAACGCAAGGGCCTGGAGGTGATTCGACGTTCCACGCCGCTGGGCGCGGCGATTGTGGTGCGTCGGCGCCTGGGTGCCCTGCGTCGTCGCCTGCGGTCGCAGGCGGGACAGGCGCAATGACGGGCGTGCCGATGGCGGCGCCCGGCGACGTGCGCGGGCCCGTGCCGCCGACCCGGCGCATCGCGACCGGGGCCGGGTGAGCGATGGGCAGGCGCGTGCTCATGGTGGTGTTCCACTATCCCCCCGCCTACGGTTCCGGGGTGCAGCGGGCGCTCGCGTTCACGCGGCACCTGCGCGATTTCGGCTGGGAGCCGACGGTGCTGTCGATCCGGCCGTCCGCCTACGAACAACCGGACCCGGACCGCCTGCAGGACATACCCGAGGGGGTGGAAGTCGTGCGGGCGTGGGGACTGGACAGTGCGCGCCAACTTGCGATCTTCGGGCGCCATCTTCCCGCGAGCGCCCTGCCCGATCGCTGGATCACGTGGTGGGCCGGCGCGGTGGTCGCGGGTATGCGGCTCCTGCGGCGCAGTCCGTACGACGTCATCTTCTCGACCTTCCCGATTGCGACGGCGCACGTGATCGGCGCCACCCTGCAGTCGTGGTCGGGCGTTCCATGGATCGCCGAGTTCCGCGACCCCATGGCGCAGGACGACTACCCGCAGGATCCGCGCACGTGGCGCAGCTATCGCCGCGTGGAGGAGAAAACCGTACGTGGAGCGGCCGGCCTGATCTTCACGACCGAGGGCGCCGTGAACTACTACCGCCGGCGCTATCCGGAGATACCGGCGAGCCGGTTCTCCGTCATCGAGAATGGCTACGACGAGGACGTGTTCTCCGCGGTGGAAGCGAACCGCCCGGAGCGCGGGCGCTCCGGGCGGCTCACGCTCGTCCACAGTGGCCTGCTCTATCCCTGGGAACGCGATCCGAAGCCGTTCTTTGCCGCGCTCGCGCGCCTGCGCGACGCAGGCGCCTGGGTGAAGCACCCGCTGCGCGTGGTGCTGCGCGCCACGGGCTTCGAGGAGCGCTACCGCGCGATGATCGCCGACTACGGGGTCGGTGACATCGTCGAACTCGCGCCCCGGCTCGGCTATCGCGATGCCTTGGCCGAGATGTTCGCGGCCGACGGGCTGCTGCTGTTCCAGGCGGCGAACTCGAATTTCCAGATCCCGGCGAAGTCCTATGAATACCTGCGGGCCGGCCGTCCTGTCCTGGCCCTGGTGGATCCGGGCGGCGATACCGCCGCGCTGCTGCGAAGCACCGGCGGCGGACGCATCGTGCCGATCGACGACGAGGTGGCGATTGCCGCCGGGCTGCAGTCGTTCGTCGCCGACATCGAAGCCGGCGCCATCGCCTGCGCCGCGGCGACGGACGTGCGCAGGTACTCGCGCCGCAATGGCACCGAGCGGCTCGCTGCCCTGTTCGATGCCGTTGCCGACCGTGGCCACGCCGGCGGCCGGGAAGGCAGCAGTGCCTGAGAGCCGGCGCCGTGCTGCAGTGTCGGGGTACGTGCTACCATCCGCGCCCGGCGCGGGCGGCTGATCATCCACCTGGCCGGCGCGACGAAACGCGGGCATCGCGACCACGAACGGGAGACCGGGCCGGAATGTCGATCGACGGCGAAATGAAGCAGTTGCTGGGTGAGGTTCTGCACCTGGGCGAGCGGGCCCGCAACCTCACGTCCGACACTGCCCTGCTCGGGAGCCTGCCTGAGTTCGATTCCATGGCGGTCGTGTCGGTGCTCACGGCAATCGAGGATCGGTTCGGCGTCTCCATCGACGATGACGAGGTGGACGCGGCCCTGTTCCGGACGGTCGGAACGCTGACGCAGTTCGTTGCCGGAAAGTTGCCGTAGGGAGGCGGTCGACGCGAGGCCTGCAGTGTCGGAGCGACCCGGCCGTGGAACACCTGAACGACGCTCCGGGCGGTCACGGGGCGCGCGGCAGGGCAATCCGCGGCTCACGCAGATCGGGGGGTCGAAGCTGGTACCGAAGCGATTCCCCTCGCAATGCCGACGTGTGCGCGGGGTCTCCGGATGCAGGACGACGCACCGCTGCGCCTGCGTGGTTCCGCAACTGATTTCCGATCGGACGTGATTCTCAGCGTGCCCATGATCACCGAGCCGTTCTTCCTCGCCACGACTCGCGGGCCGGTCTTTGCGCTGTCCTACTCACCGGCATCCGGCGCGAGGGTGGACCGGGGCGTCCTGCTCGTCCCGCCGTTCGCGGAGGAGATGAACAGGAGCCGCCGGGCCATGGCGGAACTCGGACGGCAGGTGGCCGCTGCGGGCGGCCGCTGCCTGCTGGTGGACCTGTACGGTACGGGGGACAGCGCGGGCGACTTCGTCGAGGCCGACTGGGCCACGTGGCTCGAGACCCTGGATGCGGCGGGCGACTGGCTGGCATCGGGAGTCGCAGGCCGGATCGCGCTGCTCGCCATCCGGGCCGGCGCGTTGCTGGCGGTCGACTGGCTGGGCCGTCGACCGGACGGCGTCGATCGCCTGGCATTGTGGCAACCGGTGCTGACGGGCGAGCAGTGGCTGAAGCAGTTCCTGCGTCTCCGGGTGGTGGCCGAGAAGTTCGACGGCCGGGATACGACGGTCGCAGCCTTGCGGACGGAGCTGGCGCAGCAGGGGACCCTCGAGGTGGCCGGTTACGGGATTGGCGAGCCGCTGGCGACCGCGCTCGACTCGGCGCGGCTCGATGCGTGGTCGCCCGTTGCGGGGCTGGACGTGCACTGGCTGGATGTCGGGGGCGGGGCGCGCGCCATGCCGGGCGGGGCGGCTGCCGGCGTCGTGGATCGCTGGCGCAGCGCTGGGGCGCAGGTCGAATGGCGAGAGGTGGGGGACGAGCAGTTCTGGGCGACGCAGGAGGTCGTTCTGCCGTCGGCTCTCGTGGACGTCACGCGACCGCTGCTGATGGCGGACCGTTGAGTGATGACGCCGCCGCCGGAGGTGACCGAGTCGGCGCTTCTGATTGCGTGTGCCGGCGAACACATGCTGGCGATTCACCACCGGCCGGCCCCTCGCGTCCAGCTAGGCCTCCTCGTCATCGTCGGCGGGCCGCAGTATCGCGTCGGCAGTCACCGCCAGTTCACCCTGCTGGCGCGCGCCTGCGCGGGCGCCGGAATTCCGGTATTGCGCTTCGACTGCCGCGGGATGGGGGACAGTACCGGCGCGGCCCGTGGGTTCGACGCGATCGACGCCGACATCCGCGCGGCGGTCGATGCGTTCATGGCGCGTGAGCCGGCGTTGCGCGGAGTCGTGCTCTGGGGCCTGTGCGACGCAGCCGCAGCCGCCCTGATGTATGCGCCCTCCGATCCGCGCGTGCGCGGACTGGTCCTGCTCAATCCCTGGGTCCACACCGAGGCGGGCGAAGCGCAGGCACGGCTTCGTCACTATTACCGGGAAAGGCTCACGAACCGGGAGTTCTGGCGGCGCGTGCTGCACCTGGAGCTGGACTGGCGGGATTCGGTCTCGAGCCTGGTCGGGTACCTGCGCCGCGCGCAAGGCAGGACGCGCGCCGGGGACGCGTGCGGCGCGCGGGCGGACTTCCTGACGCGCATGCGCGACGCGCTGGCCGTCCTGCGCAGGCCGGTCGGCATCGTACTGAGCGGTCGTGACCTGGTCGCCGCGGAATATCGCGCGCTTGCCGCCGGTGCGTGGCGGGAAGCGGTGACGAGCGCCGGCGCGGTCGTGCACGAGATCCCGGAGGCGAACCACACCTTCTCGAGTCGC
>CAYOJP010000073.1:0-4372 GCA_964404305.1 uncultured Gammaproteobacteria bacterium
TCCGCATGCTGGTCGGCGCGACCTGCGCGACGACGGCCATCGGCGTCGAAGCCGGTGTGAGCGTCTTCCGCGTCCACGACGTGCGCCCGAACCGGCAGGCCATGGAAGTCGCGTTGGCGCTGCGGGAGGCGCAGTCACCGGACATTCAAGGCGGTTTCAAGGGGTTTGACCCCTTGAAAGTCTCTTGACGATCGGTCAGGTCGTCTCGGCCGTGGCAGTGACGTCGCCCGCGCGCCTGCGCGACTCGCGCATGTTGCGGAACACGATCGGCTGCTCGAACACCGCCTGGTCCGGAACCGCGTTCAGGCGCTCGACGAAATCGACCAGCTGCCCGTGGTGCGGAGAGAGGCTGCACACGGGATCGGCGTTGGCGGCATCCCCGGTCAGCATGTAAGCCTGGCAGCGGCAGCCGCCGAAGTCCTTGGTCTTCTCCGGACAGCTGCGACACGGCTCCTTCATCCAGTCGTAGCCGCGGTAGCGGTTGAAGGCTGGCGACTCGTGCCAGATCTCGCGAATGCTCAGGTCACGGACGTTCGGGAACTCCAGGCCGGGCAACTGCGCGGCGGCATGGCAGGGCAGGGCGCGGCCGTCGGGCGTGATCGTCAGGAACACGGCGCCCCAGCCGTTCATGCAGGCCTTGGGACGCTCCTCGTAGTAGTCGGGAACGACGTAGTAGATCTTCATCCGGCCCTTGAGCCGCTCCTGGTACTCGTGCGCAATCCTCTCGGCGCGCTGGAGTTGCTCGCGGGTGGGCAGGAGCTGCTCGCGGTTCAGCATGGCCCAGCCGTAGTACTGCGTGGTGGCGAGCTCGACATAGTCCGCCTCCAGGTTCACCGCCAGGTCGAGCATGTCGCCGAGCTGGTGCTCGTTGCGGCGGTGGAGCACGAAGCACAGCACCATCGGGTAACCGTACTTCTTCACGAGACGTGCCATTTCCAGCTTGTGCCGGAAGGCCTCGGTGCCGGCAATCCAGTCGTTCAACTCCTCGGTGGAGGCCTGGAAGCTGACCTGGATGTGATCGAGCCCGGCTTCCTTGAAGGCGCTGATGCGCGCCTCGTCCAGGCCGAGCGCGGAGGTGATGAGGTTGGTGTAGAACCCCAGGCCGCGCGCCTCGGCGATCAGCTCCTCGAGATCGGGGCGCAGCAGCGGTTCGCCGCCCGAGAAGCCGAGCTGCGTCGCGCCCAGCTTGCGCGCCTCGCGCAGCACGCGCTTCCAGTCATCGGTCGACAGCTCGTCGCGATACTTCGCCATCTCCACGGGATTGGAGCAGTAGGGGCACTGCAGCGGGCAGCGGTAGGTCAGCTCCGCCAGCAGCCACAGCGGGTTCTTCACCTCAGCGGATGCGGATCCAGCCGTTGTCACGGGCCACCTCCAGGAACTTGTTGACGTCGTCGTCGAGCGGGACGTCGCCGAACGCCTGCTTCAGCGACGCAATGATCTCGGCCACGTTCGCGGCGCCGTCGCAGCGCTTCATGATCTCGCCGGCGGTGCCGCTCAGCTTGACCATGCCCTCCGGGTAGAGGATGACGTAGCAGTCCTGCGCCTCCTCCCACTGGAACCGGAACGTCGGCGCCAGCGCGGGAATGCTCGCGGCGGTCAGCGCGTCGGCCATCGGTTCAGGCCGGCACGCAGTGGTAGGGTGGCTTGTGATCGACGTACGCGAGCCACATCGCGTCGAGCATCGTCCACAGGATGTCGAGCTTGAACTGCAGCAGCCCGAGCGCGTGCTCCTGCTGCGCACGGGCGCGGAAGTGGTCGAGGGTGATCGCCAGGCCGTGCTCGACGTCCCGGCGCGCCTCGGCGAGGCGCTTGCGGAAGTAGCGGTAGCCGTCGGCGTCGATCCACGGGTAATGCGTCGGCCAGCTGTCGAGGCGCTTCTGGTGGATGGTCGGCGCGAACAGCTCGGTGAGGGACGAGCAGGCCGCCTCCTGCCAGGTCGCGCGGCGCGCGAAGTTCACGTAGGCGTCCACCGCGAAGCGCACGCCCGGCAGCACGTGCCGTTCGTCGAGCACCTCCTCGCGGGTCAGGCCGACCGCATGCGCGAGCGCGAGCCAGGCCTCGATGCCGCCTTCGTCGCCCTGCGTGCCGTCGTGGTCGATGATCCGCTGGACCCAGTGGCGGCGGACCTCGCGGTCCCGGCAGTTCGCCAAGATCGCGGCGTCCTTCACCGGGATCGCGGTCTGGTAGTAGAAGCGGTTGGCGACCCACCCCCGGATGGCCGGCGGCTCGAGCCCGCCGCTGTTCATCAGCACGTGGAACGGGTGGTGGATGTGGTAGTACTTCTCCTTGTCCCGCAACCGGTGTTCGAACTCCTGCCTCGACCAGGGAGGCAGGTCGGTGGTGGCGCCGGCGGCGACGGGTTCAGGGGCGTTCATGGACGGCCTCGGGCAGGTGCGCGGATCGCGGCGGGTGTATGGACGGACTCGTGCAATGTCTCGCAGCAGGGTCCGTGCCATCGCTCCCGGTGCGATCGCGACGAGGATCTGTCTGCACAATCATCGGGTTGCCTGTACGGCCCGGGTGCGCCGGGCGCTGCTCTGCTGCCAGTACGATCGATCTGCATCCGCTGCATCCAGCGCCCTGGCTGCTGACAGCCAGCCCCGGACGGGGACTGCCACGCTCGCCTATAATCGGCAGCTTGCGACCGTAACCGAAACCGCGTGATTCTCGAAACCGTCGTCACCACCCGCTCGGCCGCCGGCGTCGCCCACATCGCGCCGATGGGCATCCGGCGTCAGGGCGCCCGGGTCGAGATCGCGCCCTTTGCGCCGTCCATGACGCTGGACAACCTGCGGGCGACCGGTGCAGCGGTGATCAACGCGGTCGATGACGTCCGCATCGTCGCGGGGTGCCTCACCGGGCGGCGCGACTGGCCGCTGGTGCCGGCGGGCGGGGTGCCGCGGCTGGCCGCGGCGCTCGCACACGCCGAGGTCGAAATCGTGAGCGTGGACGAGGATGCCGAACGCCCGCGGTTTCACGGTCGCATCGTGCGGGAGGCAGTGCATGCCCCGTTCGCCGGCTACAACCGTGCCCAGGCCGCCGTGGTGGAGGCCGCGATCCTGGTCAGCCGTCTCGACCGTCTGCCCGCGGACAGGGTCACGCGGGAGATCGATTACCTCCGCATCGCCGTCGACAAGACCGCCGGCCCGCGCGAGCGCGAGGCGTGGGAGTGGCTGCTGGCCCGTATCGAAGAGCACCGCCGGACGGGTCACGCCGCATGACCGCGATGCTCGCCAGCGTGCGCAGCCCGATTGAGGCGCGCGTGGCGCTCGCCGGTGGGGCCGATCTGATCGATCTGAAGGAACCGGCGCGCGGTGCGCTTGGCGCGCTGGACCTCGACACGGTTGCCGCCGTGATCGCCGCGGTCGCGGGGGCCCGACCGGTCAGCGCGACCACCGGCGATCCGGGCGCCGCGCCGGCGTTCGTCGCCGCCCGGGCGCGGGCGCTGGCCGGGCTCGGCGTCGATTTCGTGAAAGCCGGCCTCGCCGGCTCGGCCGCCGATGCGCGCCTGCTCGATGCGCTGGCGCCGCTGGCCGCGTCCGGCATCGCGCTGGTGGCGGTGCTGCCGGCGGATGCCGGCGTGGATCCGGCGGCCGTGGGGCCCGTCGCCGCCGCGGGCTGGCGCGGGATCATGCTAGACACTGCGGACAAGAACTCCGGCTCGCTGCGCGCGCGGGTGCCGTCGCCGCTGCTGGCCGAGTTCGTCGTCGCGGCACGCACGGCCGGGCTGCTCGTCGGTCTCGCCGGGAGCCTCGCGCGCGAAGACGTCGCGCCGCTGCTCGACCTGCGTCCCGATTATCTCGGGTTCCGTGGCGCACTGTGCGCCGGCGGGGCGCGCGCCGGCGCCCTCGAGGCGGCAGCGGTCGCGGCCGTGCGCGCACTGATCCCCGCCTCGCCACGAGCGCCCGGCGCCCGGTCTGCACTGCGAATCGGAGAGGTGCTGCCATGACCCGGAAACAGGACGTCGTCCTCGACGATGCGACGATACGCGCGCGCCTCGCCGCCGAGCTGCCCGACTGGAGCTACGAGGACGGCTGGATCCGCCGCAAGTACAGGACGTCGGGCTGGAAGTCCACGCTGATGGTCGTCAACGCGGTCGGGCACCTCGCCGAGGCGGCCTGGCATCATCCGGATCTCGCCGTGTCGTACGCTTTCGTGATCGTCAAGCTCGTGACCCATTCGGCCAAGGGCGTGACCGCCAAGGATTTCGAGCTCGCGCGCCGGATCGAGGACGTCATCATGTGGCGGCCGGGCCCGGACAGTGCGCTCGAGGGCACCCCGGACGATGCGCGTTTCCGGCACGTCCGCCACGACTGAGGAAAGACGATTCCGCATGCTCAAACGCCCCCTGCGCCGCCTGGTCGAGAGCTTT
>CAYOJP010000073.1:4472-15171 GCA_964404305.1 uncultured Gammaproteobacteria bacterium
GGAAAGACGATTCCGCATGCTCAAACGCCCCCTGCGCCGCCTGGTCGAGAGCTTTGCCCGGCGCCTGTTCGAAGTCTGGTGCGATCCGGTGCAGGCCATGCGCCTCGCCGCGCTCGAGGAGACCGTCACCTACATCAAGGGGCATGCCCGCGACGCGTTGAGCCTGCGCAACCGTCAGAAGCTGCTCGACTATGCACTGGGGCTGGCGCCCGCCGAGGGACTGGTGCTCGAATTCGGCGTGCACAGGGGCGCCTCGCTCTCGCACATCGCCCGGCGCATGGCGCCGCGGACGGTGCACGGCTTCGACAGCTTCGAGGGCAATCCCGAGGACTGGACGGGCTGGGACGCGCCGCGCGGCGTGTTCGACCGCAAGGGCGAACTGCCGAAGGTGCCAGCCAATGCGCGGCTGGTGAAGGGCTGGTTCGACCGGACGCTGCCGCCGTGGAAGGCTGCCAATGCGGGGCCGATCGCGTTCCTGCACGTGGACTGCGATCTCTACAGCTCGACCAGGGCGATCTTCGACGAACTGGGCGATCGGGTCGTGCCGGGCACCGTGATCGTTTTCGACGAGTACTTCAACTACATCAACTGGCAGGCCCACGAGCACCGGGCCTTCAGCGAGTTCGTGGCGCGGACGGGGGTGTCGTACCGCTATGCAGCGTACAGCGTGCGGCAGGTGGTGGTGGTGATCCGTGATCCGTGATTTGGTGATTGGGAGGGACCGCCGGGTTGGCGGATTCGCGGTGCGGTGACACCATCTTCCGGATCACGGATCACGGATCACGGATCACGGATCACGTACCCACGTCCCCGATTTCCCCCCCGACTTCTCCAGCAACCGGATGCCGTCCATCTGCATGCCGCGGTCGACCGCCTTGCACATGTCGTAGATCGTGAGCAGGGCGACCTGCACCGCGGTCAATGCCTCCATCTCCACGCCGGTGCGGCCCTCCGTCTCCACCCGCGCGGTGACGCGCACCGCCGGCCCGTCGGGTTCCGGGTCGAGGTCGACCTGCACGTGCGTGAGCGCGAGCGGATGGCACAGGGGCACGAGGTCGGCCGTGCGCTTGGCGCCCATGATGCCGGCGATCCGCGCGATGCCGAGGACGTCGCCCTTGCGGTGATCGCCGGCGAGGATGCGCTCGAGCGTCTCGCGCCGCATGCGGATCCGGCCTTCGGCGACCGCGACCCGGCGGGTGACCGACTTGCCGGCGACGTCCACCATGTGGGCCTCGCCCGCGGCGTTGAAGTGGGTGAGCCCGTCCGGCGGTCGCGGATCGGCCATGTCTGGTCCCTCGGGTGGCGGCTCGGTAGAATCGGCCCGGCGTGCCCGCCGGCCCGCGCCGATGGTAGGCCGGCCCCGTCCTCCGACGCAATCGAACCGATCCATGGCAATCAAGGTCAGATTCTTCGCGAGCCTCGCCGATCGGCTGCAGCTGTCGGCGGTCGAAGTGCCGTGGCGCAGCGGCATGGCCGTGGCGGACGCCTGGCGCGTCGCGGCCGCCGATGCCCCGCTGCCCGAGGGCATCCTGATGGCGGTGAACATGGACTACTCGGACGCCGGCCACGCACTGAACGACGGTGACGAAGTGGGATTCTTTCCGCCCGTCACCGGTGGCTGAGCGCGGGCACCCCGGATGTTCGTCGCGGTCCGCAGCGAGCCGCTCGATCCCTGGGCCGAGGTGCAGGCGCACCAGGCCCGCCTCCCGGCCCTGCGCGGCAAGGCCGGGGCGACGGCGGTGTTCGTCGGCACGATGCGCGACTTCAACGACGGCAGCGACGTGCGCGCGATGACGCTGGAGCACTACCCGGGCATGACCGAGCGGCGCCTGGCGCAGATCGCGACCGAGGCCCACGCGCGCTGGCCCCTCGAGGAGAGCCTGATCGTGCATCGGGTCGGCGCGCTCGCCCCGGGCGATCCGATCGTCGTGGTCGCCGCCTGGTCGGCGCATCGCGGCGCGGCCTTCGAGGCCTGCCGCTTTCTGATCGAGGACCTGAAACACCGCGCACCGTTCTGGAAGAAGGAGTCGCGTCCGGACGGGGAGCGCTGGGTCGGGCAGAACACCTCGGGCTGAAGGGGAGGGCCGGGCATGCACGTGCGAGTGCTGGGCGCCGCCGCCGGCGGCGGCTTTCCGCAATGGAACTGCAATCACCCGAACAGCCGCCGGGCGCGGCTGGGCGACGCGGCCGCGAAACCCCGCACGCAATCGTCCATCGCGGTGAGCGCCGACGGCGAGCGCTGGGTCCTGTGCAACGCCTCGCCGGATCTGCGCCAGCAGATCGCCGGCAATCCCGTGCTGCACCCCCGCCACGGCCTGCGCGACAGTCCCCTGCGCGCGGTGGTCCTCACCAATGCCGATGTCGATCACGTCGCCGGCCTGCTCACCCTGCGCGAGTCGCAGCCGCTGGCGCTGTATGCGACGTCCCGCGTGCTCGGTGTGCTTGCCGCGAACACGGTGTTCAACGTGCTGAACCCGCAGTTCGTCGAGCGGCGGCCGTTTGCCCTCGACACGGTGATCGAGCTGCGCGAGCGCGACGGCACGCCGCTGGGCGTGCGCGTGCGACCGTTCACGGTGCCAGGCAAGGTGGCGCTGTGGCTGGAGGACGTGAACAAGGGCGCCAACTTCGGCTCGGTCGCGGAGGACACGATCGCGCTCGAGATCCTCGACGCGGACGACCGCACCTGCCTGTACTACGTCCCCGGCTGCGCGTCGTTCCCGCCCGGGCTGGCCGAGCGCCTGCGCGGCGCGCCGCTCGTGTTCTTCGACGGCACGCTGTGGGTGGACGACGAGATGATCCGCGACGGCGTCGGCACCAAGACGGGCCAGCGCATGGGCCACATGAGCGTGTCCGGCAACGACGGCACGCTGGCGGCGTTCGCCGGCCTCGGCGTGCGCCGGCGCATCTTCATCCACATCAATACCACCAACCCGATCCTGCTCGACGACAGCTCGGAGCGCGCGGCTGTCACCGCGGCCGGCTGGGAGGTCGCCTGGGACGGGATGGCCCTGGAGGCCTGACGGCCGTCGCGGTGACGTGGGACCCCGCCAGGGCCTGGCGGACCAGTCCGGCGCTGGACTCGGCGCGGGTCAGAGCCCGGCGTCGAACGGTCGCACGTCGACGAGGGCGCCGGCCTCGACGCCCGTGCTCTCCATCGGCAGGACGATGTAGCAGTTGCCCTCGCTCATGGAACTCAGGATGCCGGACCCCTGGGCACCGGTCTTGCGCACGGCGTAGGTGCCGTCCTCGCGCTGCTCCAGTACGCCGCGCTGGTACTCGATGCGTCCGGGGCGCTTCCTCAGCCGCGAGGTGGACGTGGCGCGGACGGTCAGTTGCGGCCGCGGCAGCTCGCCCATCATCCGGCGCAGCGCCGGCTCGACGAACAGCTCGAAGGTCACCATCACCGACACCGGGTTGCCCGGCAGGCCGAAGAACACCGCATTGCCGATGTGGCCGAACGCCAGAGGCCGGCCCGGCTTCATCGCCACCTTCCAGAACTGGATGCGGCCGACCTCGGCCAGCATCGCCTTGACGTAGTCCGCCTCGCCGACGGACACGCCGCCCGAGGTGATGACGACGTCGGCGCAGTCGGCGGCGCGCACGAAGGCGGGCTTCAGCAGCGCGGGGTCGTCGCCCACGACCCCCATGTCGACGACCTCGCACCCGAGCTCGGTCAACATGCCGTAGAGGGTGTAGCGGTTGCTGTCGTAGATGTCGCCGGTGCCGAGCGCCTCGCCAATCGAGCGCAGCTCGTCGCCGGTGGAAAAGAACGCGACCCGCAGCCGCCGCCGGACGGGCACTTCGGCGCAGCCGAGCGAGGCGAGCAGGCCGAGGTCGGCGGCGCGGATCCGGCGTCCCGGCGCGAACACGGTGCCGCCGGCGCGGATGTCCTCGCCGGCCTCGCGGACGTGATCGCCGCGGCGCACCGGCGCGGTGGCGACGATGCCCGCCCCTTCCGCCCGCGTGATCTCCTGGGGTACCACGGTGTCCGCCCCGGCGGGCATCACGGCGCCGGTCATGATCCGGACGCATTGGCCGGGCCCCACGCTCCCGACGTAAGGGCGGCCGGCGAGGGCGGTCCCCGCGACCGCCAGCGGCGTGCCGGCGTCGAGATCCGCGATCCGCGCCGCGTAGCCGTCCATCGCCGAGTTCGCATGGGCGGGCACGTCGAAGGGAGCCAGCACCGGCGCCGCGAGCACCCGGCCGAGGCTGGCACGCAGCGCGATCCGCTCGACGGCTTCGACCGGCGCCACGCCCGCCAGGACACGGGCGAGCCCGGTCTCGACCGGGAGGGCGTCGGGATCGAAGTCGTCCAGGCACGAGGCCTGCGGGGTCGGATCGGGCGTGGCCATGGCGGAGGTTCCTCGAGACGATTATAGCGCCGCCACCCGTGCCGGCGGATGCGCCGGCCGCCGCCTGCGTCAGCGGCGGCCGGGCAGGAAGCGCGCGAGCAGGAAGTCCACGATCGCGGGAGGGTCATTGAGATCGAGCAGGGGCACCAGCGCGGGCGTGGCGTACGGGGCATCGGTGGCGATGGCCACGATGGCCGGATCCTCCGGGGCGAGCAGCGGCTTGCCCAGCGCGGGACGGTACACCTCGATCTTCGGGATCGCCTCGGGCTTGAAGCCCTCCACCAGGATGAGATCGAGGCCGTCGCCCTGCAGGCGGGCCAGCAGGTCGGCGAGAGCCGGTTCGGCATCCGGCGGCGGGTCGTTCTCGACGATGAGCGCCCAGCGCTGCCGCGAGCCGACCAGCATCTGCGCCGCCCCGGCCTTGCGCAGCTCGTAGCTGTCCTTGCCGGGGTAGTCGATCTCGAAATCGTGGTGTGCGTGCTTGATGACGCCGATCCGCAGCCCGCGGGCCTTGAGGAGCGGCAGCAGGCGCCGCAGCAGCGTGGTCTTGCCCGTGCCGCTCCAGGCCGCGAAACCGACGATCGGAGGCGTGCTCATGCGCCGGTGAGCTCGCGCTCGGCGGCCGCCAGTTCGTCCGGCGTGTTGAAGTTGAGGAACGTGCGCGGCGCATCGGCGAAGTCCGCGGTCGCATATCCCTGCTCGGCGTACCAGAGGTCGATCTTGCGCCCGCCGCTCGCCAGGAACGCCGCCAGCGCGTCGCGCAGCCGGCAGGCGATGAGCGCGAACACCGGCTGCAGGCGCTCGCCGTCGTGCGCCACGACGATGTCCGCGCCCGCCGCGGCGCGGGCACGCAGGAGCCGCGCGACCAGATCGGGCGGGACGAACGGCGAATCGCAGGGCGCGGTCACGATCCAGGGCGTGGCGACCACGCCCATGGCCGCCGCCATGCCGGCCAGCGGGCCGTGATAGCCGGTCAGCTCGTCCGCGATCACCCGGTCGGCCAGCGTGGCGTAGATCTCCGCGTTGCGGTTCGCGTTGATGACCACGCCCGCGACCTGGGGGCGCAGCGCCGCGACCACCCAGGCCGCGAGCGGCCGCCCGCCGAGCGCGACCAGGCCCTTGTCGACGCCGCCCATGCGCCGGGCCTGGCCGCCGGCCAGCACGACCGCGGTGACGTCGGAAGGTCCGCTCATGCGGCGATCTTAACCGCAGCGACCCCGGCCCGGGGGCGCCGGTGATGCCGGGCCGGCGGGCCGCTGGCGGCCGTGCGGTCGCATGCTATTCTGCGGGCGGTCCCCGGCCCATGGCGAAAAGCACAGGCGACGGCATGAGCTACGTGGTTGCAACCGACGTCGGCGGCACCTGCACCGACACCGTCGTGCTCGCCGGCGATGGCGGGATCCGGATCGGCAAGGTCCTGTCCACGCCCCCTGACTTCGCCGACGGCGTCATCGATTCCATCCGCGCCGCCGCGACCGGCATGGGCCTCACGCTCGAAGCCCTGCTCGCCGATACGACGCTGTTCGTGCACGGTTCCACCGTGGTCGACAACACGTTGCTCACGGCCGAAGGCGCGCGCACGGGCCTGCTGTGCACGGCGGGCTTCGAGGACACTCTGCGCGTGACGCGCGGCGCCTACGGCCGCTGGGCCGGCCTGCCCGAGGAACGCGTCAAGCATCCGGTGGCAACCTCGCGGCCGCCGCCGCTCGTGGCGGTCGACTGCGTGCGCGGCGTGCGCGAGCGGGTGGACTGCGCCGGCGCGCTCGTCGAACCGCTCGACGAGGCCATGGCCGAGCGCGCGCTGCGCTACCTCGTCGACGAGCGCCGCGTCGAGGCGGTGGCGGTGAGCCTGCTGTGGTCGGTCGCGAACCCCGTGCACGAGCAGCGCCTGCGCTCGCTCGTGGAGCGCGTGGCGCCGGGCGTGTACGTGACGCTGTCGAGCGAGATCGCGCCGGTGCCCGGCGAGTACGAACGCACCTCGACCACGGTCATCAATGCCTATGCGGGCCGCGTCACCCGGGCCTATATAGAGAGCCTCGAGCGGCTGCTCGGCGCCGCCGGCTACCGCGGCCCGCTGCTGGTCATGCAGGGCCACGGCGGTCTGCTCCCGGCCGCGGAGGCGGCGGTGCGCGCGGTGGGGATGATCGAATGCGGTCCGGTCGCCGGCCTCATCGGCAGCCGCTACCTGGGCGAGGTCATGGGCGATCGCGACATCATCGCCGCGGACATGGGCGGCACGACGTTCAAGGTCGGGGTGATCCGCGACGGCGAACTGGAGTACGACCGCGAGCCGCTGGTCAATCGCTACCACTACGTGGCCCCGAAGATCGAGGTCGTGTCGATCGGCGCGGGCGGCGGCAGCATCGTCAGCCTGGAGGAGGGCACGCGCGTGCCGCGGGTCGGCCCCCGCAGCGCCGGGGCGCGGCCGGGGCCGGTGTGCTACGCGCAGGGGGGCACCGAGCCCACACTCACCGACGTCATGCTGCTCGCCGGCTACATGGACCCGCAGCGGTTTCTGGGCGGCAGCCTGCGCCTCGACGCCGACGGCGCGCGCCGCGCATTCGCCGCGCAGATCGCAAAGCCGCTGGGGATGTCGGTCGAGGAGGCCGCGTTCGGCATCTTCCGCATCGCGGCCGCGCAGGTGAGCGACCTCATCCACGAGATCACCGTCGAACGCGGGCTCGACCCGCGCGACTTCGTGCTGCATGCCTTCGGCGGCACCTGCGGGATGCTGGCCGCGGTGTTCGCCGAGGAACTGCACGTGCGGCGGCTGGTGGTGCCCTACACCGCCTCTGTCAACTGTGCCTTCGGCCTGGCGGCGGCGGACGTCGTCCACGAGCACGCCACGAGCGCCAATCTCCTGCTGCCGGTGCCGGCCGCGGAGGTGAATGCGCTGTTCACGCCGATGGCCGACGCCGCGGCCGCGCGGTTGCGGGAGGAGGGGTTCGGCGCCGATCGCATCGAGGTGCAGTGGTCCGCGGGACTGCGTTATGCGCGCCAGGTCCACGAGGTGGTCACGCCCGTGCGCGGACGTCTGCCGCTCGACGAGGCCGGGCTCGCGCAGCTCGCCGACGATTTCGAGGCGCTCTACGAACGCCGCTACGGCAAGGGCTCCGCCTACCGCGGCGCCGGCATCGAGCTGGTGCAGTGCCGGGTGAGCGCGCGCGGCCGGATGCCGCGCCCGGCGCTGACGCCGGTGCCGCTCGGCGCCGCGGACGCGGGTGCTGCCTGCATCGCCACCCGCGACATCTTCGTCGAGGCGCGGGGCGGTTTCGCCCCGGCGCGGATCTACGACTTCGAGCGGCTCGCGCCCGGCAACGTCGTGGCCGGGCCGGCCGTGATTCACACGCCGGTCACCACCATCGTGGTGCAGGACCGGCAGACCGCGCGGGTGGACGCGCTGCGCAACGTCGTCGTCGAATTCGGGTGAGCCGCATGGATCCGATTACCTTCTCGATCATCCGCCACCGCCTGTACCGCATCGTCGACGAGGCGGTGATCACGCTGAAGAACGTCTCGGGCAGCGCGATCACCAACGAGGGCCACGACCTCATGGTGTCGCTGTACCGGGCGGACGGGTCCCTGCTCATGGGTGGCGTGGGGTTCCTGCATCACCTGACGAGCGCCGCGGAGGCGTGCAAGGCGATCATCCGGCGCTTCGGTGAGCGCATCGAGCCGGGTGACGTCTACCTGCTGAACGATCCGTACACCGCCGCGCTGCACACGTCCGACGTCTACCTCGTCGCGCCGATCCACCACGACGGGCGCCTGGTCGGCTGGAGTGCCTGCTTCGTGCACGTCTACGACATCGGCGCCAAGAATCCGGGCGGTTTCTGCCCGGATGCCGACAGCATCTACATCGAGGGCTTCAGCTCCCCGGGCATCCGGCTGGTCCAGCGCGGCGAGCTGAACCGCGACGTGCTCGACACCTTCCTCAACATGGTCCGCTCGCCGGAGATGGTGGCGCTCGACATCTCTTCGATGATCGCCTGCAACAACGTGGCGCGCGACCGGATGTGCGCGCTGATCGACAAGTACGGCTACGCGACCGTCGACGAGGCCTGCCTGACGCTCATCGCGCAGTCCGAGTCGCAACTGCGTCAGCGCCTGCGCGAGCTGCCGGACGGCTCCTGGCAGTCGCGCCAGTACCTCACGGCCAACGGCGAGACCTCGCGCGTGCTCCTGGCCATGCGCAAGACCGGCGACCGGCTCGTGTTCGACTTCAGCGGCTCCAGCCCGCAGAGCCGCTACGCGATCAACTGCACTTCCTGGGCCTCGCTCGGGGGGCTGTTCGCGCCGCTGTTCCCGCTGCTGTGCTACGACATCGTCTGGAACGAGGGCGTGATCCGGCCGATCGAGATGATCGCGCCCGAGGGTACGGTGGTGAACTGCCGCCGCCCCGCGCCCGTCTCGGTCGCGACGGTCGGTGCCATCCAGTCGGTGAACAACGCCGCCTGCGCCACCATCGGCCGCATGCTCGCGGCGAGCCCGCGCTACCGCGACGAGGCGACCGCGGTCTGGCACGCCAACCATTTCGCGATCTTCTTCTTCGGGCGCAACCAGCACGGCCGGGATGCGATCGGCATCCTCACCGAGACCTTCGCCGGCGCCGGCGGCGCGCGGACCTGGGCCGACGGCATCGACGTCGGCGGCGAGATCCCGAACCCGATCTCGCGCATGGCGAACGTCGAGACGGTCGAGAACATCTTCCCGGTGCGCTACCTGTTCCGCCGCCTGATGCCTGACTCGGGCGGTCCGGGGCGCTGGCGCGGCGGCGCCGGGATGGAGATGGCACTCGTGGCGCACGGGGCGCCGGACGGGGGCATGCACTACGTCGTCTCCGGCAAGGGCTCGCAGTACCCGATGAGCGACGGGCTGGGGGGCGGTTATCCCGGCGCACCCAACCGCTACCTGTGGGTGCATCACGACCGGCCGCAGGTCGAGGCGCTGCGCGCCGCGCCGGACCTGGACGGCGGCCACGAGACGGTCGACTGGGGGGTGTTCCCGCTGCTGGGCGAGGATGCGCTGTACGTGCGCTGGAACGGCGGTGGCGGGATCGGCGATCCGCTCCTGCGTCCGGCGACCGACGTGCTCGCGGACGTCCAAGCGCGGCTCACCTCGCGGATGGCGGCCGAGCAGGTCTACGGCGTGGTGTTCGACGCGGACGGGCAGGGGCTCGACGAGGTCGGCACCGCCGCGACGCGCGAGGCCCTGCGCGCCGCGCGACTGGGCGGCCGGCGGCCGGTGGCCGTGCCGGGCGCGACGGTCGTGCCGCTGGACCTGCGCGGCGACGAGGTGGCCTGCGCGGCCTGCGGGCACTCGCTGGCGCCGGCCGGCGAGCCGTGGAAGGCGAAGGCGGTCGTGCGCGAGCGGCCATTGCGCGAGGTGATGGCCACCTACGCGACCGACGCCGACCTCGTGCTGCGCGAACACGCGTGCCCGGCCTGTGCGGCGCTGCTCGACGTGGAAGTGGCGCTCGCCGGGGATCCGACGCTCGTCGACATCATCGATGCGCCCGCGGCGCGCGCGGCCCCCCGGGCCGCCTGAGGAAAGGGACAGCCATGCACCAGGTCACCATCGGCGAGGACATCCGCAGCCGCCTCGTTGCCCGGCGCGGACGCTACCACGTGTTCGATCGGCTCGATCCGCGGCGCACGGCGCTGATCGTGATCGACATGCAGAACGCCTTCTGCGAGCCGGGCGCGCCGGTCGAGGTGCCCGAGTCGCGCAGCGTCGTGCCGAACATCAACCGCCTGGCGCAGGCGGTGCGGGAGGCCGGCGGCGACGTCATCTGGGTCGTGAGCATCTTCGAGCACCACGGCGGGCGCAGCGACTGGGAGAACTTCTTCAATCACATCGTCTCGGCGGAGGTCCGCGAGCGCACCGCGCGCTACATGGAGCCGGGCGGCGCGGGCACGAAGCTGTGGCACGAACTGGATGCGCGGCCGGGCGACATCCACATCGTCAAGAATCGCTACAACTGCCTGGCGCCGAGCGCCTCGCCGCTGGAGCGGGTGCTGCGCAGCCGCGGGATCGAGCACCTGCTCATCGCCGGCACCAAGACCAACATCTGCTGCGAGACGACCACCCGCGCCGCCTTCGATACGGACTTCAAGCCAATCCTGGTGGAGGACTGCTGCGCGGCGCTGTCCGATCGCGAGCACCTGGCGGCGCTGGAGAACGTGATCCAGCAGTTCGGCGACGTGATGACGACGGACGAGGTCCTGGGCCTGCTGCGCCCTGTCTGATGCCGGACGCCCCGTCCGGCTCGTACGGCTCGTACGGCGGGAGCTTTGCAAAGGGCGGCGGTGCCGGGTGGGTTGCCTTCGACTCGCTCGAGTACGTCC
>CAYOJP010000074.1:0-15169 GCA_964404305.1 uncultured Gammaproteobacteria bacterium
GTTCGGCATGCTCGTGGTGAGCGGCCCGACCGGCAGCGGCAAGACCACCACCCTGTACTCGGTGCTGAACCACCTGAACACCGAGTCGGTCAACATCATGACCCTGGAGGACCCGGTCGAGTACCCGATGGGCATGATCCGCCAGACCTCCGTGAACGACGCGGTCCGGCTCGACTTCGCGAGCGGCATCCGCTCGATCCTGCGCCAGGATCCGGACGTCGTCCTGGTCGGCGAGATCCGCGACGAGGACACCGCCAAGATGGCGTTCCGCGCCGCCATGACCGGCCACCAGGTGTTCTCCACCCTGCACACCAACTCCGCCGTCGGGGCCATCCCGCGCCTGCTCGACATCGGCATCCGGCCCGACATCATGGCCGGCAACATCATCGGCGTGATAGCGCAGCGCCTCGTGCGCCTGCTGTGCCCGCAATGCAAGACGCCCTACGAGCCCGCCGACATCGAGCGCCGCCTGCTCGGGCTGAAGACCGGCCTGCGGCAGGTCATCTACCGCGCCAAGGGCTGCCTCGCCTGCGACCACCAGGGCTACCGCGGGCGCGCGGCGCTGCTCGAGATCCTCAAGTTCGACCGCGACATGGACGAGCTCATCGCGCGCAGCGCCACCCAGCGCGAACTGGTCACCGCGGCGCTCGCCCGCGGCTACCGCTCGCTCGCCGACGTCGGCATCGAGCGCGTCCTCGCCGGGCACACGAGCATCGACGAGGTCTCGCGCGTGGTCGACCTCACCGAGCGCCTGAACTGATGGACGCCTTCCTGTACAAGGCGATGAACGCCCAGGGCCGGCTGGTGTTCGGGCGCGTCGACGCCATGAACGCCGGCGACCTGGAGATGCGCCTGACGCGCATGGGGCTCGATCTCGTCAATTTCCGCCAGCTGAAGAGCCGCAAGGGCGCCGCCGGGCGCGGCGTGCAGCGCGTCGACCTCATCACCTTCTGCTTCCACCTCGAGCAGCTTTCGCGCGCCGGCGTGCCCATCCTGGAGGGCCTCGCCGACCTGCGCGACAGCGTGGAGAGCACGCGCCTGCGCGAGGTGACCTCGGCGATGATCGAATCGATCGAGGGCGGCAAGAACCTGTCGGGCGCGATGGAGGACTTCCCGACCGTCTTCAACGACGTGTTCGTGAGCCTGGTCCGCGCCGGCGAGGAGAGCGGCCAGCTCCCCCGCGTGCTCACGCACATCGTCGAGAATCTGAAGTGGCAGGACGAGCAGTCCGCCTACACGAAGAAGCTGTTCATGTACCCGGCCTTCGTCGGGTCGGTGGTGCTGTCGGTCGTGTTCTTCCTGATGATCTACCTGGTGCCGGAGCTGCTCAAGTTCGTGCAGATGATGGGCAAGGAGCTGCCGCTGCATACGCGCATCCTCATCGCCCTGTCCGACTTCCTGGTCGCGTACTGGTACGTCGTGCTGGCGGTGCCGATCGCCGCGCTCGCCGGGGTCTGGTTCGGCCTGCGCACGAGCCCGGCGTTCCGGCTGTGGTTCGACGACCTGAAGCTGCGCGTGCCGATCATCGGGCCGATCATGAAGAAGATCATCCTCACCCGCTTCGCGAACTACTTCGCGATCATGTACTCGGCCGGCATCACCGTGCTCGACTGCATCAAGGCCGGCGAGAACATCGTCGGCAACACGGCGGTCTCCCTGGCCGTGCGCACCGCCGGGCGGGACATCGCCGACGGCTCCGGCATCAGCGCCGCCTTCGAGCGCTCGGGCCTGTTCCCCGCCCTGGTGCTGCGCATGCTGCGCGTGGGCGAGAACACCGGCGCGCTGGAGGAGGCGCTGCAGAACGTCAACTACTTCTACACGCGCGACGTGCGCGAGTCGATCGAGCGGCTGCAGACGATCATCGAACCGGCGATGACCGTGATCCTGGGATCCATCCTCGCATGGATCATGATGTCGGTGCTCGGACCCATCTATGACCTCATCACTCAGATCAAGGTTTAGCCTCGCCGACCGGCGGGCCCTGTGCCTCGCCGGCGACAAGGCCATCGTGCACCACTGGAGCAGCGGGGCGCTGGCGGAGTCGTACGTGTTCGACGCGACCGACTCGGGCCTCGGCCTGTTCGAGCGCTACCTCGCCCAGAGCCCCGGCATGCCGGTGCACATGCTGGTCGACGTGGTCGAGGAGGAATACCGGCAGGACACCATCCCGCACGTCTTCGGCAAGGACCGCCGCTCGCTCATCGAGCGCAAGATCGGCCGGCTGTTCCGGGGCACGACCTACACGCACGCGGTGGCGCAGGGACGCGAGACGGAAGGGCGGCGCGACGACCGGCTGCTGCTCACCGCGCTCCTGAATCCCGCGCTCGTGCAGCCCTGGGTGGACGTCCTTGCCCGGCACAAGGTGCCGCTGGCGGGCATCTGCTCGCTGCCGCTGCTGTCGGCGAACCTGCTGAAGCGGCTCGGCGTGAAGGACGACAACGTCCTGCTCGTGACCCTGCAGAGCGCGAGCGGCCTGCGGCAATCGTTCTTCCGCGGCGGGGAGCTGCGCGTCAGCCGCCTGGCGCGCATGCCGCGCCTGGGCACCGTGCCGTTCGCCGAGCACGTGGTCGGCGAACTCGACAAGCTGCGGCGCTACCTGAACAGCCTGCGCGTGATGGCGCGCGAGAGCCCGCTCGACATCTACATCGTCAGCCAGGGCGAACCCCTCGAGAGCCTGCGGGCGAGCTGCATCGACAGCGACCAGACGCGCTACCACATGCTCGACGCGGGCGAAGTCGCCGACGCGCTCGGGATCTCCGCGGTGACGCCCACGCCGTACGCGGACCGGATCTTCGCGCACCTGCTGCTGTCGGGCGGCCCGGTGAACCACTACGCCTCGGCGCAGGAGACCCGCTATCACACGATGCACAGCCAGCGCAACGGGCTGCTCGCCGCCAGCGTCGTGCTCGCCCTGGCCGGCGTGGGCCTGAGCGGGTTCAACTTCATGGAGGCCGTGGCCCTGAAGCAGGAGGCCGAGGGCGCGCTCGACAAGGCCAGGTTCTACCAGGCGCGCTACGACATGGCGCGCGAGAAGCTGCCCAGGACGGTCGTCGAGTCCGAGGACATCCAGAGGGCCGTGCAGCTCGTCGACGAGCTGGAAGCGCACCGGGCCGAGCCCGCCCTGGCCCTGGCCACCGTCAGCCGGGCGCTGGACGGCTTTCCGCTGCTGCGCCTCGACCGCATCGCCTGGCAGGCCGGTGCCGATCCCGAGACGCCGGTCGAGGGCGAGAGCCCGCCGGCGCGGGAGAACACGCGCGAGGCCGTGAGCGAGCCCGTCGCCAGGACAACCGGCGCGAAGGAGTACGACTACTACCAGATCGCGCTCGTGGGCGGCCGCGTCGAGCCGTTCGACGGCGATTACCGTCGTGCGCTGGGCGAGGTGAACCGGTTCGCGGAGTCGCTGCGCGCACAGGCGGCGGTGCACAGCGTCTCCGTGCTCGAGCTGCCGCTCGACGTCACCCCGGATGGCAGGGTGGAGGGCAGCGCGGCGGCGACGCAGGAACGGCGCGAGGCGCGATTTGCAATCAAGGTCGTCGTGGGGATGGACGATGGCGCGTCCTAAGACCGACTGGTCCGTGATGCGCGGGGCGCTGATCACGTTCGGCGTGGTGGCGCTGTTCTCGGCCGCGCTGCTTGCCGGCAGCCTGATGTTCCGCGGCGCCGCGCAGCGCGACTTCAAGGCCGCGCAGGCGAGCTTCATGAGCGTCAGCCGGCGCTACCTCACGCTCGACGACGAGGAGCGCGTGATCCGCACCCACTACCCGCGCTTCGTGGACCTCTACAATCTCGGCGTCATCGGCCGCGAGAACCGCCTCGCCTGGCTCGAGGCGCTGCGGGCGTCCGGCGAGCGGCTGGCGGTGCCCGAACTGCGCTACAGCATCCAGGCCCGCCAGGAGTTCACCCCGGACTTCCGTGTCGACACCGGCCGCTACCGGCTCTACGCCACGCGCATGCAGCTCGAGATGGGCCTGCTGCACGAGGGCGACTTCCTGGGCGTGCTGGACGCCCTGCGGCGCGAAGCGCCCGGCCTGTACACGGTGTCCAGGTGCGCGCTGAACCGGCTCGAGAGCGCCGACGCCGGGCACAGTGCCGAGCGCGCGAACCTGTCCGCCAAGTGCGACCTGAACTGGCTCACCGTCAACCTGCCGGGCGGCAAGGAGATCGCGCTGTGAGCGCCGCCCGCCTCGCGGCCGCCTGCGCGCTGGCGATCGGCATCGGCGCCGCCATCCCGGTCGCCGCCACGGAGCTCGGCCGGCTGTTCATGACCCCGGAGGAGCGCGCGGCGCTCGATCGCCTGCGCGAGCAGGGCTCCGCGCCCGCCGTCGTCGAGGCCGCCGCGGAGGAACTGCCGGCGCCGGCCGAGGCGGCCGCCCCGCCCGAGCAGCCTCCCCGCATCACGGTCAACGGCTTCGTGCGCCGCCCCGACGGGCGCAGCGTGGCCTGGGTCAACGGCATGAGCACGCTCGACGGCGATTTCGCCGCCCAGCACTTCGCCGTCCCGGGCACGACCCGCGGCGAGCGCGTGCGGATCGCCACCCCCGGCGACCTCCCCGAGGTCGACCTGAAGCCGGGCCAGTCCTTCGAGCCGGGGACGAAGCGCATCGTCGATGCGCGCGATCCGCCCCCGCCTCCGCCACCGCCCTGACGCCCGCGCGCCGCCCCACCGGCGGCGCACCGCGCCACCGCCATGCGCCACGCCCGCAATCGCACCCCCGCCGTTCGCGCGCGACAGCGCGGGCAGGCGATCATCGCGCTGCTCCTCCTGTTCGTGACCGGCATGTCGTTCATGCTGCTGAAGGACATCAACGAGAACCTGCGCCAGGCGGACCGCGCGCTGGAGACGGCGCGGACGCTGGCGGAAGCGAAGCGGGCGATCCTCGGTTATGCGGCCGCCTATCCGGACCGTGACCACGGCACCGTCCGCGGCCCAGGGCGCCTGCCGTGTCCGGATCGGCACACGACCGATGGAAACGGCGACGGGATCGCCGATGACGCCGGCCAGGAGAGCTCCAACTGCACCGTCTCCACGGTCGGCCGCCTGCCGTGGAAAACGCTGGACCTGGATCGCGGTACCGACGCCGCCGGTCAGGCCATCTGGTACGTCATGTCCGCCAACTTCGCCAAGACTGTCACCCCCGTTAACAGCGAAACCGACGGCACTCTGAGCGTGGATGGCGTTCCCGACGTCGTCGCCGTCCTGATTGCGCCGGGGGAACCCGTGGCCGGCCAGAACGCCCGAAGCTCGGCCCCCGGCGCCGCCGGCTACCTCGACATCACGCAGTACCTCGAGGGCGCGAACGCGGACGGTGACGACGTCTACACCGTGGACGGTGGTGATCCGTTCAACGACCGCGTCGTCTTCATTACCCGCGACGAGCTGATGGATCTGGCCGAGCGCCGCGTCGCTGGCGAGGTTCACCGCATCCTGCGCGAATATCAAGGCAACCATGAAGGTTTTCCCTGGTTGGCAGTCTGGAACCCGACCGCGACCACGCACGAAGGGGTCGCTCCGCTTAACGAGGGCTATCTGCCTTATCACGTTACGAACCAGCGGTTCGACACTACGTTTCTGGCGGAATGGAATATCTCGCCACCGATAACTGCCACGTACTCAGGAGACGTCGACGAAAACGACCTCACGACGGCCGGAACGCCAATACTCATCAATAGCGGAACGCCCTCGCCCGGGTGCGAATGGACCGGGCGCCAGACGGTAAGATCCTGCAGCGGCCAGGGAACAGTCACCGATTCGTTAAATTCGATTCAGACGACCTATGACGTTGATATCAGCTTCTCGGGAACGCTCACCGCGGTGACCGATCCGACCGCCTCCAGCCGGCGGACGCGCACTGTCCAGACCGGCACCGGCGGCGCCCTGCCGATCGACACGTCGATGACACTGACGGTCACCAAGACGTCGGTGTCCGGCGGTGTACCCGTACTGCTCGGGTCCGGCACGGCCACGTTCACATCGGCCAACAGCGGTTCCATCGTAGTCAGCGACATCGCATACGACCTGAACCCCGACGGGGACGGGGCGGGCGATGGCAATCCGGAAATCGTCGAGATCCCCCCGTGGTTCATCGACGACCAGTGGCACCGCATGACACTGGTCGCGTACCCGGCCGATGAGGCTGTCCCCGGCGGTTCCGGTCCCGGCGATGTCTGCACGTCGGGCGTGGACTGCCTCTCGGTGTGCACGCCCGGGCTCGACTGCCCGCCCCTCGGCACGCCTGCGCAGCAGAACGTGCGCGCAGTGGTCGTGGTGGGCGGACGCGCATTCGACGTATCGCAGAACCGGCCGGGCGCGCTCCTGACCGATTACTTCGAGAGCGAGAACGCGAACCAGGCCCGGACGGCATTCGAACGCGCGTCTGCCGCGTCGAACGATCGCCTGCGCATCATCGCGACGGCGCCCTAGGAGATCCCGTGGCCGAACCGAGCGTGCTCCAGCGTCCGTCCCGCGACCGCGGCTTCACGCTCATCGAGCTTGCGGTCGTGCTGTTCATCCTGGCACTGCTGCTCGGCGGGCTGCTCGGCCCGCTGGCGGTCCGGCGCGACCAGGCGGACCGGCAGGAGACGGAAAAGGCGCTGGCCGAGATCAAGGACGCCCTCATGGGCTACGTCGTGGTCAACGGGCGCTTCCCCTGCCCGGACATCACCGTACCGCCGGACGGCGTGGAGGACCGGACCGCACCGGACTGCGACGCGCCGGAAACCGCGGGCCTGCTCCACGGCGACCTGCCGTACGTCGATCTGGGCGTGGAGGGCAGCGATGCGTGGCGCTCGCCGTTCCGCTATCACGTGACCGAGATCTTCGCCGACAACACGCAGGGCACCGGTGGCGGCTGCGCCGACGCACCCGCCGGCGTGTCGTTCCAGTTGTGCTCGAACGGCGCCGCGACGATCCTCGACGGCGCCGCGGGCGCCAACCTCGTGACCGGCGCGATCGTGGTCGTCGTGTCCGGCGGCGCGAACGCCGGCACTCCCTACGTGTCGCTGTCGGCGCACGAGCAGGAGAACCACGCCGACGACGAGGGCGGCGCGGCTCCGGCGCCGAACGAATTCGTCCTGAAATCGTTCAGTCGCGAGGCGACGAACGAGTTCGACGACCTGCTCGTCTGGATCGCCCCGAACATCCTCATGAACCGCATGATCGTCTCGGAGCGCCTGCCCTGAGCCTGCCGTCGTCCGGGGTGGCGCTGCTGCCGGCGCTCAGTCCTGGGCGACTCCTGCCCCCCCCGAGAACAGCGGGAACTGCCGCGTGTCGCCGCCCGGCCGCCGCGCGAGCTCGAACACGACGTCGCCCGGCTCGTTCCGCGCCAGCGCCAGGCGGAAGCCCGCGAGCTCCGCCTGGCGCGCGGCCTGGTACAGCCCGATGCCCAGGCCGTTGTCCGAGTTCAGCGGCTCGCGGCCGATGCGCGCGGCGCGCTCCTGCGGCAGCGGCTCGCCCGTGTCGGCGACCTCCAGGCTGATGCCGTGCTCGTCGGCGGCCAGGCGCACGGTGACGCGGATGGACGGATCGAGCACCTGCTTGGCGGTCGCGTTCTCGAGCAGGTTGTCGACGACGCTGTCGAACAGCTCCACCGGGACGGGCGGGTCGACCGCGAGGTGCTCCTCGAGATCGATGCGGCCGGCATCGACGCGCTCGCACAGCGTGCGCCACCAGGCGCGCGCGGGCAGCAGGTCGCCCACGCCGCGCGCCGGCGCCTGCAGCTTGTCGAGGGCGAGCTGCAGGCGCAGGAGCAGGTGCGGCAACTGCCGCTCGAACAGGCGCTGCGCCTTCTGCCCGCCGCGGCGCCGCTCGCCGTGCTCGGGCACCGCCGCGCGCTCCCGGTCGAGCGTTCCGGCGATGGTGTGCAGCGACTGCAGCAGGTTCTTGATGTCGTGGGTGACGCGGGCGCCGGTCTCGTAGATGGCCTGCAGGTGCGCCTGCTGCGCGAGGGCGCGCTCGCGGACCTTGGCCAGGTGGAAGTGGCCCAGCACCTGCAGCAGCAGCTTGGCGTGCAGGTACAGCATCGGCCCGGGCGGGCGGCGCGTGCAGATGCGCGCGCAGAGCTCCGGGCCCTCGACCACGGCGGCGTGCGGCGTGAGCGTGCCGAGCGTGCCGCTGCCGTCGGTGCTCTCCCAGGCCACCCCGGAGATCCACGGCAGGCGCACGAGCGCGGTCATCGCCTGCTCCAGGAAGCGCCCAGGGGTCGCTTCGCGGTTGGCGAGGTCGGCCAGGTCGCCAAGCCAGGCTTCGAACGGCGTGCCGATGTTGAGCAGCGCCCGCTCCCAGAGCTGGGCAAAACCGGACAGCCCGCGGCTGGGCGAGAGCAGCCAGCTCAGCACCAGCAGGAAACCGGCGATGACCAGCAGCGCCTGGGCGAGCGCCTGCGGGTAGGGCACCGCGCGCTGGTAGGTCCCGATCAGCCCGCCGGTCGCGAGGATCGCGACGAGCAGTGCCACCGCGATGCCGCGGAACATGTCCACGCCGCCGCGCTCGGCGGTGAAGGGAGTGAGGGCGATTGCGATCGGAACGACGGTGAGCAGCCCCTGGAACACCTGCGTGCCCTGCCCGGGCAGCGCGACGATGTGGAACAGGGAGGGCACGCCGCGCACCAGCAGTTCGCCGACCAGGAACACGAGCGCAAGCAGGTAGGCGTAGCGGGCCCGGCGCGAGGCGGGGCTGCGGCCCGCGACGATGCCGATGAGCAGCACGAGCCACAGGCACACCAGCCACCACGACTGCCAGGCGAGCGCGGCGAGCGTGAGGCCGCCGAAGGCGAGCAGCTCGGGCGGACTGAGGCGCTGCTCGCGGCTCCAGATCGGCTGCCAGAGCAGGAACAGCCCCAGGTGGGCGAGCATGAGCGAGAGGGCGAGCGGCGTGCCGAGCGGGGACCAGATCATGCCGTGCAGCACGAGCAGCGTCGCGGCGAGCACCAGGTGCTCGCGACGCAGCGCTCTCCCGATCCGTTCCATCACGTCCGGCCTCCCGCTGCCGTCGCGCCGCGAGCCCGGCGCCGGGCCGGCGTGCGCTGGCCGATTATAGCCGTCGTCGCGACCGCCCTTGCGCCGGACCGGCGGCGCTCCGGACAATGCAGGTCCCGATGGCGAGCGCACCGATGAGCGAACGACCGCACCGCGCCCGGCGGGCCGGCCAGATCCTGGCGCTCGCGCGGTTCACCGCGATCGAGGCCCTGCGCACGCGCCTCGCCTGGCTGCTGGCGGCCGGCCTGGTCGCCACGCTGCTCGCCGCGCAGTTCGGCGCGACGCTCGCGGTGACCGGAAGCGACGCCGCGCGCATCGCCTTCGCGGCCGCCGGCCTGCGCCTGTTCGCGGTGCTGGTGGTGGCGCTGTTCGTCACCACGTCGATGCTGCGCGAGATGGCCGACAAGGGCACGGAGTTCGTGCTCGCTCTGCCGCTGCCGCGCGCGACGTGGTACCTGGGCAAGCTGGCCGGCCACGCCGCCATCGCGGTCGCGATCGCGGCACTGGCCGGGGCCGTGATGGCGGCGCTGGCGCCGGTCGCGTCGGTGCTGCCCTGGGCGCTGGCGCTCGCCTGCGAGCTGGTGCTGGTCGCGGCGACGAGCCTGCTGTGCCTGTTCACCTTCAGCCAGGTCACCGCGGCGCTGAGCGCGGTGTTCGCGTTCTACCTGCTGGCCCGCACGCTCGACTCGCTGCTGCTGGTCGCCCACGGCCCGGTGGTGGCGGCGGTCTCGGCGGGCGACCGGCTGCTCGTCGGCACGCTCGATTTCATCGGGCTGATCGTGCCCCGGCTCGGCCGCTACGCGCAGGCGGACTGGCTCGTCTACGCGCCGCCCGGCTGGGGCGAACTGGCGGCCCTGGCCGGGCACGCCGCCGTGTTCCTCGCGCTGGTCGCGGCTGCCTCGCTGTTCGACCTGTACCGGAAGAACTACTGATGTGGCCGCCGGCCGCGCGTGACGAGCGCCCCGTCGCCTCGGTGCCGCGCGCCGTGGTGGCCGCGTTCGCGTTCGCGCTCGCGTTGCAACTGCTGGCCGGGCTGGCCGCGCCGCACGCGCAGCCGCGCGCGCAGGATCTGCCGCTGCCGCCCTCCATGGGGCACCTGCGCGTCGCGGCGCTGGGCGAGCCGGCCGCGGCAGCGCGCGCGCTCATGCTGTGGCTGCAGGCCTTCGACAACCAGCCCGGCGTGAGCATCCCGTTCCGGGACCTGGACTACGCGCGGGTCAGCGGCTGGCTCGGGCGGATCCTCGACCTCGATCCGCGCAGCCAGTATCCGCTGCTCGCCGCGTCCCGCATCTACACCGAGGTGCCCGACCCCGGGCGCCAGCGCCACATGCTCGCGTTCGTGCGCGAGCGCTTCCTGGAGGACCCGGCCGCGCGCTGGCCATGGCTCGCGCACGCCGTGTACGTCGCCCGCCACCGCCTCCGGGACCTGCCGCTGGCGCTGGAGTACGCGCGCACGCTCGCCGCGCACACGACCGCCGCGCAGGCGCCGGCCTGGGCACGGCAGATGCACCTGTTCGTGCTGGAGGACATGGGCGAGGCGGAGGCCGCCAAGGTGCTCATCGGCGGCCTGCTCGACTCGGGGACGATCACCGATAAAAACGAGCTGGACTTCCTGAAGTGGAGGCTGGGGCAGATGGGTGATCCGTGACCCGTGATCCGTGATCCGAGGCCATCGGGCCGGACGCACCAGCCTGGTCACGGTTCACGGATCACGATTCACGGATCACGTATTACCAGCCCCCCCGCATCACGGCGCTACTCGTAGACCGCCACGCCGTCCCAGTCCACCGGCGGGGGCTCGCGCTCGTAGCGCGCGATCCGGTCCAGCAGCATGTCGTAATAGGTGCCCGCGAACCGGCCGCCGCTGCGCAACTGCTCGAACGCCGCGCGGGCCGCGGCCCATTCGCGCCGGTAGTACGCGGCGAGGCCGCGGTGATGCAGGTCGAGCTCGGCCTGCAGCGCGGCGTCCACCTTCGCCAGCGGGCAAATCGGCTCGTAGATGCGCGTGGGCTGGAACTTGCCCTTCACGCGCACGTAGTCGAGCTCGCGGAAGGCGAAGTCCTGGATTTCCGCGCGCGTGGAGCCGCTGACGATGATGTCCGCCTCGTAGCCGCGCGTGAGGTGCTCGATGCGCGCGCCCAGGTTCACCGCGTCCCCGACCACCGTGTAGGCGATGCGGAACCGCGAGCCCATGTTGCCCACGTTCATCACGCCGGTGTTGATGCCGATGCCGACGTAGATCTCGGGCCAGCCCCGGGCGACGAAGTCGCGGCGCATGTCCACCAGGGCGTTCTGCATGTCGAGCGCCGCCAGCAGCGCGCGGCGGGCGTGGTCGGGCTGCGGCAGGGGCGCGCCCCAGAAGGCCATGATCGCGTCGCCGATGTACTTGTCGATGGTCGCGTCGTAGCGGTACAGGATGTCGGTCATCAGCGTGAAATAGGTGTTGAGCATGCGCGCGAGCTCGCGCGGCTCGAGGTGCTCGGAGATCGCGGAGAAATTCTTGATGTCGGAGAAGAACACCGACAGCTCGCGCGCCTCGCCCTCCAGGCTCATGGTCGCCGAGCGATCGCTCAGCGAGGCGACCACCTGCGGCGGCACGTACTGCCCGAACACCGCCACGATGGTCTGCTTGGCGCGGGCCTCGGCGAACCAGCTCACCAGCACGTTGACCACGAACAGCACGAGGATCATCAACAGCGTGTACTCGAACGGGATCTGGCGGCCGAAGGCCGGCGAGTACAGCGCGCACGCGAACGGCACGGCGGCGGCCAGGAACGTCGTCAGGCAGGCATGCAGCGGCGGCAGGCAGGGCAGGGCGATGCCCAGAGCCAGGCCGATCGCGGCGAAGACCAGGAAATCCGCCGACCGCAGCACGGCGGGCAGGCGCCCCTCGGCGAGGATCTCGTCGAGCAGGTGGTGATGCAGGGCGATGCCGGTCCCGATGTCGAAGCGCAGTTCGACCAGTCCGGTGGCCATGAGGAAGAACAGGACGAAGACCGACAGGATCAGCGCGATGCGCCGCCAGTAACGTGACAGGCCCTCGAGCATCGCCATCGGCTTGCGGTCCTTGCGGGGGTACGCGGGTGGGTGCAGGGCGTCGGGGTCGGCAGCGCCGGACCCGGACTTCCCGCGGGGCTCCGGCCCGGCCAGTATACGGGCGGCCTTCCCCCGCAAACCACGGGCGCGGCGGACGCCAGGCGCCCCCCCGCGGATCGCCGAAATCTCGACATTTTCCGCCGGCAGCTCGGCAGGGCGGCCGCCCCCGGCACCGGGCACTGCAGCCACTTGGACCGGAATACAGGGGGTTAGCGGCCTGGCATGCCCGATGCAAAGGAGAACCTGTCCAAGTCACTCACGGAAAAGCGAACATGGTCACCCGGTCCCGGCAGCACGGCTTCACCCTCGTCGAAATCGCGATCGTCCTGGTCATCATCGGTCTGCTGCTCGGCGGCATCCTGAAGGGCCAGGAACTCATCACCAGCGCCCGCGTCCGCAACATCGCGGACCAGAACTCGGGCATCCAGGCCGCCTACTACGGCTTCATCGACCGTTACCGGCAGGTGCCGGGCGACATGCTGGGCAGCGGCGCGAACGGCGTGTGCAACGTCATCGGCAACGAGGCGCCGGGCTGCTCGGGCGGCGTGACCAGCATCGAGGGCAACGCCAACGGCACGCTCGAGGAGAACGACTTCGAAGAGGGCTCCGCGGCCTGGGCGCACCTGGCGGCGGCCGGCTTCATCCAGGGCAGCTACACCGGCGGCGCGACCAACGAGGCCACCTACACCGCCCAGACGGTCTCCCCGATCAACGCCTTCAACGGCCGGGTGATGCTCACGCGCAGCGACGTGTACGAAACCCAGGACGGCACGCCCGGATCGATGCGGCTGCTGCTGGTCGTCGGCCGCTTCATCCCGGTCAACGTCATGCGCGAGCTGGACCTGAAGATCGACGACGGCCAGCCGCATACCGGCGTGCTGCGCTCCTCGCAGGCCGACGGCGGCGCGCTGACCGCGGTGGCCGAGCGGACCGTCGGCTGCACGACCACGGTCGGCGGCACCGAGATCTGGGACATCAACACCAACGAGCAGGACTGCAACGCCGTGTATCTGTACTGATTTCCTCCATGTAGCGCCACACTTGGGCCCGCCTCCCGGCGGGCTTTCTTTTTTGCGGTGCCCGCGCAGCCCATGAATCTCGATCCCCGCGCAGGCGGGGGGTCCAGTGCCGAAACAGCCGAGCGCAAATGTCGCTCACTCCGGCCGGCGCCAATGCCGGACGCCTTTGCGACCCGCCTGCGACAGCGGCGGGTTGCCGGGCCCGTCCGCCGCGCGGCCGGGCTCGCAATGACGATACCGGCTGAAGCCCCGTGAACACCCCCGCCATCGCCATCGAGGACCTCGTCAAGCGCTATGGCCGCACCGAGGTGCTGCGCGGGGTGTCGCTGACCGTCGAGCGGGGCGAGTCGCTGGGGCTGGTCGGTGTCAACGGTGCCGGCAAGACCACGCTGGTGAAGTGCCTGCTCGATTTCTGCGGCTTCGACGCCGGGCGCATCATGATTGACGGCCGGCCGCACGATCACCCGGACGCCCGCGCGCCGCTCGCCTACCTGCCCGAGCGCTTCGTGCCGCCGTACTTCGCGACCGGCCACGACTTCCTCGCGCACATGGCGCGGCTGCGCGGCATCGAGGTCGGCGCGGACAGCGTGCACCGGGCCGCCGCCGCGCTCGACCTGGAGGCCAAGGCCCTCGCTCGCCCGGTCCGCGCGCTCTCGAAGGGCATGGCGCAGAAGCTGGGGCTGCTCGCGGTACTGGTGAGCGAGCGGCCGATCTACCTCCTCGACGAGCCCTTCAGCGGCCTCGACCCCAAGGCCCGCGCCCTGCTGAAACAGCACCTGCTCGCGGAAAAGGCGGCCGGGCGCACGCTGTTCTTCAGCACCCACGCGCTCGCCGATGTCGAGGCCCTGTGCGAGCGGGTCGCGGTGCTGCACGCCGGACGCATCGCCTTCCTGGGGGCGGTCGCGGAGTTCCGCGCCGCCTGGGGGGCGAGCACCGTGGAGGAAGCCTACCTGCGTTGCGTGCAGTGAGGCGGGCGCTGGAACCGGACAGCCCGGCGCTCCATGCACGGGGCCGCGACGCGGTGTCGCCCCACGTCCTCGACCGTCGCCGGAGCCGGTTCGCGCCGGCGGACGCACCGCGACCCGGCGGAGCGGCACCTCCGTCCGGACCGCACTCCGGCCCGCGCAATCGGCGCCCCGTCGCGCCGGCACACCGGGATCCGTGACTCCCGTCACCCGCCGATCCTGCGCATTCAAGTTTGCCGGTGGCAGTCCGCTACAGCGCTCATGCACCTGCCACAGAATCGGCGCAGACAGACTGTGCCTGCCGCTCCCATCGACGTACCCGCGGTCCGGATCCTGGAGACGCTGCCCGTCGGCGTGCTGCTCGCGAGCGCCGACGGTTGCGTCCGCTGGGCAAACGCGACGGCCGGCGAGTTGCTGGCCACCGATCCGGCCGCCCTCGTCGGCACGAATCTCGCCGGCCTGCCGGCCCGGCGCCGGCTGAGACTGTCGAAAACGACCGACAAGCTGCGGCTCACGACCGCCTCCGGCCACAATCGCTGGCTCGAATGCATCGTGCAGCGCACGGGCGACGAGGGCTGCCCGATCCTCGCCTGCCTGACCGACGTCACCAGTTACGAATCGCGGCACCGGATCCTGACTTCGGCCGGCGGCCGGCCGGGCGATCGGTTCGACCATGTCACCGGCCTGCTGTCGCGCGCCGCCGTCGAGCATGAACTGGCCGTGCAGGTTTCGCGCAGCCGGCGCTACCGCAACCCGCTGTCGCTGATCATGCTGCGCATCGGCGGTGCGCCTCCCGCCAACCGCAACGTCACGCCGTTCGACAAGCACCGCCCGGCGCGGGTGATCGCCCGCATCCTGCGCGAGAAACTGCGCTGGGTTGACGTGGTGGGTGTCTGGGCGCAGGACGAGTTCCTGCTCGTGCTGCCCGAGACCCCGATCCACTCCGCGCGCCAGCTGGAGCGCAAGCTGCGGAACCAGCTGCACGCGGTGGAGCTGGGCGACACGGGCCTGCTGGCCGGGCGACCGGTCGTGCTCTCGACCTGCGAGTGGCGGACGGCAGACGACCCCGGCACGCTGGTGGAACGGGTCATGCTGCAACTGGAAGCCGCCGCCGGC
>CAYOJP010000075.1:0-15128 GCA_964404305.1 uncultured Gammaproteobacteria bacterium
GACGCGGGTTCGGGAGTGTTATGGGTCGTGATCCGTGATCCGTGATCCGTGATCCGTGATCCGTGATCCGTGATTCGTGATCCGTGATTCGTGATCAGTGATCCGTTGTTCTTTCCTGCGGGCGGAGCACGCGTACCATTGACGGTCACCGTGCCGGTGCCGGACCGCACCGATCACGGATCACGAATCACGGATCACATCCAATGCGCGTCGCGCTCGCCTACCTCGCCATGATCGCCATCTGGGCGACCGTGCCGCTGGCCGTGAAGTGGAGCCTGGAGGCGGCCGGCTGGCCGTTCGCCGCGCTCGCGCGCTTCGGTATCGCGGCCGTTGCCCTGTGCGTCCTGCTGGCGCTGCGCCGCCAGCCGGTGCCGCTCGACGCGAAGGCGCTGCGCGCCTACGCCGCCTCGGGCGTGAACATGCTCGCCTTCATCGTCAGCTTCTGGGGCATCCAGCACATCCCGTCCGGGTGGATGGGCGTCATGTGGGGCATGTCGCCGCTCATCACCGCGGCGCTGTCGGTGCTGTGGCTGGGCGAACCGGCGCCAGGGTGGCTGCGCGGCGCCGGTCTGGCGCTGGGCGTCGCGGGGCTGGCGGTGATCTTCGCCACGGCGTTCGACGCCGGCCTGCTGCCGGTGCTGGGGCTCGCGGTGATGCTCGTCACCGTGACGGTGAACGCGTGGATGACGCTGTGGATCAAGCGCTCGGGTACCCACCTGCCCGTGGTGGCGGTGACTGCCCTCGGCGTCGTGCTCGCCCTGCCGGCCTACGCGCTCGTCTGGTACGCCACGGGCGCGGCGCTGCCCGTGGCGCCGCCGGCGCGCGCGGTGGCGGCGATCGTCCACCTCGGGGTGCTCGCCACGGCCGTCGTCTACGTGCTCTTCTATTACGTGCTGCGCCACCTGGAGGCCACGCGCATCGCCCTCATCGGCATGCTGTCCCCGGTGCTGTCGCTGTTCCTGGGCATGGCCCTGAACGGCGAGCCGTTCAGCCCGCGCATCCTCGCGGGCGCGGCGCTGATCGTCGGCGCGCTGGTGCTGCACGAGTACCTGCCGCGCCGGCTCGCCGGCGCCCGAGCGGACTGATCCGCGCCCTCACCCGGCCAGAGCGAACCCCATGCTACTCGACACCGCCAGCACCGCCCCCGACACGGTCTACCAGATGCTGATCCAGACCGTCCTGCCGCGCCCCATCGCGTGGGTGCTCACGGCCAGCGCCAACGGCACGTACAACGTCGCGCCGTTCTCGTTCTTCAACGTGGTCTCGAACGATCCGCCGACCCTGGTGGTCGGCATCGCGCACAAGGGCGACGGCTCGCGCAAGGACACGCTGGTCAACCTCGAAGCCGGCGGCGACTGCGTGGTGCACCTGCCGCACCGCGAGCTCGCCCGGGAGATGGTCGAGACGTCTCGCGAACTGGCCTACGGCGAGTCGGAACTGGCGCGGGCCGGCCTGGCGGTCACGCCATGGCAGGGACGGCGCCTGCCGCGCCTGGCCGGCGCGCGGATCGCATTCGCGTGCGACCTGGCACGCACCGTCTCGCTCGGCGGGCACGGGCACACGCTGGCCCTGCTGACGGTGCGCGCGATCCATGTCGACGACGCGCTGTTCGTCCGCGATGCGAAGGGTCGCGCGGTGGTCGATCCGCTGCGGCTCGACCCCGTCAGTCGCCTGGGAGGCGACCGCTATGCCGTGCTCGGGGAGGTGTTCTCGCTCGCGCGGCCGGTGTGACGGCCTCAGTCCGTGCGCCCGACCGGCCAGCGCTCCATCAGGTAGCACAGGCAGTCGAGCCTGACCGCGCGCGGATCGGTGGTGAGCATCGCCGGCGTGAGCTGCTCGCGCGTGCGCAGCCGGCCGTCGCGCACCTCGAACCAGCGTGCCGCGAGGTCGCTGCCGGCGTCGTCGCGCACCTCGAGCGGCAGGCCCGGGCCGCGAACGCGGCCGAGTACCGTACCGGCGGGCAGTTCGCGGAAGTTGAGCCGGTCGATGCCCGGCTCGAACTCGAGGTCCGCCGCGCTGCCGTCGAAGCTGAACGCCGTCGTTCCGGGCACCCGCACGATGCCGATCGTATGGTGCAGTTCCAGGTCCTCCAGTGCGTGCCGCGGCGCTTCCAGCGAATCCAGGTGCAGGACGCCGTCCACGTAATCCGCGACCGCCGCCTCCGTGTCCGGGTGCCCCGGCTGGCCGCATTCGAGTGCCACGGCCGGGCACAGCACGGCGAACGCCGCGGACGCCACGCCGGTCGGACGCGTGAAGTACACGCCGATGCGGGAGTAGAGCCGCGCGAGGTGCAGGAACTGCGCAGAGGTGCGGTTGACGCACGCGTAGTGCGGGTTCAGGCCGGTGTTGTTGTGGATGTCGATGGCCGCGAACGGCTCCAGCGCGGCGATCCGCGCGACCACCTCGCGGGCCATCGCCGCCTCGGCGGTATGCGCCAGGTCGCCTCCGGGCCAGATGCGGTTGTAGTCGGGCTGCCCGTCGAGCCGGCGCACGCGCGCCGCCGCCGCGGTCACGTTGCCGATCAGCACCGCGAGGGTGCGCGGCAGCGGGCGGCCGGCGTGGCGGGCGAGCAGGTCCCTCAGGGCGTTCCAGCCGGTGTCCTCGTTGCCGTGCAGGAGCACCGAGACGAACAGCGGCGCGCCGCGGCGGCCGGGCAGCACCGCGAGCGCCGGGCCCGGCAGCGCGCGGTGCAGTTCGTCGGCGCGCAGCGCGAGGAGGTCGGAGGACAGGTCGTCCAGCAGCGTCAGCACGGTGGGCGGGCTCCGGGGAATGGTCGGGTGGCAGCAGCGGCGGCGCGCTGGCGTGCCGGCGCCAGCTCCGCGGTCGGGGTGCGACTGCCCGGCACGTGCAGTCATTCGCCTGAATAGCTGACCGCAATTGTCGATCACTGCGGCCGGCGCCGGTAGCTGGCGGGGCCGCCGCGACCCGCTCGAGCACGTCCATGTACGCTTCCGTCGCGCGCGTCCTGCGCGCTCTCGGTCGCCGCGGACCCGCCCCGCTACCGGCGCCAGGGACTTCCCGTCCGCCGGCGCGACATGCTTGCGCTCGGCCATTCAGACGGGCCATTCGTGCACCGGCGCGCCGCTGCGCTGGTGCTCGAGGTAGGTCGCGACCAGGCGCCTGAAGTCGGCGCCGTGGCGGGCGACCCAGGCCTGCTGCCAGGCCGCGCCGGTCTGCCCCGTGCGCAGGCGCGCGGCCACGATCCCCAGCCAGCGTTCGCGCTCGCCCGCATCGAGCCCGTACTGGCGCAGCCCTTCGGCCGCCAGCGGCAGGATCTCCTCGCGCAGCACGGTGGCGACGGCGTGCGTCGCGCCGTCGAGCCAGGCAATCCTCGCCTCGAGCCCGTCGCGCGCGGCGGCGTAGAAGTTCGCGCGCGCCAGCGCGAAGGGCAGGGACGCCTCCGGCGCCTGGCGCAGGGTGGCCAGCGCGCGCGCGGCGCCCAGGTACAGCGCGGCGTTGGCGATCATGTCGGCGATGCTGGGTCCGGCCGGCATCACGCGCTGCTCCATCCGCAGCCAGGGCGAGCCGTCGCCGGCAAAGCCGATCAGCGGCCGGTTCCAGCGCCAGAGCGTGCCGTTGTGCAGCCGCAGATGCCGCAGTTCCTCCGGCGGCTGCCCGAACGGCAGCGGCAGCAGCACGGGAAAGTCGCGCGCGTTCTCGGCCCAGGACTCGGCCGCCGAGCGCTCGAGGTAGCCGCTGCCGAACGTCACCCGCGCCGGTCCCTGCGCTTCGCCCCGGCCGTCGACGGCCTGCTCGAACAGCGGCACGCGCGTCTCGTCCCAGAGCGAGCGGCCGAACAGGAACGGCGCATTGGCCGCGATGGCGACCAGCGGCGCCGACAGCACCTGCGAGGCGTTGTGGTAGCGGGGCAGTTCGTCCGCCGGCACCTGCAGGTGCACCTGGAACGACGTCGTGCCGGCCTCCAGCATGATGTCCCGGTGCACCGTGCGCAGGCGCTCGCGGCCGACGATGTCGAGCGCGATCGGCCGCCCGCCGCGCCGCGCGAGCACCCGGTCGTTCAGCGCGCGGTAGCGGTTCAGCGGCGTGAGGTGGGCCAGATCGAGATCGCGGTTGCGGATGGTCGGCAGCGTCCCGATCGCGACCAGCGTGCCGCCCAGGTCGTGTGCGGCCGCCTGGCACCGGCGCCAGGTCGCGCCCAGCCCGGCGGCCAGGCGGTCGAGCGCGCCGGGGCCGAGCGGCTGCGGCACGCCGTTCAGCTCGACGTTGAAGGTCGACAGTTCGGGAACGACCAGCGGATCGGCCACCCGGGCGAGAAACCGCTGGTTCACGCCCCACGGCAGGGAGTGCCGATCGAGCAGCCATGCCTCCAGCTCGAAGCCGCAGGTCGGCGGCGCCTCGCGGCCGCGGCCGGCAGCCAGCCAGCCCGTGAGCAGCGCGGTCTCCTCGTGCAGCCGCGCCGCGAAGCGCTCGTAGTCGCCGGCGTCGAACCGGATGGCGTCGATCTCCTCGCCCATGCCGGTCATTATCGGGGCAAGCCGGATGCCATGATTGGGTCTATGCTCCGGGGCGGGGTGCCCGCGGGGCGCCGCCCGAGCCGGCGACGGGAGCGCCTGCCATGAACCGACCGGTCCAGCCCGCACCGTTCCGTATCACGCCGGCGCAGATGCAGCGGTTCTTCGAGTTCGCGTCGGACCTGTTCGTGGTGCTCGATGCGGCGACGCTGATCGTGCGCGCCGCCAATCCGGCGCTTGCCCGCACGGTCGGTGCCCCGATCGAGGCGATCGTGGGTCGCTGCGCCCTCGAGTTCGCCCTGCCCGAGGATGGCCCCGCGTTGCTGGAAGACGTCGCCCTGCTGCGCCGGACGGGCGAGCTGGCGCTGCGCGATCGGCGGCTCGTCACGGTCGGCGGCGACGTGCGCTGGCTGCGCTTCCGGGCGACTCTCGACCCGCACGAGGCGGTGTTCTGCATCGTCGCGACGGACGTGACCGCCGAGTACGGGGAGGTGGCGCAGCGCGCGGAACGCGCGCGCGCGTCGGCGGCGCTCGACGCCGCGGGCGTGGGCGTCTGCGACTGGGATCTGCCGACCGGGGCGATGACCTGGAATGCGTCGACCTACCGCCTCCTGGGGCTGGCACCGGACGAGGCTCCGGCAAGCCTCCACACCTACCTGCAGCGCGTGCATCCCCTCGATCGCGAACGGGTCCTCGCGACGTTCGAAGGCCTCGGGCCGGAGACGCGCGCGTTCGATCACGCCTACCGGATTGTCCGCCCGGATGGCGAGGTGCGCTGGCTGCGGGGACCGGCACGCGTCGAGCGTGACGCGGCCGGGCAACCGCGGTGCATCCTGAGCCTGCTCTTCGATGTCACCGAAGCGGAGCGGGCGCGGCGGGCGGCCGAGGAGGCCGGCGAACGCATGCGCCTCGCGCGGCAGGCGGGGCAGCTGGCGCTGTTCGAGCTGGACGTGCACACCGATGCCTTGACGTGGGACGTGCCGGAGGGCTTCCTCGCCGATGCCGGCGACTGCCCGCTGCCCGCCAGCGGCGCGGACCTGTTCGGCTGGCTGCATCCGGATGACCGCCCGCAAGCGGCGGCCAGCCTCGGGCGGCTGCGCGAGGGCGGCTGCGCCTGTCACTGCGAGGTGCGGGTCCTGACGCCGGCGGGCCGGCAGCGCTGGCTGCGCCTGCATGCCGTGCCGGGCACGCCCGCGAGCGGCGCGTGTCTGCGCATCGTCGGCGTCGTGCGCGACATCACGGCCGAACGGCTGGCGGCGGAAGCGCTACAGGCGAGCGAGGCGCGCGCGCGCCTGGCGATGGAAACCGCCGGTCTCGGGCTGTGGGACTGGAATCCGCTCACGGACGCCATCGACTGGGACGCCCGGTTCGCCGGCGACTGGGGACCATTCGTGGACCGGCCGGGCACGGCGGCGGCAGTCTTCGACCGGGTCCATCCCGACGATCGGGCGCCGCTGCGCGCCGCGCTCGAGCACACGCTGCGCACCGGCGAGCCACTGCACGCCACGTGCCGCTACCGCGAGCCCGACGGGACCGAGCGCTGGGTGGTGACCCACGGACGGCGTTACCGGGCCGGCGGCGGCATGCACGTGCTCGGCGCCGACATGGATGCCACCGCCTTCAAGCGTGCCGAGCAGGCTGCGCTCGTGAGCGAGGCCAAGTACCGGGGCCTGTTCGCGTGGTCGCACGATCCGAGCGTCGTGATCGACCCCGACACGCTCGAGATCCTCGAGATCAACCAGGCCGCCTGCGAGTTGTACGGTTACGCCGAGCACGAACTGCTGGGCCGGCCGGCCACGATCCTGGGTCCGGTGTCCGCGGACTACCGCGAGCGCGCCGCCCGCGGCGAGGCCTACCGGGCGATGCGCGAGCACCGCCGGCGCGACGGTACCCCGCTGCAGGTCGAGGTGTCGGTGGCGACCTTCGCCCTCGACGGCCGCCGGCTGATCATCGCCAGCGCCCGCGATCACACCGAGCGCGAGCGGACCCGCGAGGCCCTGCAGGCCCTGGCCGTCGGCACCGCGGCGGTCGGTCGCGCGTTCTTCGCCGATCTGACCCGCGAGCTGTGCAGGGCGCTGCAGGTCGATGCCGCCATGGTGGCCCGGGTGGACAGGACGGCGCGGACGGCGCGCATCATCGCCGGCCACGGCCTGCTCGCCGGCAGCGCCGGGGTCGACTACGCCCTCGCCGGCACCCCCTGCGAGAACGTCGCCGGCAACGAGACGTGCTTCCAGAGCGGCGGCGTGGCACGCGACTATCCCGATGACGCGCTGCTCGTCGACCTGGCGATAGACAGCTACCTCGGCACCCCGCTGCAGGGCAGCGACGGCACGGTCATCGGCCTGCTGGTCGTGCTCAACCGGCGGCCGATCGACGAACGGCACGAGCCGGTTCGCATCCTGGAGATATTCGCCAACCGGGCCGCCGCGGAACTCGAGCGCCTGGCCGCCGAGGACGCGCTGCGCGAGAGCGAGGAGCGCCTGCGCGGCCTGATCGAGGCTTCGCTCGAGGCGGTGTTGATCTTCGATCCGCAATCCCTCGAGATCGTCGACGTCAACCCGGCGCTCACCCGCCTGTACGGCTACCGGCGCGAGGACCTGCTGGGGCGCAGCGGCGCGCTGCTCTCGGCGACCCCGGAGACGAGCGCCGAGACGGTCGCCAGGTTCGAGCCGCACATCGCGCGGCGCCTGCACCGGCGGCGCGACGGGACCCTCTTCCCGGCCGAGATCTCGCTCGCCCGCTTCCGCGCCGGTGGGCGTCAGCTGGCCGCCGCGATCATGCGCGACATCTCCGGGCGCGAGCGGGCCCGGGAGGCGCTGGAAGCGCTGGCGGCCGGCACGACGGCCGTCGGCCAGGCGTTCTTCGAGTCGCTGGTGCGCGAGCTGTGCAAGGCGCTGCGGGTCGACGGCGCGCTCGTGGGCCGGCTGCTGCCGGGGGAGCCGCAAACGGTGCGCATCCTGTCCGGGCACGGCCTGTTCGCCGGCAGCGACGGCCTGCAGTACCCGCTCGCGGGAACACCCTGCGCGACGACCATCGACGGCGCGGTCTGTTTCGTGCGCGGGGGCGCGACGGGCAGGTATCCGCGGGACCGTGTGCTCGCCGACCTCGGCATCGACAGCTACCTCGGGGCGCCCCTGCGCAGCGCGGACGGGCGCGTCATCGGCCTGCTGGCCGTGCAGCACCGCGGCCTCATCGACGAGGCCGTCGATCCGGTCCGGATCCTGGAGATCTTCGCCGGCCATGCCGCGTCGGAGCTCGAGCGCCTGGCGACCGAGGAAGCGCTGCGCAACAGCGAGGCGCACTACCGGACCCTGTTCGAGACGGTGCACGACCCGTTGTTCATCGTTGACCTGACGACGCTCACGTTCGCCGACGTCAATCCCGCCGCGTGTGAAGTCTACGGTTACGCCCGCGAGGAACTGCTGGGTGCGGACGTCAGGCTGGTGTCGGCCGAACCGGAGGCCACCCTGGCGGCGCTGCGCGGACTCGCCAGTTTCACGGCCCGCCGGCGTCACCGCCGCGCGGACGGCCGCGAGTTCCCGGTGGAGATCACGACGCGCCGGTACACGCTGGGGACGCGGACGCTCACGGCGACGGTCGTCAGGGACGTCAGCGAACGGGAGCGGTCGCAGGCGGTGCTCGAGGCGCTGGCGGCCGGCACGACGGCGACCGGGCAGGATTTCTTCGAGGCGCTGGTCCGCGAACTCTCCAGGGCCATGGACGTACGCGGCGCCTACGTCACGATGCCCATGGCGGGCGACCGGGGCCGGGCCATGACCGTCGCCGGATGGCTCGACGGCGAGCCCGGCGTCCCGCTGGAGTACCCGCTGGCCGGGACCCCGTGCGGCGCCGTGCTCCTCTCGGGCGAGGAACTCAGGCTCGACGATCTGCGTGCGACGTACCCGGAGTCGCCGGCGGCGCTGCTCGGCACCTCCAGCTACCTGGGGGTGCCGATCCGGGCCGCGGACGGCCGCACCATCGCCACGCTCGCGCTGCTCGACGACCGCCCGATCGCCACGAATGCGCAAACGCGCGAGGTGATCCGGATCTTCGCCGCGCGTGCCGCCGCGGAACTCGATCGGGTCGCGGCGGAGACGGCGCTGCGGTCGAGCGAGGCGCGGTACCGCGGACTGTTCGAGACCATCCGCGACCCGGTGTTCGTGATCGACGCCGGGACGTTCACGATCGTGGACGTGAACCCGGCCGCCGCCACGGTCTACGGCTACGACCGGGAGGCAATGATCGGCATGCCGGGGGAAGCGGTCTCCGCCGAGCCCGACGAGAGCCGCTGGGCGATCCTCAACCTGGAGTCCTACATGGCCAGCCGCCGCCACCGGCGGGCGGACGGCACCGAGTTCGCCGTGGAGATCGCGACGCGCAGGTATGCCGGGGGCGAGCAGCCGCTGGCGGTGAGCATCGCGCGCGACGTGAGCGAACGCGAACGGGCGCAGCAGGCGCTGCGCGACACCGTGTCGACCCTGCGCGCGACCCTGGAGGCGACCGCCGACGGCATCTTCGTGGTCGATCGGGAGCGCCGCATCACGGCCTGGAACCGGCGCTTCCAGGACTTCTACCGGATCCCCGACGCGACGCTCGCGGCGGGCGACGCCCGGGAGGTCCCCAGGCTCGCCGCGCCGCTGATGGTCGACCCGGCGGGCTACCTGGCGCGGACCGAGGAGATCTACGCCCGGCCCGACACCGTTGCGTGGGACACGCTCGCGCTCGCGAACGGGCTCATCCTCGAGCGCTACACCCAGCCGCAGGTCCGCGACGGCGCCATCATCGGCCGGGTGTGGTCGTTCCGCGACATCACGGCGCGGGTGGAAGCCGAGCGCCGGCGGGCCATGACCCAGAGCGCGCTCGACAATTCGCCCGAGGCGGTCGTGTTCGTCGTGCCGCTGGGCGCGATCGTGTACGCGAACGCCGCGGCCGCGCGGCTCCTCGGCCGCGAGCGCGACGCGCTGCTCGGCATGACGCCGCTCGACTACGAGGTGGGGTACACGACCGACGTGCGCGAGGCGCTGACTGTCCAGGTGCGCGAGGCGCGTTATGCGGTGCGCGAGATCGAGGTGCGGCGCGGCGACGGCACGGTGGTGCCGGTGGAGGCGACCACGCATTACATCGAACACGGCGATTCCGGATTCTTCTGCACGTTCCTGCGCGACGTCACCGAGCGCCGGGACGCCCAGCGCCGGCTGCGCCTGGCGGCGGCCGAGCTGGCGCTCGCCGAGGAGCGCAGCCGCAAGCAGCTCTCGCGCGACCTGCACGATCACGTCGTTCAGGATCTGGCGCTCATCAAGATGAACCTCGGTGCGCTGGGACGGCCGCGGTCGCGCGCGCGGGCCGCGATCTTCGACGAGCTTCGCGCCCAGCTCGACAAGACGGTGCGCGAGGCACGCACATTGATGTTCGAGATCTCGCCGCCGGTGCTCTACGACCTCGGGCTGCAGCCGGCCATCGAGTGGCTCGCCGAGCGCTTCACGCGCGACACCGGCATTCCCTGCGTGCTGCTGTGCGAGCCGCCCATGGTGCGCCTGCCGGTCGATACCGAGGTGCTGCTGTTCCAGATCGTCCGCGAACTGCTCGCGAACGTGCGCAAGCATGCGGGCGCCGCGCGCGTGCGCATCGCCTGCGGCATCGAGAGCGAGGGTTACGTGGTGGAGGTCGCGGACAACGGGCGCGGCATGGCGCCGCCCGGCAGCGATGCCCGCGCGGCCGCCGAGCGCGGTTTCGGACTGCTGCACATCCACGACCGCCTCGATCTCCTCGGGGGACGGCTGCTGGCCGAGTCGAGCGCCGGCAGCGGCACGGCCGTCCGCGTCACGGTGCCGTTCCCCGCACCGGCTGGCCTGAAGGCCGCCGGCACTGCATGATGGCGCGCTAACCGGACCGCCACGAGCTTCATGGCCCGCGCCCGCGTCATCATCGCTGACGACCACGAACTGGTGCGGGCCGGCCTGCGCGCGCTGCTCGAGCAGCAGAAGGTCGAGGTCGTCGGCGAGGCGGGCGACGGGCGTTCGGCGCTCAAGCTCGTGCGCCAGCTGCAGCCCGACATCGCGATCATGGACGTCGGCATGCCGGAGATGAACGGCATCGACTCGACCCGGCGGATCGTCGAGGCGGTGCCGGAGACCCGCGTGCTCGCCCTGTCGATGCACAACGACCGGCGCTTCGTGACGCAGATGCTCGACGCGGGCGCCTCGGGCTACCTGCTCAAGGACTGCGCGCTGGAGGAACTCGCGTTCGCGGTCCGCGCGCTGCTCGACGGGCGGGTCTACCTGAGCCCGGGCATTGCCGGCGTCGTCCTCGAGAGCTACTCCTCGCGCCGGGCGCGCGGGGGCGGCCGGCCCGAGGCGGCGCAGCTGTCGACTCGCGAGCGCGAGGTGCTGCAGATGATCGCCGAGGGACGGGCGACCGCCGACATCGCCGGGGCGCTGCACCTCAGCGTGAAGACCATCGAGAGCCACCGCAAGAACATCATGGACAAGCTCGGGCTGCGCAGCGTGGCCGAGCTGACCAAGTATGCGATCCGCGAAGGGCTGACGAGCCTCGACCCCTGAAACAGGGCTCGCGAAGTGCCCGCGCTCAGGGTTTCCCTGAGAAGTCCGGTGTATTAAGGGGCCGCCCGGTCCCGATTGCGAGAACCCCCGGCTGTGAAGCCCCGTGGCGCCGCCGACATAGTGGCGGTGCGGCGCATGCCGTGCAGTCCCCCGTGCGCGCTGCCGGCGCCGGGACGACGACCGACCGGGAGGCGAAGGCGGATGGACAGTTCGAACTGCGGCAGGGAAGGACGTTCGCCGGACACGGTTGCCGGCACGGGAGCCGGCGTGCCCCCGGGGGCGCAGCACGCCGCCGCGCGGCCCGCGGGTTGGCGGCCATGAGCCCCAATTCCGTGCTGATCGTGGGCAAGGATGCCGATCGTGCCGAGGCGTTGCGGGCGGCGCTGGTGGGCTTCGGTTACGTGGTGGTCGCGATCGCAACGACCAGCCGGTTCGCCCTGCGTGCCGCCGTCAGCTACGCGCCGGCAGCGGTCTTCATCGACGTGGATTTCCGCTGCGAGCTCGACGCCGTCCCGCTCGCGACCGCCCTGCGCAGCCGGTTCCCGCTGCGGGTCGTGCTGTACTCGGACCAGACGCCCCCGCCGCCGGAGGCCGTGGCCGGCTTCCCGATCGTCTGCGCACCCTACGCGCAGGTCGAGGTGCGGCCCGCGCTGCAGGCCGGCGCGGTCCAGGCGGTCTTCGGCCCCGGCTGAGCCGGCGCGGACCGGCGGCGGCCGCTCCCCGCCCGGCCCTGGCGGTGTCCGGGTCCGGGCCGTAGCCCCCCGCGGCCACGGTAGCCGCTGCCGCGCGCGGCGGCTCGCGGGGTCGCGACCGGGAGGGCCGCGGGGCATTTCCCAACGACTGCCGGTCCGGATCATAATTCGCCGCGGCCGACGGGCGCCTCCCGCGTCCGGTCGCAGACGGGTACCAGCGATGATCTTCCGCCAGCTGTTCGACCAGGAATCGTGCACGTATACCTACCTCCTCGCCAGCCGGCACGGCGGGGAGGCGGTGCTCATCGATCCGGTCCTCGAGCGCGTCAACCGCTACCTGCAGCTGCTGGAGGAGCTGGACCTGCGCCTGGTCAAGGCGATCGACACCCACCTGCACGCCGATCACGTCACGGGCCTCGGAGCGCTGCGCGACCGCACGCGCTGCGTCACGGTCATGGGCCAGCAGAGCCGCGCCGATGTCGTCGCGATGCGGGTGGCCGACGGCGACCGGATCGAGGCCGAGGGGCTGTCCCTGGAGGTCATGTACACGCCGGGACACACCGACGACTCGTACTGCTATCGCCTCGACCGGATGCTGTTCACCGGCGACACGCTGCTCATCCGCGGCACCGGGCGCACCGACTTCCAGCACGGCGACTCGCGCGCGCAGTACGACTCCATCTTCAACCGCCTGCTGCGGCTGCCGGAAGACACGCTCGTGTACCCGGGGCACGACTACAAGGGCGACACCGTCAGCACGCTGTGGGAGGAACGGCGCTACAACCCGCGCCTGCAGGTGAAGTCGGTCGACGAGTACGTCGCGCTGATGGCGGGACTGAAGCTCGCGAACCCGAAGATGATGGACGTCGCGGTGCCGAGCAACATGAAGATCGGCATGGTGCAGGCCGAAATCGAAGCTCGCGGCTGGTCCCTCGATGCCCGCGCCGCCGCGGCGCTGCTCGGCCGCGGGGACGTGCTGTTCGTCGATCTGCGCGACCGGGCCGAGCGCGAGCGCCACGGCGTCATTCCCGGCTCGATCCATGCCCCGTACACCGAGATCGAGGCGCAGCTCCGCAAGGGCGGGATGCTGCACGAGCTTGCGGCCGCGACCGGCCGCCGGGTCGTGTTCTACTGCGCCTATGGCGAGCGCTCCGCCATGGCCGTCGACCGCGCGCAGGCGGGCGGGCTGGCCGGCGCCTGCCACCTGGCCGGCGGGATCGACGCCTGGAAGCGCGAGGGCGCGGCGATCGTACCGCCCTGACGGGCGCCGCCCCGGCAGGCTCGCCGTTCGCGCCCGTGAACTCCGCGCGGTCGCGACGGTCCCAGTGCGCGGCCAGCGTGCAGCCCAACCCCCGGCACCCGTGCATCCATGATAGAGGTCGAGCAACTGACGCGTGAGTACGGTGCCGTGCGCGCCCTGGACGAGGTCAGCTTCAGCGTGGGCCCGCGCGAGATCTTCGGCCTGCTCGGGCGCAACGGTTCGGGAAAGACGACCCTGCTGCGCATCCTCACCGGCTTCCGGCTGCCGAGCGCCGGCCGAATCAGGGTGGCCGGCATCGACGTCGTGCGCCAGCCGGTCGCGGCCCAGCGCCGGCTGGGCTACATGACGGAGAGCCCGGAACTGTATGGCGAGCTGACCGTGCGCGGGCTGCTGCGCTTCGTCGCGCAGGCACGCGGCGTGCCGCGGGCGCAGCGCGACGCGCGCATCGATGAACTGGTCGGGCGCTTCGGACTCGAGGCCGTGATCGGGCGCCTGTGCGCGCACTGCTCGAAGGGCTATCGCGGCCGGGTGGCGCTCGCCGCGGCGGTCCTGCACCGTCCCGACGTCGTCTTCCTCGACGAACCCTGCGCGGGGCTCGACCCCGAGCAGCGCGCCCGCACGCACGGGCTCATCCGCGAGCTGGCGGGTTCGGCCACCCTCGTCATCTCGAGCCACGATCTGCACGAGGTCGCGAGCCTGTGCGGGCGGGCGCTGCTGCTCGACCGCGGTCGCGTTGCCCGCTGCGGCACGCTCGACGGGCTGGGCGGCGCCGAGGGGCTCGCCGAGGCGTTCCGCCAGACGCACAGCCGCGGAGCGGAGGACGTGACTTGAACGCTTTCGCGCGGGCGACCCTTACCGTGGCGCGGCGAGAACTGACCGCCCTGTTCGCGGCGCCGATCGCCTGGGTGGCGCTCACCGGCGTCGCGCTCGCGACCGGGCTGTTCTTCTTCGACAACCTGCGCGGCTACAACGCCGAGATCGTGATGCTGCAGAGCCAGGCGATGTTCGCCGAGGTGATGGGTGGCGATGTGCCGGCCGACATGAACCTCGCCGACCGGGTCCTGTACCCGACCGCGATCCAGGTCGCGTTCGCGTTCGTCGCCGTGGTGCCGCTCGTCACCATGGGCGTATTCGCGGAGGAGCGCGCCCGGCGCACCGACGAGTTCCTGTTCACGCTCGGCCTGCCGCGAATGGCGATCGCCGCGGGCAAGTTCCTCGCCACGTGGGCCTTCATCACCGCACTCGTGGCGATCACCGTTCTGCTGCCTGCGCTCGGCGCCGCGCGCGCGGGCCTGGACAGCGGCCCGCTGGCCGCGCTCGGCGCGGGCTTCCTGCTGTTCGGCTACGCGCTGGCCGCGATCGGGCTGGTCTGCTCGGCCCTCACCCGCAACCAGCTCATCGCCGCGCTCGCCGCGTATGCGGCGTCCTCCGCGGTCTTCGACCTGTCCTGGCTGTTCCCGATGGTGCCGCGCACGGTGGCGCTGGCGCTCGAGCAGCTTTCCCTCGCCACGCATCTCGGGGCCTTCCCGCACGGCGTGATCGCCGCCGTCGACGTCGCCTACTTCGCGATCGTGTGCGTGACCGGGTTCCTGCTCGCCTGCATCGCCCTCGACCTGGAACGGATCGGCTGATGGCTTCGCTGCTCGCGCTGCTCGGCTGCATCGCCGTCGCCTTCGGTCTCGCCGGGACGTGGATCGGGGCAGCGCAGGGCGCGAGCGACAGCTTAGCCTCCGCGGCCAACCTCGCGCTCGGCGCCCTGCTGCTGCTCGCGGCGGCCGGTCTCACCCTGCTGGCCGCGCGTCGGCGGCATGCCGGCGCGGCCCGGCGGGCGTGGTTGCGGGCGCTCGTGCTCGCAGCGCTCGTGCTCGGGGCGGCCGGCGGCGCCCTGTTCGGCGCCGCACGCCTGCAGGCGCGCGTGGACCTGAGCGGGGAAGCGCTCTACACCCTGAGCGATTACACGCTCGGAATACTCGCCGCGCTCGACAGCGACGTCGAGCTGGAACTGGTCGGCGCGCGCGGTCGCGCGTCCGAGCCCGAGCTCCTGCTGCGGCGCTACGCGGAGGCTTCGCCGCGGATCACCGTCACGGTCGATCCGCGGCCCGCGATGCCGCTGCCGGGCGCGGGCGCGGCGCCGGCCGGCATC
>CAYOJP010000076.1:0-15109 GCA_964404305.1 uncultured Gammaproteobacteria bacterium
CGGGGGCGTCAGCGGAAGAGCACCAGCCATCCGCCCCAGGCGATGAATCCCGCGCCACTCGCCCGGGCGATCCACTGCCCGGCCGGGGCCAGCTTCTCGAGCAGCACCAGCACGGTCAGCGCGACTATCCAGCGCATCTCCATGGTGCCGAGCGCGAACAGCAGCGCCATCAGCACCCAGCAGCAGCCGACGCAGTAGGCGCCATGACGCAGGCCCATGCCGAGCGCGCCGGCAACGCCCTCGCGCCAGCGCGCGAGCAGGAACGCGAGCGGCGAGCGGCAGTGCGCGAGGCAGCGCTCCTTCAGCGGCGACCACTGCCAGGCGCCGGCGAGCAGGAGCGACACGGCGGCGAAGGCGCGGCTGGTGTTCGCCATCATCGGGTCGAGGATCGCGAGCTGGTGCAGCAGCCACTGCATCGCGGTCGCCGCGACGCTCCACGCGGTCCACACGCCCAGGTAGCCGCCCGTGAACGCCGCCACCTGCAGGGCCGCCCGCGGCCGGCCCCGACGGGTCGCGGCGTAGAGCAGAACCGTGGGCAGCACGGCGGGGGTCATCATCGCGACCATCATCACCGCCCACATGACGAACGTGAGGCCCCAGGCGGACGCCGGCCAGGCGATGCCCGCGGGTGGCGGCATCCAGAAATCGACCCGGTCCATGTGCGCCATCGCCCAGGCCGACCACGCCGTCCACCCCCAGGCGGCGAGGCACAGCAGCCCGAGCGCGGCCAGGATCACGACCCGCTCGCGCGTCGCCGCCGTGCCGCTCATGGCGCCCGGTGACGCCCGGCTGAAGAATTGCCCGGGTGCGACCGATAACGTGGCTGACACCCCATCAGCGGAGCCTGCCCCGATGCCGCCACTGGCCGAGCTGCGCGAGGTCGCGACGACCGAGTACTCGCACGAGGCGCTGGCGCTCGCCAATGCGCGTCTGCGGCACGAGGTCGAGCGTCGCCAGCGCATCGCATCGGCGCTCGTGCGCCGGCACCGGGAGCTGCGGGACGACCTGCGGCTGGCGGCCGAATTCCAGCGCTCGGTGCTGCCGGTGCTGCCCGTCCTCGACTACCTCGCGATGGACGTGCGCCTGCGTCCCTGCCGGGCGGTCTCGGGCGACGTCTACGACGTCCATCTGAACCGCGAGGGCGAGGTCGGGGTGTTCGTGGGAGACGCGACCGGTCACGGACTGCCGGCGGCGTTCATGACGATGCTCATCCACTCCGGCCTCGACAACCTGCGGCGCGACCTGGCTACCGACGAGACCCTGGTGCGACTGAACCGCCTGCTGTGCGAGCGCCCGACCGGCCGCGCGGTGAGCGCGGTGTACTTCCGCATCTCCCGCAGCGGCACACTGGCCGTCACGCACGCGGGCCATCCGAGCCTCATCGTGGTGCCCGCGACCCGGCGGCCGCCGGTGGGCTTCCGCGAGGGCGGCTGCGCGCTCGGCATCTTCGCCGACGAGCCGGTGCCCTACCGCGAGGAACATCACGTGCTGGAACCGGGCGACACGGTGCTCGCCTACACCGACGGCGTGCTGGAGAGCCGCGATGCGGGCGGGCGGCCGTTCGGGGAGTCGCGCCTGCTCGAGACGCTCGACGCCGCGCGGCACCTGGCGCCCGCGCAACTCGTCGAGCACGTGCTCGCAGAGGTCGGGCGGCACTGTCGCAGCCTGTTCTGCGACGACGTCACCGTGTTCGCCTGCCGCTACACCGGCGGGCTCGCGCCCGGGTCCGCAGGGGCCTGAGAAATCGCCGGCGTCGCGGGCGCCGACAGGCGCGCGGCCTCCGCCCAGTTGCGCACCCACACGTCGCGCTGCGGGAAGGGGATCTCGATGCCGGCGGCCATGAAGCGCCGGATGATGTCCTTGCGCAGGTCGCTCGCCACGAGGCCGCGCTGCTCGACGTCGTCGAGGTACACGATCAGCGTGAAATCGAGCGAGCTGTCACCGAAGTTGTCGAGCCGCACCCACGGGGCGGGATAGGCGGCCACCTGCCGGTGCTCGCGGGCGCTGTCGAGCAGCAGTGTCTCGGTGAGGTCGATGTCGGTGCCATAGGCGACGCCGACTTTCACGTCCGCCCGCCCGACCCGGCTCTTGTGCGTCATGTTCACGACCGAGCTCTGCAGCAGCTCGGAGTTCGGGATGATCACGTCCGCGCGCTGGAAAGTCTCGATCTGCGTCGCCCGCACGTTGATCCTGCGGACGTAGCCCTCAACCGCGCCCACCTGCACCCAGTCGCCGATCTTGATCGGCCGCTCGATGAGGAGGATGAGCCCGGAGACGAAGTTGTTGACGATGTTCTGCAGCCCGAAGCCGATGCCGACCGAGAGCGCGCCGGCGATGATCGCGAGCTTGCCGAGGTCGATGCCGAGAACCGAGATCGAGCTGAGCACCGCGACGACGATGCCCGCGTAGCCGATGCCGGCGTTGATCGCGGTACGCACGCCGATGTCGAGGCGCGTCTGCGGGAACACGCGCCGGGAGAGGAAGCGTTGCAGCAGCCGCGTCACCGCCAGCAGCGCCGCGAGCGCGGCCACCGCCAGCACCACGTCGAGCGGCGCGAAGGTGTAGGAGCCCACCTGTACGCCGTGCACGAGCTCGGTGCCCCAGTCGGTCAGGTCGGCGGTCGAGGCGCCCCACACCAGCGCGGCGCCGGCGAGGCCGGCGACGAGCAGGACCAGGTCCGCGCCGAGCACCAGCCACTGGGCCAGCGCCCGCCCGCCCTCGAGCGTGAGATCGGCGCTGCGTCGCACCGACGCCGCCAGCCCGCGCTCGTGCCCGAGCAGCACCTGCGCCAGCTCGCGCGCCATCACGTGCAGCACGGTCAGCGCGCCGAGCAGCAGCACGGTCGACAGCGTGCCGCCCAGGAGCTGGTCGGCGAGCGCCTGGTAGCCGAGCGCATTCGCCAGCGGCGTCGCCAGCGCCGCGACCAGGACCGCGAAGCGCAGCAACGGCCAGACGATCAGATCGCCATCGCCGTCGGCGTCGGGCCCGGGGCCGGTCCGCCAGGCGCGCCCGGCGATCAGGGTGACCAGCAGCGCGCAGATCGCAAGATTGACGACGGTCGAGTAGATCGACGCCAGTTCCGCGGGCACCCCGCCGGTACGCTCCACGAAGAAGCGCGCGGCCTGGTCGAAGGCGAGCAGCGGCACCAGCACGTGCAGGCGCCGGCCCAGCCGCAGTGCGGCCTCCGGTGGCACCGGCACGATCCGCCATTCCGGCCGCTCGGGTGAGAACGCCGCCTGCACGAACGCGAGGCCGAGCAGCAGCAGCATGATGGCGCCGACGAACCCGCTCGGCTGGCCGAAGCCGGGATCGACGGCGTCGACCAGGTACAGGTTCCAGCTCACCACCAGCAGGCCGCTGAAGACCAGCGCCGGCACGAAGCCGCGCGTCAGCGCGACAACCATCGCGGCCAGCAGCCGGCGCGGGTACGACGGCTCGGCGATGGTCGCATCGACGCCCCAGGGGGTGAGCAGGCGGCGCAGGAGCCGGCCGGCGGCGAGCCCGATGCCCACCAGCACGGCCAGCGCCGGCAGCAGGACGAGGAGCGGGGCCACGCGCCTGGCCTCCGCGGGCGGCGCTCCGGTGTCCGGCGTGCCGGCGCCCGCCTCCGGCGCGACGGGCGCGCCGGCCGGCGTGGCGAAGGCGAGGTTCACCGCGTCGTAGGCCTGCACCAGCGCCAGCCGCCAGGTCGCGAGCGCGAGCGGCGAGGGCGCACGCGTGAGCAGGGTGTCGGCGCGCTGGCGCAGCACCGCCTGTGCGATCTGCTGCAGCGCCGTGTCGGCGCGCGTCAGGACGAGATCGGCAGTCTTCACGCGCGACTCGGTCTCGGCGATCTGGCGGTCGAGGGCCTTGCGGCGCGCGGCGAGATCCTCCGGCTCGGCGGGCTCGCCCTCCGCCGGCGCCGGGCCGAGCGCGTCGAGCAGCCGCTTCTGCTCCTTCAACGCGGCGCGCGCCGCCGTGCGCTCCGCCCGGGCCAGCTCGCGCATCGGCTCGATCGCGGAGCGGGCCTCGGCCAGGTCGGACTCCGCCTGATCCCTGCCGGCCAGCATCGTCTCGACCCGGTCGAGCATGGCCTCCCAGTTGCGCATGTCGCGCGCAGTGGACTGCAGGGCGATACGCTCGAGCACCGTGTCCGCGCGGGTGACGATGCGCTCGGTGACCTCCACGCGCAGTTCGGCCGCGCCGACCGCGCGCTCCAGTTCGCGCCGGCGCGTCGCCGCCTCGGGCGCCTCGGCCGGCAGCCCCTCGGCCGGGGTCGGCCCGAGCGCCTCGAGCTCGGATTCGAGCGCCTTCAGCTCCGCGCGCGCAGCGGTGCGCTCTGCACGGGCCAGCTCGCGCACCGGTTCGATGGCCGCCTTGCCCTCGGCCAGAGCGTCGGCCGGTGTCGCGTTGCCGGCCGTCGCGCGCTCGACCTTGTCCAGCGCGCGCACCCACTGCTGCAGGTCGCGCGCGCTAACGTCGGCGGCGACGTCGGCGGGCGCGAGCGCGAGCCAGGCGAGGCTGGTCAGAAGCAGCGCGAGTGAGCGGCTCATGCCGGGCGCGGGTCCTGCGGAGGGAGACAGGGACACATTATAGAGTGCCGCGTCAGAGCGCGACCTCGTCGGGCGCGACGGCGATCACGTACCCGTGGCCGAGCCAGTTGCGCCCGAGCAGCAGGCGTTCGGGCGCGCGGCCGCGATCGTTCAGGTTGACGAGGATCCGCCGCCGCTCGCCGCGGAACTCGACCTCCAGCCGCACGTGATAGCGCCATTCGCGGCAGTCGCCCGTGCGGATGCGCTTGACGAGGGCCACGGGCCGCTCGAGCGTGACGGTCCGGCCGGCCTCGTTCTCGAGCGTGAAGCGCACCGTGCGGCCGAGGTTGCGCGCCGGGTCGGTCGCGTCGCCGTCGATCACTTCCACGTCGCGGGCGTGGATCGACGATACCGTCGCGCCGCTGTCCATCAGCGCAAGGAAGCCGATCGGCCCGTCGACCACCTGCACGCGTTCGTGCGTGGCGACGAGCCGCGCGGCGTCCGGGCCGCGTGGCGCGAGCCACCAGCCGAGGCCGCTGCCGAGCGCTGCGCCTGCAGCCACGGCCAGCGCGATCAGGGGGCGGGCACGCATGCCGCGAGGGGCCGGCATTCAGTACGAGTTAAGCGCCGGGCGCCCAGCATGCCCGTCACTGTCCGGGGCCATCGGGTGCTCCGGAAGGAGGCCCTCATGAGCATACGTCACGCCATCTTCACCGTTGCCACCGCGCTGGCGCTCCTGGCCGGCGGCGCACCGGCCGCGCTGGCCGCCGAGCGGGCCGGCCACGCCCAGGGTCACGGCGTCGACCGGCACCTGCAGGCCGTCGGCTCGCGGGGCCAGCATGGCGACCGTCACGGCGGGCACCGGGGCAGCGGGTACCGTCACTGGCCGCACCATCACCACGCCCCGCGCTGGCGGGGCGGCTGGGATCCGTGGGCCCGCCCCTACTACCGTGCGCCGCTCTACCATGCTCCACGGTACTACGGCGCCTATCCGTGGCCCGGCTACGCTCCGCTGTACTACTACCGGCCGCGGCCCGTGTATCCGCTGTATCCCGCGCCCTACGGACCGGGCTGGTCGTTCAGTTTCGGCTGGAGCGGGCACTGACGGGGCCGCGGCGCGGCATCCGGGTCAGGCGACCCGCCCCGACGACGACGCGCCCGCCTCCGGGGCGCCGGGGAGCGCGGCCCCGCCGGCGCCCGCGGCGGTGAGGCGGGCGCGCAGGTCCCAGATGACCTGCTCCATCGGCATGATCGCGAGCACCTGCTGTCCCGGCGCGGCGAGCAGATCGACGAACGCGTCGTAGGCACGCGCCGTATCGACCAGCACGACGCTGTCACCGGTGACGGCGAGCTGGCGGCGCGCGAGTGCCGCCAGGCCCGAACCGTCGCCTGCGACTTCGCGCAGCGCGGGCAGCAGCCGGCGCAGGCGACGCACCGGGATCCGGTGATCGAGGTGCAGCACGGCGAGCGTCCGCAGGCCGACGAGGTCGATCCAGCTCCAGCGCAGCCCGCGCCCCCGCGGTTCCTCCGCCGGCTCTACGAGGCCGCTCCTGGCCCAGGCGCGCAGCCGCGCGGGCGCAAGACCCGTCAGGCGCGCGACCTGCGCGGTGCTGAAGGCCCGTGGTGCGGTTCGGCGTCCGGAAGACATGGTTCGAAGAGGTGGCCGGCGGGCGGCTGATATACTGCGCGCCCCGTCCGCATCCTAACCCGAAACCCCCCGCGTGTCCGACCTCAACCCGCGCCAGCGCGAGGCCGTGCGTCACCTGGACGGCCCGTTGCTGGTACTCGCCGGCGCCGGCAGCGGCAAGACCCGCGTGATCGCCCACAAGATCGCGCACCTCGTCCGCGCCGCCGGGTACGCACCCGAGCACGTCGCGGCCGTGACCTTCACCAACAAGGCGGCGCGCGAGATGGCGGCCCGCGTGGGCAGGCTGGTCGAGCGCGGCGTGGCCGGCAAGCTCAGGGTCTCCACCTTCCACACTCTGGGCCTGCGCATCCTGCGCGTGGAGCACGCGCGGGTCGGCCGGCGGCCCGGCTTCTCGATCTACGACGAGGCGGATGCGGTGGGCCTCGTCGCCGACTGCCTGCGCGGGCAGAAGCGCGCGCTCGCGGCCGAGGCCGACGCGGTGCGTGGCCGGGTCTCGCGGCGCAAGTGCGCGGGCCTGGCGCCCGACGATCCGGCGCCGAGCGCCGAGCCGCTGGACGTCCTCGCCCGCGCCGTGCATGGCCCGTACGACGAGGCGCTCGCGGCCTGCAACGCGGTCGATTTCGACGATCTCATCGCCCTGCCCGTGCGCCTGCTGCGCGGGGAAGCCGCCGTCACCGCGGCGTGGCGCGAGCGCATCCGCTACCTGCTCGTCGACGAGTACCAGGACACCAACCTCGCGCAGTACGAGCTCGTGCGGCTGCTGGTGGGCGAGCGCGCGCGGCTCACGGTCGTCGGCGACGACGACCAGTCGATCTACGGCTGGCGCGGCGCGCACCCGGAGAACCTCGCTGCGCTGGCGCGCGACTTCCCCGGGCTGCGCGTGGTCAAGCTGGAGCAGAACTACCGTTCCGCCGGCACGATCCTGAAGGCAGCCAACGCGCTCATCGAGCGCAATCCGCACGTGTTCGCCAAGCGCCTGTGGAGCGAGCGCGGGCCGGGCGAGCGGCTGCGGGTCGCCGTCGCGGGCGACGAGGACGAGGAGGCGATCATGGTGGCGAGCCGCATACTCGCGCACCGGATGGCGAGCGGCGGGCGCTGGGCCGACTACGCGGTGCTGTACCGGGGCAACCACCAGTCGCGACCGATCGAGCGCGCGCTGCGCGAGCGCAATGTGCCCTACGCGCTCTCGGGCGGACCGTCGTTCTTCGACTACACCGAAGTCAAGGACGTCATGGCCTACCTGCGTCTCCTCGCCAATCCAGACGACGACAACGCCTTCCTGCGCATCGCCAACACGCCCCGACGCGAGCTCGGCGCCGCGACCCTCGCCACGCTCGCGACGCTGGCCGCGCAGGCCGACGCGAGCCTGTACGCGACGCTCTTCCGCGACGATCTCGACGGCAAGCTCGGCGCGCGCGCCGCCACCCGGGTGGGCGCGCTCGGAGCGCTGCTCGGACCGCTCGCCGCCCGGGCCGCGGCCGGCGACGACCCGGCGCGCATCCTCGCCGACCTGCTGGAGGGCTGCGACTTTCGCGGCTTCCTGCGCGACAGCGCGCCCGATCCGGCCACCGCTGCCCGCCGCGTCGGCAACGTCGACGACCTCGCCGGCTGGCTGGCGCGTCTGGGCGCGGAGACGGACGGCCCGGCGACGCTCGCCGAGGTGGTCGCCCGGCTCGCGCTCACCGACGTGCTGGAGCGCGAGAACGAGGACGACGCGGGCGACCGCGTACGGTTGCTGACCCTGCACGCGGCCAAGGGGCTGGAGTTCAGGCACGTGTACCTCGTGGGCATGGAGGAGAACCTCCTGCCGCACCGCACGAGCATCGAGGAGGACGCGATTGCCGAGGAGCGTCGCCTCGCGTACGTCGGCATCACCCGCGCCCAGGACACGCTGACCTTCACGCTCGCGCGCCGGCGCCGTCGCTTCGGCGGTGCGCAGAGCTGCGTGCCGAGCCGCTTCCTCGACGAGCTGCCGCGGGATCTCCTGGAGTGGCCCGGGGAAAGCGCCGATCCGGCGGCGGCGCAGGCGCGCGGCCGCGCCACGCTCGCCGGGCTGCGCGAGCACCTGCGCCGGGAACCGGGCAAGGGTTGACCGTGACGCCCCGCGGGTGGTCTGCTGGCCGCATGACCGCAGGGCTTGCGCGCGCGCTGCTCCTCGCCACCTGCCTGGCCGGCGGCGGGGCGCACGCGGCCGACTACGAGGTCGCGGACCTCGTGCGCGCCGCCGAGATCCTGCCCGAGCGCGTGCGCGACTCGATCCACCACCACGTCCTCGACGACGTCCGCTACGACGACGGCACCTGGATCTTCCGGCTGGAGTCGTCCGCCGGCGTGGAGGAGGTGCGCTCGCTCGCCCTGCTGCGCGAGCGGCTGCACGAGATCCACACGATGGCGCAGGCGCTCGCGCAGCTCGAACGCAGCGGCGAGGACGATCTCGCGCGCGCCCTCGCGGCGAAACACGGCGTGGGCGCCGACTCGGTGATGGACATCCTCACCGATCCGGTCGGCACCGCCTCCACGCTCGCCGGCAATTTCGGTTCGAACTTCGAGGACACCTTCTCCGGGGATTACCTGCGTCGGCCACAGGAGGCCGCCGCCGCGAGCGCCGGCCCCGCCCGCGAGCCGGATCCGTTCAAGCGCAGCGTGGCGGCACAACTGGGCCTCGACGTCTACTCGAGCAATGCGCAGGTGCAGGCCTTCCTCGATCGCCTGGGCGCCGAGCGCGCGGCCGGGCGGCTCGGCGCGTCGGTCGCCACCATCACCGCCGGGGAGACCGGCGGCCTCATCCGCGCCCGCGGCGTCGACGAAGCCCGCTACGACGCGCTGCTCAAGAACAATACCGCGACGGAACTGCGCGCGCGCAACGAGCGCACGCTCGCCGGGCTGGGCGTTCCGGACGCAGTGATCCTGCACTTCCTTGCCAATCCCGTGCTCTCGCCGCGCCATCAGACCTGGATCACCGGCTACGTCGAGGCGCTCGCCGGCGTCGACGGCCTGGCCGCGATCGTGGAGGCGGCGGCCGGCGCCGGGGACGAGGCCGAGGCGCTCGGCTACGTGGAACTCGCGCACCTGCTCGCCGCCGCCCACGTCGCCGGCCCCGGCCTCGCCCGGATCGACTACGACGGTTCGCTTCCCGGCGCGCTGTCGCGCAGCGGCAGCTACCGGTTCTACGTGCCCGTCGACCGGGTGATCTGGAATGCCGCCACCGAGGCGGTGGCCGGCGCGCTCGAGCGCCGCGCCGCGGCGGCCGGCGCGACGCGGCGCGGCCTCACCATCACCGGCACCTTCTCGCCCGCCGGGCGCGCGGCGCTCGAGGCCCGCGGCATCCTCTGTCGCGAAGGCATCAGGCTCTGAATCGCGCCGCCATCCGGCTTGCGTCCCGCCGGGTTGTCGCCCGCCCCCGACGCCGGAGGCCGGCAGCCCGGGCGCCCGGCATCGGCGCTGCCGCGCAAGTGCACCGGCAACCTCATGATCCAAAGGCGTTCGACAGTCCCCGTCGCGGCGGCAACAGGAACTGGCATGCGACCTGCACCGGTCCGGGCAAGATCCCGCAAACGCCCGAGGCTGCCATGTCCCTGCAACTCGTCGTCGACAACACCGTCCGCCCGGCGCCCGGTGTCCGCACGCTGGCGCTGTGCGATGCGCTGCTCGGTGCGCGTCGCGACGAGTACCGCACGGACCTCGCCTGGTACTCGCGCAAGCTGCGGGATCTGCGCGCGCTCGACCCCGCCGATCGCACTGGCCTGCGCCGGCTGTACCGGCTGCACGTCCGCCGTCTGCGGCGCCTGCTCGCCCGGCTCGACGACTGAGCTCGTCGCGCGCGTCCCTCTCCTGGAAGACCCCTCCTGGCGCCGCTCCTCTGCGAGCGGCTCCTTTTTTTCCGGCTGCGCCCCGACCAGCCGCGTCCTGCGGGCCGGGTGCCAGCGCCGACCGGAGTGACCGACAACTGCATTCCGCTGGCTATATAGCAGAGCGGGAATGTCGATCACTCCGGCCGGTGCCGATGCCGGGCGGGTCCGCCGCGACACGCTCGAGTACGTCCCTGTAGCGCTTCCGTCGCGCGCGTCCTGCGCGCTCACGGTCGCCGCAGACCCGCCCGGCACCGGCGCCCTCGGCTTTTCACTTCGAGTGCAGCGCATTTCCGCTCTCCTGTTCAGCTGCGCGCCGACGGGCAGCGGACCGCGGCGAGGAAGGCGATGCGACCGCGCGGCACGCCGGCGTGCTGCCGTGAGAGCCCGCCCGTTCGGCCGCACCCTCGTCGAGCAGGGCCGGTCCCTCGATCGGCTGCCAGGCAGCGGCATTCGAGCGCCCGTGACTTTCGGCACGCCGACCACAGGCCGGCGCGCTGTCCCGCCGGATCGCGCGGAGATGCAGCGGTTGCGGTGTGGTCGATAGTTGTCGCGTGCGTGCGTCTTTGTGATCGACGCGCGATCGCTTATGGTCCGGCGTCCTGCACCGAGGACGGAGGTGAGCGAGCGATAGCAGACACGCCCGAAACGAAACGAGGTCAGTCGACGACTGGCAATCCCTGGCGGAAAACAGCGGAGGATCATTCCGATGTCAACGTACAGATTGAACAGCACGGGACGCGCCCCTGTCGCTCCGGCGTACAAGGCGTACAGCGCTCGAAACTACCGCGAGATCCCGCAGATCTCGCGGCTGAGCGAAGAGCAACTCTTCGACATCGACGTGGTGTCGCAGATCTTTCCCTTCAAGGTCGACAGTTTCGTCGTCGACCACCTGATCGACTGGGACCGCGTCCCGGACGATCCGATGTTCGCACTCACGTTTCCGCAGCGCGGCATGCTGCGCGACGCGGACTACGCAACCGTCGCCGACGCGTTGCGCAACGGCGTCCCGGCCGCGCAGATGCGCCCGACGGTCGAGGCGATCCGGGCGTCGCTCAACCCGCACCCGGCCGGTCAGATAGAGCTGAACGTCCCCACGCTCGACGGCGAGCGCCTGCAGGGCATGCAGCACAAGTACCGCGAGACCGTGCTGTTCTTCCCCAGCCAGGGGCAGACCTGTCATGCGTACTGCGCGTACTGCTTCCGCTGGCCGCAGTTCACGGGCACGAGCGCGATGCGGTTCGCGAGCCGCGAGACGGGCGCCCTGGTCGATTACCTGCGCGCGCATCCGGAGGTGACCGACGTCCTCTACACGGGCGGCGACCCGATGATCATGTCGGCCCGCAACCTGGCTTCGTACGTCACGCCGCTGCTGGAGGCGGATCTTCCGGGCCTCGCGCAAATCCGCATCGGCACCAAGGCACTTTCATACTGGCCGTACCGCTTCGTCACCGACCCCGACGCGCCTGCGCTGCTGGCCCTGTTCCGGCGCATCGTCGCGAGCGGCCGGCACCTGGCGATCATGGCGCACCTGAACCATCCGCGGGAGCTGGAGCCGGAGATCGTGCAGGAGGCGATCGCGAGGCTGCGCGCGACCGGCGCGCAGATCCGCACCCAGTCGCCGGTCCTGCGCCACATCAACGACAGCGCGGACGTCTGGGCCGAGCTGTGGCGCCGCCAGGTGAACCTGGGCTGCATTCCCTACTACATGTTCCTCACGCGCGATACCGGCGCGCACGAGTACTTCTCCGTGCCGCTGGTCGAGGCCTGGCGCATCTACCGGGGCGCGATCCGCCAGGTGAGCGGGCTCGGTCGCACGGTGCGCGGGCCCAGCATGTCGACGACGCCGGGCAAGGTCGAGGTGCTCGGGGTCTCGGAGATCGCCGGCGAGCGGGTGATCTCCCTGCGCTTCCTGCAGGGGCGCGATCCGGACTGGGTCATGCGCCCGTTCTTCGCCAGGTACGACGAGGGCGCGACCTGGCTCGACGATCTGCAGCCGGCGTTCGGCGCGCAGCGCTTCTTCTTCGAGCGCGCGGCCGCGGCAGGCCGCGGCCGCGGATGACCGCGCCGCGCGCCCCGTCCCGCGGGAACGCCGATGCCCGGGCGCTGCCCGTGCGGGACCGCGCGCGACGCGGTCCGGGGACAGTCAGTCGACGATCGCGATCGCCTCGATCTCGAGCACCATGCCCGGCGCGGCGAGGGCCGCCACGCCGATCATCGTGCTTGCCGGCGGATTCGGGCCGGTGACGTAGCGGCCGCGCACGCGCGAAATCGTGGCGCGTGCCTCCGGCGTCAGCCCGACCACGAAGACGGTGAACTTCGCGACGTCGCCGAAGCCCGCGCCGGCCGCGCCGAGCGCGAGTGCGAGGTTCTCGAAGACCTGCACGGCCTGGGCTTCGAGATCGCCGGGGTGCAGCACCGAGCCGTCCGGCGCCCACGACACCTGGCCGCTGACATAGACCGTGGTCCCGCCGCGCGCGGCGACCACCTGCGTGAACGCCGGCGTGTTGTTCAGGCCTTGCGGACGGATGTGACGAAGCTCGCGGGTCATGGGCAGTCTCCTCGGTGCCGTTCGTGGGCGCGGGCGCCAGCCCGCAGGCGCGTCGGTTGCCCTCCCTGGCGCGGCGCTGAAAATTCTCTCTATCGCCGGCCCGGCCGTCCATGGCCGGGCGTTCGACACCGCCAGGGTCCACCGGACCCTGGTGGTGTCTCACCCCCTGCGCCAGGCGTGCACCCGCTCCAGCAGCCTCAGCGCGCCGGCCGGCGCATGGGCGCGCTTCCACGCGCCGGCTGCGTAGCGGTTCGCCTCGCCGAAGGTCGGGTAGACGTGGATGGCGCCCAGAATGCGGCCCAGGCCGTGACCGTTGCGCATCGCGGCGACGAACTCCGGCAGCATGTCGCCGGCGTGCGCGGCGACGATCGTCACGCCGAGGATACGGTCGCGGCCCGGCGCGGTGAGCACCTTCACGAAGCCGGTCGCGGCCTCGTCGGCGATCGCCCGGTCCAGATCGCCGACGTCGTACTCCGTCACCTCGTACGCCACGCCCTGCGCGCGCGCCCCGTCCTCGTTCAGGCCCACGTGCGCGACCTCGGGGTCCGTGAACGTCGTCCACGGGATCGCCGAGTAGTCCACGCGCAACTGCCACCACGGCGCGAGCAGCGCATTGATGGCCGCGTAGCCCGCCTGGTGCGAGGCGACGTGCGTGAACTGGTATGGCCCGGCGACGTCGCCGCACGCGCGGATCGTCGGAATGCGCGTGCGCAGGGTACCGTCGATCTCGATGGTCCCGGTGCTCGTCGTCCCGATGCCGAGCGCCTCGAGCCCGAGGTCTTCCGTGCGCGCCCGCCGGCCGAGCGCGACCAGCAGCAGGTCGTGCCCGATCCTCACCTCGCCGCCCGCGGGCCCGGTGCACACGAGCGTCTGCGTGCCGTCCTCGGCCTGTACCGCCACTGCCTGGGTGCCGGTCTGCAGCCGCAGCCCCTCCGCCTGCAGCTGCGTCGCCAGGACGGCCGAGGCCCTGGCGTCCTCGCGGGGCAGCAGCCGGTGTGCGCTCTCGACGATCGTCACCGCGCTGCCCAGCCGCGCGAAGCACTGCGCCAGTTCGCAGCCGATCGGCCCGCCGCCCAGCACCACCAGCCGGGGCGGCAGCGCGGTCAGGTCCCAGACCGTATCCGACGTGACGTGCCGGCTCTGTGCCAGCCCGGGCAGCGGCGGCACGAACGGTCGCGCGCCGGTCGCGACGACGATGCCGCGCGTGGTGAGGGTCCGACCGTCGATGCTCACCTCCCAGGGCGAGACGATGCGGGCGGTGCCGGCCACGCAGTCCACGCCCAGCGCGGCGTAGCGCTCGACCGAGTCGTGCGGCTCGATGGTCCGGATCACCCGCCGCACGCGCGCCATGACCTCGCCGAAGTCGACCTCCACCTCCGCGCGTCGCACGCCGAGGTCGCGCGCGCGGCGCGCGTCCGCGAGGAAGCGCGCGGTGCGGATGAGCGCCTTGGAGGGCACGCAGCCCGTGTTCAGGCAGTCGCCGCCCATGCGCGCGCGTTCCACGAGCGTGACCTGCGCGCGCAGCGCCGCCCCGACGTAGGCGGTGACGAGGCCCGCGGAGCCGGCGCCGATGACGACCAGGTCCCGGTCGAAGCGCCGCGGCCGGCGCTGGCCGCGCAGGGCGCGGCGGTCGGTGAGCCGGCCCATGGCCGCGCGGGCGAGCCACGGGAACAGCCCCAGCAGCGCGAAGGAGCCGATCAGCTCCGGCGAGAGGATGCCGGCGGGAGACTCGAGCTGCGCGATCTGCGTGCCGGCGTTCACGTACACGAGCGTCGCCGGCAGCATGCCGGTGAGGCTCACCCACAGGAAGGTCGGCAGGCGCAGGCGCGTGAGTCCGCTCAGCAGGTTCACGAGCACGTACGGGAACAGGGGCACCAGCCGCAGCGTGAACAGGTAGAACGCTCCGTCGCGTGCGATGCCCCGATCGACGCGTGCCAGCTGGATCGGGAAGCGTCGGCGCACCGCGTCGGCGAACAGCAGGCGCGCACTGAGGAAGGCGAGGCCCGCGCCTGCCGTCGCCGCGGTCACGGCGAGGAGCGTCCCCCACGCCACGCCGAAGATGGCACCCCCGGCCAGGGTCAGCACCGCGGCCCCCGGGATCGACAGCGCCGCGGCCAGCACGTAGCCGGCGAAATAGGCGGTGGCGGCCGTCGCCGCATGCTCGCTGCGCCAGTGCGAGAGCGCCGCGTGGCCCTGCTTGAGGGCCTCGAAGGACAGGAAGCGGCCGAGGTCGAAGCCGACGTAGGCGACGAGGGCCACCGCGATCGCGAGGATCACGAGACTCCGGCGGCCGCCCCTGCGCATGCGCTGCTCCTCGTCTGCCGTCACGAGCGCTCAGGCCGGTCGCCGGGCCGCGGGTTCCCGCCGCGGGCGCATCCGGGTGTTACTCACCCGCCGGATGGTAGCGAATTTCCGCCGCCGCTGCCGGGTTGCACCTGGTTCGTCGGTCGGCTGAAGGGCGGAGCGCAAGTGGTGGCCACTCCGGCCGGCGCCGGCGCCGGGCGGGTCCGCCGCGACTCGCTCGAGTACGTCCCTGTAGCGCTCGGTCGCG
>CAYOJP010000077.1:0-8807 GCA_964404305.1 uncultured Gammaproteobacteria bacterium
GCGCTCACGGTCGCCGCCGGGCCCCCCGGCGCCGCCGCGGGCGGTCGCGCCTCAGTCGGCGCGGGCGTAGCCCGGGTCGCCCGGCCGGGCGGCGGGATCGACGGGGCCGGCAGCCTTCAGCGGCGGCGGGCCGCCGACGAGGTCGGCGAGGATCGTCGCCGCCTCGGTCAGCACGACGTCGTATTTCGGATCGTCGAATTTCTTCTCGTCTTCCTCGGGCACGTCGTCGGCGGCGTCCGGATCGGCGAGCGCGGCGCGTTCCTCCTCGGACAGCGGCGGCAGTCCGACCGCTGCCCGCAGGCGGTTCTGGCGCGCCTCGTGGTCCTTGCGCTGGCGATCCTGTTCCGCGCGCCGGCGCGATTCGAGCAGGCTCACGGTGTTGCGCTTGCGTGCCTCCTGCACCGCCTGCGCCTCCTCGATCAGGGCCTTGAAGCCGTCGTTGCCGGTGATGCGCTGCTTGTGCAGCGCCAGCGCCCGATCGAGCGGGCCGAGATGGGAATTGGCGCGCGAGAAGCGGGCCGGTTGCACCTGATCCCAGGGCAGCGCGTTGTCGAGCGCCCGCTCGCCCTCGTCGCTGGCGTACGCCGCCGTCGGGAAGACGACGTCCGGCACGACGCCGCGATGCTGCGTGCTCGCGCCAGCCACGCGGAAGAACTGGGCAATGGTCGCCTTCAACTGGCCGAGGCTGTCGTCGGACATCCGGTCGAGCCGGCTCAGGTCGACGAGGTTCTGCACCGTGCCCTTGCCGAACGTCGGCTCGCCGATGATGACGCCGCGGCCGTAGTCCTGGATCGCGCCGGCGAAGATCTCGGAGGCCGACGCGCTGTAGCGGTCGACCAGCACGGCCAGGGGACCGTCGTACTCCACCAGCGGATCGCTGTCGCGCTCGACCTGCATGCGACCGTCGGCGTTGCGGACCTGCACGATCGGGCCGGTCTCGATGAACAGGCCGGTCAGCTCGGTGGCCTCGGTGAGCGAGCCGCCGCCGTTGCTGCGCAGGTCTATCACCACGCCATCGACGCGGTCCTTGCGCAGTTCGCCGAGCAGCTTGCGGACGTCGCGGGTCGTGCTGCGGTAGTTGTCGTCGCCCGCCGCGCGCGCCTCGAAGTCGAGGTAGAAGGTGGGCACGTCGATGATGCCGATCTTCAGCCTGCCGGGGCCGTGCGGCACGTCGATGACCGACTTCTTGGCCGCCTGCTCTTCCAGCTCGATCTTGTTGCGCGCGATGGACACGACCCGGGTCGGTCCTTCGGCGCCGATGCCCTTCGGCAGCACCTCGAGGCGCACGGTCGTGCCCTTCGGCCCGCGGATGAGGTCGACCACGTCGTCCAGCCGCCAGCCGATCACGTCGACGAGTTCGCCCTTCTCGCCCTGGCCGACGCCGGTGATGCGGTCCTGCGGGTGCAGCGTGCCGCTCTTGTCGGCAGGCCCGCCGGGCACCACTTCGCGCACGAGCGTGTACTCGTCCTCCGCCTGCAGCACCGCCCCGATGCCCTCCAGCGACAGGCTCATCCGGATGCGGAAGTTCTCCGACGTGCGCGGAGAGAAGTACGCGGTATGCGGCTCGATCGACGTCGTGTAGGCGTTGACGAAGAGCTGGAAGACGTCCTCGGCGTTCAACTGCTGCGTGCGCCGGTCGAGTCCGTCGTAGCGGTTGGCGAGCGTCTTGGCGATCGCGGCCTCGTCCTTGCCGGCTATCCGCAGCGCGAGTACGTCGTTCTTCACGCGCCGCCGCCACAGGTCGTCCAGGGCGGCGTCGTCGGCGGGCCACGCGGCCTTGCTGCGATCGAGGTCGAGTTCCTCGTCGACGCCGAAGTCGAGCGGCCCGGCCAGCAGCCGCTTGGCCGCCGCGACGCGCTCGCTCACCCGCTTGCGGTAGCCGAGGAAGATTTCGTAGATCGGGTCGAGTTCGGCCTTGCGCAGGTAGTCGTCGAGGCGCGTGCGGTGCGCATCGAAGCGCGCCAGATCCTGCGCGCTGAAGAAGCTGCGCGTCGGGTCGAGGCTCTCGAGGAAGCGGTCGAAGATCTGCACCGACAGGCCATCGTCGAGCGCGGTCGGCTTGTAGTGGTAGTTCGAGATGAAGTGCGTGATGAGGCGCGTGGCCCGTTCCTGCGCCGCGCTCGGCTTGAGATCGGCTTCGGCCGTGGTCGTGACGAGGGCCGCCAGGGGCTGCGCGGCAAGCAACAGCGCGCCGGCCGCGAGCGACAGCAGCGCCTGCCTGTGGGAGCGTCTTGATGGCATCGGGGTCACGTCAGCGTTGACCGCCGGCGTTCGGCCCGGTTCCGGCGGAAGCGCGATTCTAGCGTAAGTGCCGCCCGGCTGCCTGCCGGCGGGTTTGCAGGTCCCGGCACGGGCGGTTAGGGTGGCGGAGGTTCCGGCATGAACGGGCGGTCTGGCGATGCACGAACGGGCGCAGGGCGGGGCGACGGGCAGGGACCGGGGGGTGGCGGTGCTCGCGCGGCCTCCGGCGCCGTCGCGGCCCGCTCGCGGGTCCGGTGCGGGTCGGTGCGCGCGGCGCGGGCCGTGAGCGACGCCGGCGAGTACGTGGATACCGCCCCGGCGCTGGCCAGGCTCTGCGGACGGCTGGCGGGCGTGCCGTGGCTGGCGGTCGACACCGAGTTCGTGCGGGACTCCACCTACTATCCGCAGCTGTGCCTGGTGCAGGTCGCCACGCTCGACGTGGTGGCCGCAATCGATCCCCTCGCGGTCACCGACCTTGCCCCGCTCGAGGCGCTGCTCGCCGATCGCCGCACCGTCAAGGTGTTCCATGCGGCGCGCCAGGATCTCGAGATCTTCGCCCTGCGCGGCACGGTCCCCGGGCCGGTGTTCGACACGCAGGTGGCGGCGCCGCTGCTCGGGTTCCCGGACCAGATCGGCTATGCCGATCTCGTGCGGCGCGTGCTCGACGTGCAGCTCGACAAGGGCCACGCGCGCACCGACTGGCACCGGCGTCCGCTCGCCCCGGCGCAGATCGAGTACGCGGAAGCCGACGTGCGCTACCTCGCGCGCCTGTACCTGCAGATGCGGGCAGCGCTCGAGGCACGCGGTCGCCTCGTCTGGCTCGACGGGGCATTCGCCGGGCTGGAGGACCCGCGCCTGTACGTCACCGAGCCGGCCAGCGCCTGGGAACGGGTCAAGGGCGCACGCAGCCTGCGAGCGCATGAACTGGGCATCCTGCAGGCCCTCGCCGCCTGGCGCGAGCGCCAGGCGATCGCCGAGGACCGACCCCGAGGCTGGATACTCAAGGACGAGATGCTGCTCGACATCGCCCGCCAGCGGCCGCGCAGCATCGAGGATCTGGCGCGCGTGCGGGGACTGCCCGAGCGCGTGCTGCGCAAGCACGGCGACGCACTGCTCGGGCTCGTCACGGACGCGCTGGTGCAGGCGCCGGCGGAACTGCGGCGCGAGCTCCCGCCGCGCCGGTTGGAGCCGCGCGAGGAGGTCCTGCTCGATCTGCTGGTGGCCCTCATGCGCACGCGGGCGGTTGCCGCGGACCTGCACCCGTCGGTCGTCGCCAGCCGCGGCGACATCGAGGCGCTCATCGTCGATCCGCAGGGCGCGCACGAGTTGCGCGGTGGCTGGCGACGCGGACTCGTGGGCGCGGACATGGAGGCGCTGATCGCGGGACGGGCCACGCTGTCCTGGGCAGGTGGCGAGCTGACCGTCGGGGCATGCTGAGCCGGGCGTCGACCGGTACCCCGGGCTGCGCGGCGCTGCTCGCGGCGCTCGCGCTGGCCGGCTGCGGCGACGCCGGGCCGCCCTCGGCGTCGCCGGCCGCCGCCGGCTGCGATCCCGGCGACGCCGGGCTGCGTCTGCCGCCCGGATTCTGCGCGATGGTCGTCGCCGATCACCTGAGCGGCCTGCGGCACCTGGTCGTCGCGCCGGGGGGTGATCTCTACGTCACGCTGCGCAACCAGCAACTCGACGCCGGCGGCGTCGCCGCGCTGCGCGATGCGGATGGCGACGGCCGGGCCGAGCACATCGAGTACTTCGGGGACGAGGGCGGCGTCGGCATCGCGCTGCGCGACGGCTGGCTGTACTTCGGCGCCGACAGCCGCATCGTGCGCTGGCGGCTGGCGCCGGGCATCCTCGCGCCGGCGGGCGCACCGGAGGTCATCGTCGAGGGCTTCAGCGGCACCGGCTATCACGCGGCCAGGGCCTTCGTCCTGGACGACGCGGGCGGACTGCTGCTCGCGGTCGGCGCGCCGTCGAACGCCTGCCAGGAGGCCGATCGGGTGCCCGGCTCGCCGGGGCGCGATCCGTGCCCCGAACTGGCGACGGCGGGCGGCATCTGGCGCTATGAAGCAGGCGTGGCGGGGCAGCGCCATGGCCGCGACGGCCGCCGCCACGCCAGCGGCATCCGCCACAGCCTCGCGCTCGACCGCGAACCGGCCACCGGCGAGCTGTACCTCGTGCAGCATGGCCGCGACGACCTCCACGAGGGCTGGCCGGCACTCTACGCGCCGGCGGCGGGCGAGCGCCTGCCGGCCGAGGAACTGCTCGCCGTTCGCGACGGCAGCGTCCACGGCTGGCCGTACTGCTACTTCGATCCGGCGCGCGGCCGTCACGTGCTGGCACCGGAGTACGGCGGCGATGGCGACACCGCCGGGCGTTGTGCCCGGCTCGCGCCGCCCGCGCTGGCGTTCCCCGCCCACGCGAGTCCGAACGACATGCTGTTCTATCGGGGCGAGCAGTTCCCGCTGCCGTGGCGCAGCGGCGCCTTCGTCGCGCTGCACGGCGCGTACACGCGGGACGACGGGAGCCGCAGCGGCTACCAGATCGCGTTCGTGCCGTTCCGCGACGGCGTGCCCGCGGGGGGCTGGGAGGTCTTTGCCGACGGCTTTGCCGGCACTGGCACCGAACCGGAGCACCGGCCGACCGGCCTTGCCGTCGGCCCCGACGGCTCGCTCTACGTCGCAGACTCCCAGGCCGGGAGGATCTGGAGGATCAGCCACACGGGGCGTGCCCGGTGATCAATGCTTCCCGGGCTTTGCCGGATCGCGGCCCGCAGGCAGGTAAGCGGCCAGGTCCCGGTCGAAGTTCGGGTAGTACATCCTGATTACGTTCAGGTCGAAGCCCGGCAGGATGTCGCCGGCAGGCTCCCGTTCGAGCAGGAAGTCGAAGGCCGCGCGGACGCAGTCCTCCGGCTCGACCTGGCCGCCGGTCAGGCGCTCCCAGGTCGCCCGCGTGAGCGTCACGCGGTGCTGGGTGCGTGCCCCCCGGTCGGTGACCGTCACCGCGAACACCATCGGCTCGCCCTCCGCGGCGAGCGCGATGTCCACCTGGTGGGGGCTACGCGTGGCCATGCGTCCGCACGCGCCGCGGTGCCACCGGTAGTCCGGCTGTCGCACCCACGGGCCTCATTCGATCCCCAGCAGCTCGATGTCGAAGATCAGGGTCTCGTTCGGGCCGATGACGCCGCCGGCGCCGCGGGCGCCGTAGGCGAGGTCCGAGGGGACGTAGATCTGCCACTTCGAGCCGACCGGCATCAGCAGCATCGCCTCCTGCCAGCCCTTGATGACGCCGTTCAGCGGCAGCGAGGCCGGACCGCCGTGACGCTCGGAGCTGTCGAACTCGCGGCCGTCGATGAGGGCCCCGAGGTAGTTGACCTTGACGGTGTCGGTCAGCTTCGGCCTGGGGCCGTCGCCGGCCCGCACGACCCAGTACTGCAGGCCGCTTTCGAGGGTCTTGACCTCGTCGCGCTTGCCGTTCTTCTCCAGGAATGTCCTGCCGGCCTCGGCGTTGCGCTTGGCCGTCTCGCGCAGGCCGGTCGCCGCTTTCTGCTCGTGGGACTCGAGGACCTTGTTCAGCTCCTCGGCGCTCAGGCGTGGCGGATCCCCGGCGGCCGCGTCGCGCAGGGCGAGGGCGAAGGCGTCCGGGTCGATTTCGATGCCCTGGCGGACGAGGCTCTGGGCGATCTGCAGCCCGACGGCGTAGCTGAACTTCTGCTGGTCGGACTCGAGTCCGGTCTCGGCCAGGAGCGGGGCGGCGGCCAGCACAATGGCGGTTGCCGCGGCGAAGCGGAAACGAAGCATGAACGGGTCCTTTCGGGCGGGGGCGGTCGCGGTGGTTACGGGCGCGCCGGGCCTGCTAACATGACCACGACACTGGCGCACGCCGGCGTCATATTCACACATCGGCGACTGCCGGCCAAGCGCACGCGCTGCTCATCCGGTGCCCGCGGACCCGCGGGCGCCGGCGGCGAAGGGGGTAATGATGCCGAAGGCGAGCCTGGGGTCGTCGACCGGCCCGGCGGTCGCGCCGTGCTGATCCTGCGCAGCCTGCCGCTGCGCCGCAAGCTCGTGCTGTTCGGCGTGACGGTCGCGTGCGCCGCGCTCCTCCTCGTTACCATCGCCGATCTCTACCAGCACGGCCTGAAGGCGCGCGAGGTCGTGGCCGCGCAACTCCGCGAGCAGGCCGCCATGCTCGCGGCGCAGGTCACCGGGCCGCTCATGGTCGGCGACGCGAAGGCCGCGCAGGCCGCGCTGCTGGTGCTGGCGGCCGATCGCAACGTCACGTCGGCGCGCATCCACGATGCCGGCGGCACGCTCGTAGCGCGGCTCGACCGCGATGCCGGCCCGGTGGTCGCGCCGCTGGAAGTCGAGCGCCCCGTCGTGCTCGATGGCGAGGCGCTCGGGCGGGTGGTCCTCGTCGCCGGCCGCGATGCCGTCACCGAGTGGTTCAAGCAGTTCAGCCGCGTGACGCTCATCGTGCTCGCGGTGGCGATCGCGCTCGCCTGGGTGCTCGCGAGCCGGCTGCAGCGGCTGGTCTCCGGCCCGATCCTGGAGCTGGCAGCCATCGCCCGGAGGGTCACCGAGAAGCAGGACTACGGCCTGCGCGCGCCGCCCGGCGCCTGTGACGAGTTCGGACAACTCGCCGACGCCTTCAACGGCATGCTCGACCAGATCCAGCGCCGCGACGACCAGCTCGAGGAACTCGTGCGCGCGCGCACCGAGGAGCTCGTCCGCCTGAACGACCGACTCAAGCACCAGGCCTACCACGACGCCCTGACCCGCCTGCCGAACCGCGCGCTGTTCGACGATCGCCTGACGCTGGCGCTCGCGCAGTGCGAGCGCGGCGGTGGACACTGCGCCGTCCTGTTCCTCGACCTCGACAACTTCAAGGCGGTGAACGACACGCTGGGGCACGACAGCGGCGACGAGCTGCTGCGGCAGGTGGCCGCGCGCATCAGCGGCGCGGTACGGCGCATCGACACGGTGGCCCGGCTCGGCGGCGACGAGTTCACCGTGATCGTCACCGAGGTCTCCCAGAACGAGGACGCCGCGCGCGTGGCGCGCGCGGTCATCGAGGCCGTGCGCCGGCCGATGCAGGTGGGCGGCCGCACCGTGCGCACCACGGTGAGCGTGGGCATCAGCGTCTTCCCCGAGCACGGCACGACGGTCACCGCCCTGAAGCGCAACGCCGACACCGCCATGTACCACGCCAAGGCCCGCGGCCGGGATCATTACGAGTTCTACAGCGAGGAGCTCGACACCGCGACCGGCCAGAGGCTGCTGCTGGTGACCGACCTCGGGCAGGCGCTGGAACGCGGCGACCTGCTGCCCTGGCTGCAGCCGATCGTCGACATCGCGTCCGGCCGCATCGTCGCCGTCGAGGCGCTCGCGCGCTGGCGTCACGCGGACCGCGGGCTGATTCCGGCGGCGCAGTTCGTGCCCTTCGCCGAGGAGACCGGCGTCATCGCCGGGATCGACCGGCGCATCCTGGAGGCGTCGCTCGCCCTGTTGCCGGAGTGGGAGGCGACCGGCGCCCGACCCGGCCTCACGATCAATGTCTCGCTGCAGACGGCGCGCGAGGAGGGCTTCGCCGACTGGCTGTTCGGCGTGATCGCGGCCAGCCACGTCGAGCCCGGGCGGCTGACCCTGGAAGTCAGCGAGCGCGCGCTGCTGCGTGCCGGCGAAGAGGACCTGGCGGCGCTGCGGGATCTGCGCGCCCGCGGCGTCCGCCTGGTCATCGACGATTTCGGCTCCGGCTACTCCGCCCTGAGCTACCTGCCGCAATGTCCGGTCGACGGCGTCAAGATCGACAGCGCGTTCGTCCGCGACGTCGCGCGCGATCGCTACGGCGCGGCGGCCGTGCGCGCCATTGCCGCGATGGCGCGCGGACTGGACGTGGCGGTCAGCGCCAAGGGCATCGAGGATCGCGCCCAGCAGGGCGCGCTCGCTCTCATCGGCCTGAGCCAGATGCAGGGCGCGTTCATCGGCGCCGTGCAGGAACCGTCGGCAATCTCGCAGCTGCTCGCCGAACGCCAGGTGCACGCGGCGGGATAGGGGCGGCTTGGGCCCTGCTCTACCGCCGGAGGCGACGGCGAGGGCAGAGTAGTCGCCGACGGGCGCTACGCACCGGGCGTTGGGCAGCACTACTGCAGGAGCGGCTACAGCCGCGATGGCTTTGGTGCCGACCCCGCCAACGACGGGTGGCACCGACCTTCGGCCTGGTCGCGAAGCGGCGCTGGTTCGCGCGGGCAGCAGCACCTGCGCGCGCGGCACAGCGTGCCGGCGACCGCGGGAGCTCGCCTCCCTACCGTCGCACCGGCCGCTTGCGCAACCGGCGCTGGAGCGTGCGCCGGTGCATGCCCAGTGTCCGCGCGGCGGCCGAGACGTTGCCCCCGCAGTCGGCCATCACCTTCTGGATGTGCTCCCAGGCGAGTCGCTCTACCGAGACCGGTGCCGGCGCCACCGGCGTGGGGGGGTGGCCCCCCGAGCGGGGGGATGCAGCCCCGGTGGAGTAGGGGCCCGCGGGGGGGGGGTGGCCGGATTGGCTGGGGCCGTGATACATGGTGCCGGGTC
>CAYOJP010000077.1:8817-14993 GCA_964404305.1 uncultured Gammaproteobacteria bacterium
TCTACCGAGACCGGTGCCGGCGCCACCGGCGTGCGGGCTTCGCCCGCGTCGCGCTGGAAGGCAGCCAGGATCTCGTCGGTCCCGGCGGGCTTGGTGAGGTAGTGCGTCGCGCCGAGCTTGATCGCCTCCACCGCGGTCGCGATGCTCGCATAGCCGGTGAGCACGACGATGCGCGGGCGCGGGACCAGGGCGGCGAGCGCGGGCAGCAGCTCCAGGCCCGGCAGGCCCGGCATCTGCAGGTCCACGAGCGCGTAGTCGGGACGCAGGTCGCGGAGCGCGGCCAGCGCGTCCGGCACGTCGGCGGCCTCGCGTACCGTGAATCCGCGCCGCGTGAGTGCAGCGGCCAGCACCTCCCGGAACACCGCGTCGTCGTCGACGAGCAGCAGGGAGCCCGGGGCGGGCGCGCTCACGCGGGACGGACGGCGGCGAGGCGCGCGAGCGGCAGGCGGATGCGCGCGAGCGCGCCATCCCCCGGCGCGTTCTGGAGTTCGATCTCGCCGCCCAGGCGCGCGAGCGTCAGGCGCGCCAGGTACAGGCCCAGGCCCATGCCGCGGCCAGGCTCCTTGGTACTCACGAAGGCGTTGCCGATCTGGCCCGCAAGCGCGGGCGACAGCCCCGGGCCGTGGTCGCGCACCGCGAGGTCGAGCGCCCCGGCATCCCAGCGGGCGCGCACCTCGACGAGCGCGTCGTCGGCGCCGGAGGCATCCGCGGCATTGTTCAGCACGTTGACGATTGCCTGCGTGAGCGTCCGGTCGGCGACCACGAGCGGGCTGCCCGCGCCGTCGAGCTGGATCGAGACCCGGGCCTGCGGGCGCAGCCGGCGCCATTCATCCAGGACCTCATCGAGGTACTGCGGCAGCGGCAGCGCGCGTCCGCCGCCGGCCGGCGCCTCGCCGGCGTGCGTCGCCATGCGGGCCAGCGTCTCCTTGCAGCGGTCTATCTGACTGCGCAGGAGGTCCAGCCGGCGGGCGACGCTGGCATCCGCGCCGAGTTCGTCGCGCAGTTCGCCGGCCAGCACGGCCATGGTCGCGAGCGGCGTGCCGAGTTCGTGCGCGGTGCCGGCCGCGAGCGTCCCGAGCGCGAGCAGGCGGCCCGCCTCCAGCGCGCGCTCGCGCGCTTCCGCCAGCGCCTGGTCGCGGGCGCGCAGCGCGCGCCCGATGCGCGCGACGAACAGCGCCACGAGTCCCGCCGCGAGCAGGAAGCCGAACCACATGCCCCACAGGTGGCCCGCGAAGCGGTGATCGCCGTGCGGCAACGGGTGTCCGCCCTGGGGCAGGAACATCAGCGCCGTGTAGCCGGCGGCCGCCGCACCAGCGACCAGCCACGTCTGCAGCGGTCGCAGCGCCGCGGCGGCGACGGTCACCGGCAGCAGGTACAGCGGCGCGAACGGATTGCTGGAGCCGCCGGTGAGCCAGAGCAGGAGCGTGAGCGCGACCACATCGACGAGCAGTTGCCCGACGACCATTCGCTGCCCGGCCGCGCCCTCGGGGCGGTGTCGCCACCAGGCGAGCGCGGTGATGGCGGCCACCGCGGCAATGACCACGGCCGTGGGCAGCACCGGCAGCGGGGCGCCGAGCGCGAGGCGGTTCGCCACCGCGCCCGCGAGCAGGCCGCCCAGCGCGGCGACGCGCAGGAGCAGGAGCTGGCGCAGGCTGGGGCTGGAGAGGCCGGGCATCGGGTCGCGCCCCGCGCCCATGCACGGCGGGAGGCGGCCGGCGCATTATAGTAGGGAACCGGCGCGCGGAACCGCCGGAACGGGACGGGCATGGCGGACGGGCGGGGCGACGCGCGGCATGGCTCCCTGCCGGCGGTCGCCGGCAACGGGCTCCTCGATCGGCGGCTGTTCCTCGGCGGCGCGTTCGCGGCCGGCGCGTCCGCGTGGCTGCGGCCGGTGCGGGCCGCGACTCCCGCAGGGGAACTCCCGGCCTGGATGCGCGTGCCCGGCGCGCCGTTCAGCAACTACGGCCAGCCCTCGCCCCACGAGCAGGGCGTGATCCGCTGGATCTCCGCCAACGCGGGGTTGCCTTCGAACGGCGTCTCCTGGACCCCGCTGCACGAACTGGAGGGCACGCTCACGCCGGGCGGGCTGCACTTCGAACGCCACCACAACGGCGTGCCGCAGATTGATCCGGCGCAGCATCGCCTGCTCGTGCACGGCCTCGTCCGCCAGCCGCGTACGTTCTCCATCGACGCCCTGCTGCGCTACCCGATGGTGTCGCGCCAGCTCGTCATCGAGTGCGGCGGCAACTCCAACGCCGGCTGGCGCGAGACGCCGATCCAGACCGCGGCCGGCTATGTTCACGGGCTCGTCTCCTGCAGCGAGTGGACCGGCGTGCCCCTCGGTGCGCTGCTGGACGAGGCCGGCGTCGATGCCGGCGCGCAGTGGCTGGTCGCCGAGGGCGCGGATGCCTTCGCCATGCACGTGAGCGTGCCGATCGCGAAGGCGCGCGCGGACTGTTTCCTCGCCCTGTACCAGAACGGCGAGCGCATCCGGCCCGAGAACGGCTATCCGCTGCGCCTGATCGTGCCCGGCTGGGAGGGCGTCCTGCATGTGAAGTGGCTGCGGCGGCTCGAACTCGGCTCCGAGCCGGCGATGGCCCGCAACGAGACCGCGCGCTACACGGAGCTGCTGCCCTCGGGCAAGGCCCGCATGTTCACGTTCTGGATCGAGGCCAAGTCGCTCATCACCTCGCCCTCGCACGGCATGGCGCTGCCGCAGCGGGGGCTGTACGAGGTGAAGGGCCTCGCGTGGAGCGGCCGCGGGAGAATCGCGAAGGTGGAGGTCTCGGCCGACGGCGGCGGGTCGTGGGCCGCCGCCGCGCTCGACGAGCCGGTGCTGCCGCAGCACTTCACCCGCTTCCGCATCCCCTGGCGCTGGGACGGCGGCACGGCGATCCTCAAGAGCCGCGCGACCGACGAGACCGGCTACGTCCAGCCCGAGCGCGAGGCGCTCGTCGCCGAGCGCGGCCGCCACGGCTACTTCCACTACAACGCCATCGTGGCGTGGGCCGTGGACGAGGACGGGGCGGTGAGGCACGTCTATGCATAGCCCGGCCGGCCGGAAGGCGGCAGCGCCGCGCGGCCCGGCGGGCCCCTGGTCGTTCGACATCGCGGCGGGCGCGGGAAGCCGGTCGAGGAATGCCTCGCGCTCTTCGATACCGGCAGGAATCGCGTTACTCACGCTGCTGCTGGCGGTGACGATCACGGCCACTGCCACCGCCGCGCCCCCGCTCCCCCGGTCCCCGAACCTCGGTGAGCCGATTACTCCCGAGGAAGCCGCCACCTGGAATCGTACCGTCACTCCCGACGGCACCGGTCTGCCCGCCGGCAGCGGGACCGTGGAGGCGGGCGAACGGCTCTACTCCACCCACTGCGCCGCCTGTCACGGCCCCGAGGGCGTCGGTGACACCGCCGACGAGCTCGCCGGCGGCCGCATGCCCCTCGACAGCGACACGCCGGACAAGACCATCGGCACCTACTGGCCGTACGCGACGACGCTGTTCGACTTCATCCGCCGCTCGATGCCCGCCACCGCGCCGGGTTCTCTGGCGGATGCGGAAGTCTATGCATTGACGGCGTACCTCCTCTGGCTCAATCAGGTCATCGGTCGCGAGACCGTGATGGATGCGAAGACGCTCGCGGCGGTGAAGATGCCGAACCGCGAGGGGTTCGTGCGCATGTGGCCGGAAGAACGGTGAGCAGGAGATGATGGCGCTCGGTCGCCCGCACCCCTGCGCGCTCACGATCGCCGCGGACCCGCCCGGCACCGGCGCCGCCGCGCGGCCGGCGCCGATCCGCGCCGGGAACGCGGAGCTGATCACTCCGCGTTGACCCTTGCGCGCAATAACGCGGACCTCTATAGTCCGCGTTATGGCGCACCTGACCATCAGTGTCGAATACGCGCTCCACTGCCTGCTGTGGCTCGTGGACGCCGACGACACGCCGCTCAGCAGCCGCGATCTCGCCGAACTCCAGGGCATCTCGCCCACCTTTCTCGCCAAGATCCTCCCCAGGCTCGAGAAGGCCGGCATCGTGCGGGCAGCCGGTGGCAGGCGCGGCGGCTACCTGCTGGCGCGGCCCGCGCAGGCGGTGAGCTTTCTCGACGTCGTCGATGCGGTCGAAGGCGTGAAGCCGCTGTTCGATTGCCAGGAGGTCCGCGCGCGCTGTGCGCTCTTCGGCGAGCGACCGCCGGGCTGGGCGACGGCAGGCGTGTGCGGGATCCACGCCGTGATGCTGCGCGCGGAGCAGTCCCTGCGGGACACCCTGGCCGGGCATTCGCTCGCCGACGTCGCACGGGTCGTTGCCGGCAAGGCGCCGGCCTCGTTCGCCGGCAATCTGCGCAGCTGGCTGCAGAGCCGCCACGAAGCTCGCGCCGGGCCGCGGAAGCGGCCGCGCTCCACTGCTCCCCGCGCGAAGGCGGCCTCCCCGAATCGCCGGCCGGCGAATGCGCGGAGGTGAAGCCTCGCCGGCGTCCGGCCTGCCGCAGGCGCGGGCAGCCCGCGCCCGCGCAGTCGACGCGCCCGAATGCGGCGTCCGGAGGTCCGGTCCATGAAGCGCAACATCGTCATCGCCGGCAGCGGGTTTGCCGGCACCTGGGCTGCGCTCGCCGCGGCCCGCGCAATCGCCCGCGCCGATCGGGTCGCGGACGTCGCCGTCACCGTGGTGTCGCCCGTGCCGGAACTGCACATCCGCCCGCGGCTGTACGAGGCGTCGCTCGAAGGCATGGCACCGGCCCTCGCTGCGCTGTTCACGACCGTGGGCGTGCGGCACGTCGGCGGCCTCGTCGAGTGCATCGATGTGTCGGGGCGCACTCTCACCATCGCGACCGCAGCCGGTGCCCGCGTGGCGCAGCCCTACGATCGCTTCGTGCTCGCTGCCGGAAGCCGCCTGTTCATGCCGGACATCCCGGGACTGGCGTCGCACGCGTTCAACGTCGATCAGCTCGACGCCGCCGCGGCGCTCGCCGCGCATCTCTCGGCCCTGCCCGATTTTCCGGAGACGCAGGCGCGCAATACCGTCGTCGTGGCGGGCGGCGGCTTCACCGGCATCGAGACTGCCGCCGAGATGCCGCAGCGCCTTCGGGCCGTGCTCGGTCCCGAGGCGGACATCCGCGTGCTCGTGGTCGAGCAGGCGCCCGAAATCGGCCCCGACCTCGGGCCCGTGCCGCGCCCCGTGATCGAGGAGGCGCTGGCGCAGTGCGGCGTCGAGGTCATGACGTCGGTGGGGGTCGTCGCAGTCGATGCTGACGGCGTGGGGCTCTCGAACGGCACGCGGATCGCGGCCGGCACGGTCGTCTGGACCGCCGGCGCCCGTGCCAATCCGCTGGCCGCGCAGATCCCCGGCGAGCACGATCGCCACGGGCGCGTGCACGTCGACGACTACCTGCGCGCGCCGGGCGCGGCCGGCGTCTTCGTCGCCGGCGACACCGCGCACGCGGCTGCCGACGACGCCGGTCATGTCGCCCTGATGTCCTGCCAGCACGCGTTGAGCCTCGGTCGCGTCGCCGGCTACAACGCGGCGGCGGAAGTCGTCGGCCTGCCGCTGCACCCCTACCGCCAGCCGAAGTACGTCACGTGCCTCGATCTGGGTGCCTGGGGGGCGATCTTCACCGAGGGCTGGGACCGTCAGGTCCGCATGACGCGCGGGGAGGCCAAGGCCATCAAGCGCGAGATCAACACCCGCTGGATCTACCCGCCCGCACCTGATCGCGAAGCGGTATTCGCGGTCGCCAACCCGGATTTCGTGATCGTGCCATGATGGACGAACTGCCCCGCGATCCCGCACGAGGAGAGACACGATGAGCACTTGCATGCGCAGGCTGGCCGCCCTGGGAACCGCAACGCTGTTCGCACTCGGCACGACGGGCGTCGCACGCGGGCACGGCGAGCCGCCGGCCCCGGGCACCGCCGCTACGACCATCACCCCGTTGCTCGTGCAGCCACTGCCGGAAAGCCCGGGACGTGAGGCCATGATGCTGACGGTCGAGCTGGCGCCGGGCGCGGCGAGCGAGCCGCACCGGCACGATGCGCACACGTTCGTGTACGTGCTGGAAGGAGCGGTGGTGATGCAGGTGCAGGGCGGTCCCGAGCTCACGCTGGTCCCTGGGCAGACGTTCTACGAAGCACCGGCGGACATCCACGTGGTGGGCCGCAACGCGAGCGCGACCGCGAAGGCGA
>CAYOJP010000078.1:0-14868 GCA_964404305.1 uncultured Gammaproteobacteria bacterium
GCGGTTGGTGGCTTCGGTGCCGCCGATCGACTGGAACACCAGGTCCACCGGCGCACCCTGCCGGATGGCCTCGAGCTGGGTGGTGACGTGCGTGAGCACGCAGGACTGCGTGGGCACCTCGAAGCGCGAGATGACCTCGTCGAGCAGGCGCCACAGCCCGTGCAGCACCGGCAGGCTGTCGCCCGCCGGGTTGATGCCGATGACCGCGTCGCCCGCGCCATAGAGCAGGCCGTCGAGCAGCGAGGCCGCGATGCCGCGCACGTCGTCGGTGGGGTGGTTGGGCTGCAGGCGCACCGAGAGCCGGCCCGGCAGGCCGATGGTGTCGCGGAAGCGCGTGACCACCCGGCACTTGCGCGCGACGAGGACGAGATCCTGGTTGCGCATCAGCTTCGAGACCGCGGCCGCCATCTCCGGGGTGATGCCCGGTGCGACGCGCGCGAGCAGCGTCTCGCCGGTGTCGTCGCGCAGCAGCCAGTCGCGGAACGCCCCGACCGTCAGGTGCGCGATGGAAGCGAAGGCGTCGGGATCGTGGCTGTCGAGGATGAGACGGGTGACCTCGTCCGTCTCGTAGGGGACGACCGCCTCGGACAGGAAGGTCGCCAGCGGCAGGTCGGCGAGGCACAGGCGTGCCGCCATGCGCTCGACCGCGCTCGCCGCCGCGATGCCCGCGAGATAGTCCCCCGAGCGCGCCGGGGTGGCTTTCGCCAGCAGATCCTTCAGGTCCGCGTAGCGGTGGACCTGGCCATCGACGGTGTGCCGGTAAGTCATCGCGCTGCCCTCTCGCGGGAGTCTATATCGACGGGCGCCATCCGCCAGTACCCGGTGGTCGGCGGCGGCGCTGTGCCGGGGCCGGCCGAATAGCAGAACGCGAATGTCGATCATTGCGGCCAGCGCCGATGCCGGGCGGGTCCGTCGCGACCCGCTCGAGTACGTCCCTGTAGCGCTCGGTCGCGCGCGTCCTGCGCGCTCACGGTCGCGGCGAACCCGCCCGGCACCGGCGCCCGGGGTTTCCCGGCGCCAGGTGCAGGACGATTCCGCTTGGCCAGTCAGCCGATTATGCTTCGATCCGCCCCCATCGGGAGACCGGTCCGTGCCCCTGCATCCTGACGCCCAGGCCTTCCTCGACCTGCTCGGGGAGCAAGTGCCGTTCGCGGCGCAGACGGTCGCGGAGAACCGCGCCGGGCTCGCGCAGGCCATCCCGCTGACGGGCGACCCCGCGCCGGTGCACACCGTGACGGATACGACCATCGACGGTCCCGCGGGCGCCATTCCGATCCGCGTCTACCGCCCGTCGGCCGGGCCTCATCTCCCGGTGGTCGCCTACTTCCACGGGGGCGGCTGGGTACTGGGCGACCTCGCGCTCGCGGATACCACCTGCCGCGCGATTGCCGTGCACTCGGGCGCGACGGTCGTGAGCGTGGACTACCGGCTCGCGCCAGAGCATCCGTTCCCGGCGGCCTACGACGATGCGCTGGCGGTGACGCAGGCCCTGCTCGACGGCACCGCGGGGCTCGACACCGACCCCGCGCGGGTCGCCGTGGCCGGCGACAGCGCCGGCGGCAACCTGGCCGCCGCTGTCGCGCTGGCCCTCAGGGGCCGGTCCGGCCTGCGCCATCAGGCGCTGATTTACCCGGTCCTGCAGACCGACGTGCGCGCGACCGCGAGCTACCGCGACTATGCGACCGGCTACTTCCTGACGGCCGCGAACATGCAGTGGTTCCTCGACCGGTATGCGCCGGGCGCCGATCCGGCGGATCCCCGGCTCGCGCCGCTGGCAGCACCCGACCTGCGGGGCCTGCCGTCCCTGACGCTGGTGACCGCGGAGTGCGATCCCCTGCGCGATGAAGGCGAGCGCTACGCGCAACGCCTGCGCGAGGCGGGTGTCGCGGTCGCCCTGCATCGCTTCCCGGGCCAGATCCACCCGTTCTTCTACTTCGCCGGCGTCATCTCCGCCGCCGACGAGGCGCGGCGTCTGGTCGGCGAGGGGCTGCGGGCCGCGTTCCGCACCGCTTGAGGGCCGGAGTCCCGACCGCCGCTGTCGACGGCCCCGCTCAAGATCCCGCGCCGCCTGCCGCTCTATCCCCTGCGACCCCCGCCCGTGCCGGCGGCGCCGGGTCACACATCGAATCGTGACGGGGACGGGGCGTGAGCAGCACTGCACAGTCGATCCGCGAGCGGGCGGCGCGGCCGGCGGACCGGGAGGCACCGATCCCGGGCTATACCATCGGCAGCGTACTCGGTCGCGGGGCCATGGCGACCGTCTACCATGCCACGCAGGACTCCCTCTCGCGCGCAGTGGCTCTGAAGGTGCTCGTCCCCGGCGAGTCGCTCACGGCGGAGCTTTCCGGCCGCTTCCTGCGCGAGGGCCGGCTGCTCGCGGCGCTCAACCACCGCAACGTCATCACGATCTACGACATTGGCGTCCACGGCGGGCTGTACTGGCTGTCGATGGAACACCTGCCGGGGGGCGACCTGCGCACCCGCCTGCGCGACGGCGTCGCGCCCGGCAAGGCGCTGGCCTGGGTGGAGGCGATCGCCGGGGCGCTCCACGCCGCGCACGCGCGCGGGATCGTCCACCGCGATGTGAAGCCGGCCAACATCCTGTTCCGCGACGACGCGGTGCCGGTGCTGACCGACTTCGGCGTCGCCAAGGATCTCAACCAGACCGTCTCCGAAACGGTCGACGGCACGGTGGTCGGCAGCGTCGCCTACCTGAGCCCCGAGCAGGCGGAAGGGCGGCCGCTGGACTGCCGCTGCGATATCTACGGCCTGGGGATCATCTTCTACGAGATGCTGGTCGGCCAGCGCCCGCACGACGTGCCGCGCACGCAGGCGATGCGCGATCCGGTCGGCAGCCTGCGCGCGCTGCTCGCGAAGAAGCAGGAGCCGCTGCCGCGCCTGCCGGCGAAGCTCGCCGCCCTGCAGCCGATCCTCGATCGCATGACGGCGGTGCATCCGCCGGATCGCTACGCCGGCTGCGACGAGCTGGTCGAGGCCATTGCCCGGCTGCGCGCGCGCTCCGGCGCGGCGCGCCGGCCGGTCGTGCCAGTGCCGGCCGCCGCGCCCGCCGGCCCGCCCGCGCCGGCCGACAACGAGTTGATGCGTCGCATCCACCAGGATTTCACCGCCGGTCGCATCCAGGTGCCGGCGATGCCGGACGTGGCGCTGCGCATCCGCCGCGCGGTGGAGGACCCGAACGCGGGCGTGAAGGCGATCGGTCGCATCGTGCAGGCCGACCCCGCGCTCGCGGCCTACCTCGTGAACATCGCCAACAGTGCCGTGTACCGGGGCGCGCACGAGGTGCAGGGGGCGCGCGCGGCGGTCACGCGCATGGGCATGACGGCCACGCGCGACGTGGTGACGTCCTTCGTGCTGCGCAACGTGTTCAAGCCCGGCTCGAAGGCGGTGGCCGAGCGCATGCGGGCGATCTGGCAGCACAGTTGCGTGGTCGGCGCCGTGAGCGCCGTCCTCAGCCGCCACGCGCGCGGCATCGATCCGGACCAGGCCCTGCTCGCGGGGCTGGTGCACGACATCGGGCGCAGCGTCGTGCTCGCCGCCGCGGAAGGGTATCCGGCGCTGGCCGCCGATCGCGCCCGGCTGGAGGCGACGCTCGACAAGCTCGGTCCGCAGGTCGGCGCGATGGTCGTGCGCAGGTGGGAGTTCCCGCCGGCTTTCGTGACGGTGGTGCTCGAGTCCGGGCACTGGGAACGGGATGCCGGTCCCGCGGTCGAGTTGTGCGACATCGTCCTGCTGGCCAAGCTCTACAGCTGGCATGGCAAGCCCAAGGCGGCCGAACTGCCGCCCCTCGAGTCGGTGCCGGCCTACGCCAAGTTCGCGCGCGGCGGCGCCGGCGACGCCTTCAGCCTGAAGGTGCTGCAGGACGCCAGGGCCGACCTCGACGCCCTGACGCGCGTGCTGCAGGGCTGACGCGGCGCCGGCGACCGCAGGCGCCCGGCGGGTTCGCGGCATCTGGCTGCCGCTGGCGGCCCGCAGCGGGCTTTGCTACAAGACGGCAGGCACGCGCGCCGAGCGCGGACCGAGGCTGTCTCCGGGGTGGACGATGCGCGTGCTGGTGGTCGAGGACGATGCGATTCTCGGGGACGGAATCCTCGCGGGCCTGCGCCAGGCCGGCATGGCGGTCGACTGGGTGCGCACCGCCGAGGCAGCCGCCGGTGCGCTCGATGCCCAAGCCTATGCCGTCGTCGTCCTCGACATCGGCCTGCCCGGCCGGTCCGGCCTGGAGCTACTGGACACCCGTCGCCGGGGCGGCGATCGCACCCCGATCCTGTTGCTGACCGCCCGGGACACCGTGCGGGATCGCGTCACCGGCCTCAATCGTGGTGCCGATGACTACCTGGTCAAGCCATTCGATCTCGACGAGCTCGCCGCCCGGCTGCACGCGCTCGGCCGGCGCAGCACCGGGCACCTGCAGGCGCACATCGGGATCCGCGGGCTGGAGATCGATACCGACGCGCGCACCTGCCGGCAGGCGGGTGAACTCGTCGAACTGACCCGGCGCGAGTTCGCGGTGCTGCGCGTGCTGGTCGAGAATCCCGGCAAGGTCATCGGTCGCGATCGGATCGAGCAGGTGCTGTACGCCTGGGGCGAGGAAGTCGAGAGCAACACGATCGAAGTGCACATCCACCACCTGCGCCGCAAGCTCGGCGCCGGGTTGATCCGGACCGCGCGCGGGGTGGGCTATGCCATCGATCCCGGGCCGGCATGAGGTCCCTGCGCCGCCGGTTCGTCGTCGTCATCGGTTTCGCCAGCCTCCTCGCCTGGCTGCTGCTGGCGGGTTGGCAGGCCGTCCGGATCCGCACCGAGGTCGAGGCGCTGTTCGACGCCCACATCGCCGAGGTCGCGGCCGCCATGGAAGCGCTGGTCCGCTCCGAGGCGCAGGAACTCGCTGCGGACGACGCCGGCAGGGAGGCGTTCGATCGGTTCGTCCGCGCCCAGTTGCAGTATCACCTGCAACTGCCGTCGTACGCGCGGGAGCTCGCGTACCAGATCGCCTGGGGGCACGAGGGTCGCACGCTGCAGTCCGCGAATGCGCCAGCTGGCCTGCGGGCGCCGGCGGCGACCCGCGGATTCGCCAGCCGCTCGCTTGGCGGCGCGGACTGGCGCACGCTCACCCGGGTCGGCAGCGACCGTCGGTGGCCAATCGTGATCACCGTCGGTGAACCCCTGGAACGTCGCGAACGCGTGGTGCGACACCTGCTGCTCGCACTCGGCCTGCCGGTCGTGGCGGGCTTGCTGGTGCTGTTGTGGTTGCTGTGGGGCGGGATCGGCTGGGGCCTGCGGCCACTGGAGGGCCTCGCACGCGAGGTGGGTCGCCGCCGCCCCGACAACCTGCGGCCCATCGCCGCGGAGGGCACGGTGCTGGAAGTGGTGCCGCTGACCGACGCGCTGAACCACCTGCTCGGGCGGCTGGACGCGGCGCTGACGGCCGAGCGCGAGTTCACCGCCGATGCGGCGCACGAACTGCGCACGCCGCTGGCGAGCATCCGTACCCAGGCGCAGGTGGCGCTCGGGGCACTCGACGACGCCGGACGCGCCGCGGCGCTGGCCCAGGTGATCGCCGGCGTGGACCGGGCGACCCGACTCACCGCCAGGCTCCTCGATCTGGCGCGACTCGACCCCGGCGTCGATCAGGACGCCGTCGCTCGCGTGCCGCTGCGCCAGCCGGTGACGCTGGCGTGCGACGAACTGGCCCGGGAAGCAGGGGCTCGGGCGGTCACGCTCGGCAACGAGGTGCCCGAGGACGTCCATGTGCTCGCGCACCCCGAGAGCCTGCTGATGGCGCTGCGCAATCTGCTCGAGAATGCCGTCAGGCATGGCGCGAGCCCCGGCACGGTGCGGGTCGCCGCGCGCCGCCTCGATCCCGCGACCGTCGAGATTACGGTCGAGGACGACGGCCCGGGAATTCCGCGCGCGTTACACGGTGTCGTGCAGCGACGCTTCGGCCGGGCCCCCGGTACGCGCGCACCGGGCAGCGGGCTGGGCCTGGCAATCGTGGCACGGGTTGCACAGGTGCACCGCGCGACCCTGGCGCTGGGCGAGCGGGCGGGCGGGGGACTGCGCGTCGAGCTGCACTGGCCCGCGGCGGAGGGCGCGGATACGGCGACGGGCAGTGCCCCGGGCCGGGGGGCGGACTGACGTGCGGTCCGGGAACAGCCGGACAGGGCAACGGTCCGGTGGACCGTCGCCCCGCCGACCGCGCGTCCATGCCGGGCCGGGCACTCCGGGGCGGACCCGAGCGTCCCAGGCACGGAGCTGAAGACGCTTCCGGCCTGGATAGCAGGGCTTAGATGTCGAGCACTCCGGCGCCAGGGCCTTCCCGACGTCAGGTGCAGCACAGTTCCGATCTGCTATTCAGCTCGCGGCCCGTCAGACGTGCCGGCGACGCAGCGACGCGCTGCCGATGAGCGAGGCGCCCAGCAGCCACAGGACCGACGGCGCTGGTACACCGACCGGGTCCACGCCGTGGATCGCCATGTCGAGGTTCAGGCCGGCGTTCTGGGCCCCGAGGTAGATGCCCAGTTCACTCTCGAGCGGGTGCGAGTCGCTGTCGACGAGCGCCTCGTGGGTCTCGAGATCGTAGGGGCCGACGTAGTCGAAGAATTCGTAGCGCCGGATGATTGACCGGGCATTGGCGCCGACCGGCACGCCGTAGCCGCTCTCGAGCCGTCCGGCGGCAGGGTTGCCGGGGTCGGTCTGCAGTAGCTGCCATTCGATCTCGGTCTCCGCCTGATCGATGACGGGGTTTCCGCCGATGAGATCCTCCAGATCGACTTCGTCCTCGAGTTCGGTCGTGTAGACCTTGACCCAGATGGCATCGCCGAACTGGTCCTCGAACTCCGGCCGCGGCGCCTCGATCTGGGCCACGACCTGCGGTGGCGCCGCCGGGTTCGCCAGGTCCGGAATCACCTGCCAGGCGGGCGCGGGCAGGTTGACGCCGCCCTTGCTCAGGACCCCGGGCGTGCCGGTTTCCAGCAGCCAGTTGTAGGTCGTCTTGGTCGGGTTCTGCAACGTGCCGACGCCGAAGTGGTCGCACGGCGTGGCTGGCCCGTAGCCGACGCCGCCACCGGACCAGCAGTTGTCCCCGGGCGTGACGAACGTGCCGCTCGGCGTGCCGTAATCCCAGCTGACGCCGTCGAACACGCCGAGGTAGGTGACGCGCACGCCGAAGCTCGCGCCGTTGGAGTACTCGGAAATGGTGGGCGCGCCATAGCGCTCGACGCTGTTCGAGGGGTCGAAGCCGCGACCGGTGGGAAACCCGCGGCCGGGGCCGCCGAAAACGTCCGAGATGTCCGCGCTGTGCAGGGACTCCAGCTCGATCTCGAAGCCGTGCGCCGTCGTGCCGGTGTCGTTGATGACGTCGAAATTCCCCAGGAAGCCGATGACGCCGGCGGTGCCTAGCGCGGGTGCGGCCGTCATGGCCAGGCCCACGAGCAGGGTGGATGTCCTGAACTTGCTGAAATTGCCGAAGTTGCGCATCTGTGCCTTCCTTTCGATGGTCGTTCGCGGCGAGCCGTGTCGCCGACGGTGTAGTTCGATGCGTCACCGTACGGACCGGAAATTAAGGAAGACTTAAGCGGGCAGTGCCGGGCCGTGCCGGCCGGCTTGCAATGACGAGCCCGTCACAAATGGCGCCCGCACGCGCCGGTCCTGCCCACAGGCCCGGGCCCTGGTGTATTGCCAGCGGTTGATCCAGGGGGCCGTGGTATGGTTTGCTGCAATGCAATCAACGCAGGTCCGGCGGCCAGCAGCGCCGCGCCCGAGCGCCGGGTGCGCCCGCTCGCGGCCCGTGCTCGACGGGCCCGGCACACGGCGGGGCGTGCCTCGTTCCCGCGGACACCGTGCGAGCCGCGCACGGGTGCTGCCGCGGCCCGGACAGCGCCGCGCACGGAGCCGGCACGGTCGTGCCTGCCGGTGCCGCCCGGCAACCGGCCACGAACTCCACAACCGACGAGGAGCACGCCCATGCTGACGCTCGACGTCAACGGCCAACCGCGAGAGCTCGACACCGATCCCGATACGCCGCTGCTGTGGGCATTGCGCGATCACCTCGACCTGACCGGCACCAAGTACGGCTGCGGCATGGCGCTGTGCGGGGCCTGCACCGTGCATGTCGACGGCGCGCCGGTGCGTGCCTGCGTGACGCCGGTGTCCGCCGTCGCCGGCAAGCGGGTCACGACCATCGAGGGTCTCGCCACGCCGGCGGGCAAGGCCGTGCAGGCCGCCTGGCAGGCGCTCGACGTCGTCCAGTGCGGCTACTGCCAGTCGGGCCAGATCATGTCCGCCACGGCGCTGCTGGCCGCCAACGCGGCGCCGACCGACGCCGACATCGATGCCGCGATGGCGGGCAACATCTGCCGCTGCGCCACCTACGTGCGCATTCGCGCCGCGATCCATCTCGCGGCGAAATCGCTCGCCTGAGGTGCCGACCGTGAACGCAGCGCACATCGTCAATGCCAGTCGCCGCGACTTCCTGCGTGGCGGGGCGGGGCTCACGCTCGCGGTCTGCCTGCCGGGCGCGCTGGCCGGCGACGCCGGGCCGGGAGCGGCCGCGACGGCAGCGCCCGCCGCGGACGCGTTCGAGCCGAACGCCTTCGTCCGCATCGGCACGGATGACATCGTGACCGTCTATGCCAAGCACACCGAGATGGGGCAGGGCACGTACACCGGGCTCGCGACGCTGGTCGCCGAGGAACTCGATGCCGACTGGACGCGCGTCCGCGTGGCGGGCGCGCCGGCCGATGCGACGCGCTACAACAACCTGCTCTGGGGACCGGCGCAGGGCACCGGCGGCAGCACCGCGATCGCCAACTCCTGGGAGCAGTTGCGCCAGGCCGGTGCCGGCGCGCGGGCGATGCTCGTCGCGGCGGCGGCGCAGGCGTGGGACGTGCCCGCCGGCGAGATCACGGCCCGTGCCGGCGTGCTCGCGCACGGGCCTTCCGGCCGGCAGGCGCGCTACGGCGAACTGGCGCTCGTCGCGGCGGCGCAGCCGCTGCCGGCGCGGGTCACGCTCAAGGACCCGCGGGACTACGTGCTGATCGGCAAGGCCGTTCCACGTACCGATACCCGCGAGAAGATCACCGGCGCGGCGATCTTCACGCAGGACGTGAAGCTGCCGGGCCTGCTGACGGCGGTGGTCGCGCACCCGCCGCGGTTCGGTGCGACGCTGAAGACCTTCGATGGCGCGCGGGCCCTGGCCGTGAAGGGCGTCACCGACGTCGTCGCCACGGCCGACGGGGTGGCGGTGCTGGCGCGTGACTTCTGGTCGGCGAAGAAGGGGCGCGACCTGCTCGCGATCGAGTGGGACGAGTCGCAGGCGTTCGCGCTGGGCAGCGACGCCATCCTCGCGCAGTACCGGGAACTGGCGGCGACGCCCGGCCTGCCGGCGCGCCGGGATGGCGATGTCGCCGCGGCGCTGGCCGGGGCGGCGAAGGTGATCGAGGCCGACTACGAAGTGCCCTACCTGGCGCATGCGACGATGGAGCCGATGAACTGCGTGGTGCGGCTGACGCCGGGCGGCTGCGAGGTCTGGAACGGCGAGCAGTTGCACACCACCGACCAGAAGGCGCTGGCGAAGCTGCTGGGGCTGGAGGTCGGGCAGGTCGTCATCCACCAGCTCTACGCCGGCGGCAGCTTCGGGCGGCGCGGGAACCCGAACTCGGATTACCTGCTGGAGGCCGCGCGTATCGCGCAGGCGATCGGCGGCAGGGCGCCGGTCAAGCTCGTCTGGACGCGCGAGGACGATACCCGGGCAGGCTACTTCAGGCCGCTGTACCTGCACCGCCTGCGCGGGGCGCTCGATGCAGCGGGGAACGTGGTCGCGTGGCAGCAGCGCATCGTCGGGCAGTCGATCCTCGCCGGGACACCGCTGGCCGCCATGCGGATCAAGGACGGCATCGATCACACCTCCGTCGAGGGCGCCGCGACCCTGCCGTATGCCATACCGAACCTGGCGGTGGAACTGCATTCGCCGCAACTGCCGGTGCCGGTGCAGTGGTGGCGGTCGGTCGGCTCGACGCACACGGCGTTCGCGACGGAAGTGTTCCTCGACACGCTGGCGACGGCCGCGGGTCGCGATCCGGTCGAGTTCCGGCTCTCGCTGCTCGCACAGCACCCGCGGCACGCGGCGGTGCTGCGGCTCGCCGCGGAGAAGGCCGGCTGGGGCTCACCGCTCGCGCCGGGCGCCGCGGGCGAGCAGCGCGGTCGCGGCGTCGCCCTGCACAAGTCGTTCAAATCGTATGTCGCGCAGGTCGTGGAAGTGACGGTGAAGCCCGCGGGCGACTTCCGCGTGGAGCGCGTGGTGTGCGCGGTGGATTGCGGCGTCGCGGTCAATCCGGACGTCATCCGCGCGCAGATGGAGGGCGGCATCGGCTACGGGTTGTCGGCGGCGCTGCACGGGGCGATCACATTCAGGGAGGGGCGCGTCGAGCAGTCGAACTTCCACGACTACGTGCCGCTGCGGATCCAGGAGATGCCGCGCGTGGAGACCTGGATCGTGCCGTCGGCGGAAGCGCCGACGGGTGTCGGCGAGCCGGGCACCCCGCTCATCGCGCCGGCGCTCGTGAACGCGCTGCACGCCGCGACCGGGCGCCGCATCACCCGGTTGCCGCTGGGCGGAGCGCTGACGGGCTGACGATCCGGTCCGGCGGTCAGCCCGAGGCGGCCGCCCGGCCGGTGTCGTGCTCGCCGGGTGCGCCGAGCGCCGCCCGCACCTGGGGAATCACCTCGCGGGCGAACAGGTCCACCGAGGCCAGCACGTCCGGTCCGGAGATCCCGCCGAGGTCGACGTAGCACAGCAGCCGGTCGAAGCCGCCCAGGTCCGCGTGCGCCTTGAGGATCTGCCCGACTACCTCGGTCGGCGAGCCGCAGAAGTCAGATTCGCGCACCTGGAAGCGATCCTTGCCGAGCCGGTCGTACAGGAGTCGCACGCCGGCGGTGATGCCCTTGGACTCGGTGAGCATCTTCGTGAACGCGCGGTAGTTGTCGCGGTAGGGAAACCAGAACTCTCGCGCCTCGTTGCCGTCCCGGCGCACGTGCACATACGCGACCGCGGCCACGCTCATGTGCGCCGGGTCGTGGCCGGCGTCCCGATAGGCCTTGCGGTAGGTGTCCGCCAGCGGGCGGGCGTCGGCGATGCGACCGGCGACGGTCATCACCATCAGCCTGTGCCCGGCGCGTCCGGTGCGCTCGGCCGTCGCGAGCGACGCCGCGGTGGCAATGTTGATCGGGATGGCGCGGCCCGAGTGCGTGCGCGGCTGCACGCGCGACTCGTGGATCGGCGTGCGGAAGCGGCCCTGCCAGTTGATGTCCCCCTCGTTCCACAGCCGCAGCAGCAGATCGAGGTTCTCGGCGGAGATGTCGCCGCTCGCGGCGATGTCCTGGCCGAACAGCCTGAAGGTGTGCTCGGTGTAGCCGCTGCCGAAGCCGATCTCGGCGCGACCGTCGCTCAGCAGGTCGAGCGTGGCGAACTCCTCGGCGAAGCGCACCGGGTCGTTGTTCGGCAGCAGGCTCACGGCCGTGCCGAGCCGGATACGCCGCGTGCGCGTGGCGACCGCCGCCAGTACCATCTGCGGCGCGGACACGATGTAGTCGCTGCAGTGGTGCTCGCCCATCCAGTAGCCGTCGTAGCCGGCTTCCTCGGAGCGCACGCCCAGATCGACCCAGAAGCGGAAGCGTCCGGCCTGGGTCTCGTTGTACTCGTGCGTATGCGGGTCGGGCAGGTGGTCGCCCAGCGACAGCACGTCGAACTTCATCCGGTTATCCTCGCTAACGGGACGGGCGCAGCGCGCGGGATCAGGCCGCCATCGTGGTGGCGATGTTCCAGCTCTTCAGTTCCGGCATGACATGTCGGGCGAAGGTCTCGAGCGAACGCTCGACGACCTCCCAGGGCAGGCCCGCGTAACGCACGCAGAGCATCTGGTCGTGGTCGCCGACGACGGCGCGCCGCGCCTCCAGCTTCTCGAGGCACTGCTGCGGCGTGCCCCAGATCTGCACGTTCAGGTAGTGCTCGGCCACCGCCTCCATGCCGGCGGTCTGCATGACCTTCGCGGTCTCGCCGTACTCGGCGTAGCCGCGGGCGTTCGCGAAATGGTCGCCCAGCATCTCGTAGTGGTGCAAGAGGCTCAGCAGGTAGCGGTGGATGTGCCTGTGCGCGTTCTCCGCGGCCCGATCCGCGTTCGTGTCGCACAGGGAGAAATCCACGAAGTACGGCACCGGCGGCGCGGTGTCGTGATGCTTGCGGAAGGCGGCGGCATAGGTGTCCACCTCCTGCTTGTGCTGCTGGATCGGCTTGTACGCGAACTGCAGCATCTTCGCCCCGTGGCGGGCGGCCTCGAGCACCGAGTCCCCGGACATCGCTACCTGCGTCAGGCGGCCCTTGAAGGAGCGGGTCGGGCGGGGCCGGATCGGCACGCGCGGCTGCCGGAAGAACTTGCCGTCGTGGGCCTCCATGACCCCCGTCTCGAGCGCGGAGAGGATCATCGGCACGGCCTCGTCGAAGCGCTCGCGCGACTCGTCCATCGGGATGCCCATCTGCACGTACTCGCGGCGCGCCAGTCCCCGGCCCAGGCCCAGGATGAAACGCCCGCCGCTCAGCTCGTCGAGGAGCGCGGCCTTCTCGGCCACCCGCAGCGGCTGAATGTTCCAGGGCACGATCACCGCGCCGGTCATCAGCCTGATGCGCCGCGTCTTCGCGGCGAGGTGCGCGAGGTAGACGAAGTTGTCGGGGCAGAAGGCGTAGTCCTCGAAGTGGTGCTCCACCATCGAGACGACGTCGTAGCCGAGTTCGTCGGCACGGATGCCGCAGCGGATCTCCTCGTCGAAGACCTGCCCGTCGCTGACGTCGTCGTAGCCGAAACCCTGCGCGATCTGGCAGATGCCGAGCTGCATGATGCTCCTCTCCCCGTTCAGGTCGGCGGCGTGCGCCGCCGCGGGTGATCGCAGGCATCGGCGTGACCCGGCTCGCGCGCTGCCAGCGAGGCTGCAGTCGCGTCGCGCGGCGGCGCCCGTGCCGGCGCCGTCTTCACCGTACCTGTCGTTGCCGGCGAGTATACGGTGGATGCTGCGCGAGAGAACATCGACGCGCATGGCCGGGCGCTCGTTGTCGCAGGGCAGGGGCCGCGGATCTGCGGACATTTACGCAGTCGTTGCGCCGGAGTGCGTGAGCATTCGCAGAATCCATGCGGCGGTAGTGGCGTCACGGTGTCGTCGCGCCGCCTGCACGGCCGACGCCACGCAGTGCACGAAAGCCCGTCATGGCGCTTGCGCGACCCGGCGGACGGCGCTATACGGACCGAGTCCTTCCCGGCCCGGATTGCGTTGCAACATGACCGCCAAGGCCTCCGCTCACCGCAACGCTCTGCCGCCCGGGAGCACGCTGCTCTGGTACGTCATCGAGAGGGTGCTGGGGCAGGGCGCGTTCGGCATCACCTACCTCGCCACCGACGGCAACCTGCACCGGCCGGTGGCGATCAAGGAGTACCTGCCCGGGCAACTCGCGAGTCGCGACACCGCCGCCTCGGTGCGGCCGCTGACCGACGATCTGCGCGAGGACTACGAGTCCGGGCTGCGCCGCTTCATCCTCGAGGCGCGCACGCTGGCGCGGTTCGAGCACCCGGCCATCGTCCGCGTGCACAACGTGTTCGAGGCCAACCGCACGGCCTACATGGTGATGCAGTACGAGGATGGCGAGGGCCTGGATCGGCTGTTGAAGCGGCGTGGCACGCTGGAGGAGGACGAGGTGCTGCGCATCCTGCACCCGCTGCTCGCGGGTCTGGAGGTCATCCACGCGCAGGGCTTCGTGCACAGGGATGTCAAGCCCGCCAACGTCTTCATCCGCCGCGACGGCTCGCCCGTGCTGCTCGACTTCGGCTCGGCACGGCAGGCCATCGCGGGCGAAGCCCGGACGCTGACGAACTTCGTCTCGCCCGGCTATGCGCCGATCGAGCAGTACACGGGCAAGAGCGATCAGCAGGGGCCGTGGAGCGACATCTACGGCCTGGGCGCGACGGTCTATCGCGCGTTGACGGGGCGCACGCCTGCCGATGCCGTGGAGCGCTCCCAGTCGCTCGCCCAGGACACGCGCGACACTTACGAGGCGGGCAGACTGCACCTGCAGGGTCGCTGCAGCCGGGCGCTGGTCGAGGCGGTCGATTCGGCGCTGCAGTTCCGCATCCAGGATCGGCCGCAGAGCATCGCCGAGTGGCGCCGGTGGTTGCCCGAGGCGCCGACCGTGCCCGCGTCGGCCCCGACGCGTGTGCCAATCGCGACGGGGGTCGATGCCCCGACGCAGCCGCTGCCGGCGCGAGCTGCAGGCGATGCGCCGACCGTGACGGCGGCGACGCTGCCGATGGCGGCGGTAGCGCCGACCGCCGTGCCGACCGTGGCCAGCGCCGGACCGCGGGCGCCGGCGCGCGGCGGGCGCGGCTACCTCATCGCCTTCGGCGCGCTGGTGCTGGGTGCAACGGCGCTGGGCGTGCTGCTCGGACGCGGTCCGGCCATGCCCCCCGCGCCCGAGCCCGCGGCGGTCGCTCCGCCGCCGGGGATCCCGGCACCCGCCGCGGTCGCGCCGGAGGTGCCGGCGGCGGCGCCAGCGGCAGCCGAACCGCAGGCCGCGCGCACGGAGCGCATCGCCGAACTGCTGTACGGCGCGAGCAACGACCTCGAGGCCCTGCGGCTGATGTCGCCGGCGGGGAAGAACGCCTACGACAAGTACCGCGCCGTCCTCGAACTGGAGCCGGACCATCCCGGCGCGCAGCGCGGCATCGAGGCCATCTCCGATCGCTACCTCGGCCTGGTCTGGCGCGATCTGGATCGCAACGCGCTCGGGCGCGCGGCGGGCTACCTCGACCG
>CAYOJP010000079.1:0-708 GCA_964404305.1 uncultured Gammaproteobacteria bacterium
CTGGGTGACTACCTGCCCAAGTACGCCGGCAACCTCGACATCATGACCGCCGCGGCCGCGCGCACGGCGGAGATGTTCGCCAACGAGATGCTGGCCGGGCGCGGCGCCGCGGCGGCGGAGGCGGGACGATGAGCGCGACGACGGGTGCGATGACCCCGGACACGGCACCGCGCAAGGTGCTGCTGCACGACATGTGCCTGCGTGACGGCATGCACGCCAAGCGCGAGCAGATCTCGGTCGAGCAGATGGTGAAGGTGGCGACCGCGCTCGACGACGCCGGCGTGCCGCTGCTGCAGGTCACGCACGGCGCGGGTCTGGGCGGCAACTCGCTGCAGCACGGCTTCGCCCTGCACTCGAACGAGGAATACCTGCAGGCCGTGGTGCCGAAGCTGAAGCAGGCGCAGGTGTCGGTGCTGCTGATCCCGGGGCTGGGCACCATGCGCGAACTGAAGTCGGCCTGCGAGTGCGGGGCGCGCAGCGTGCACGTCGCCACGCACTGCACGGAGGCCGACACCGCCATCCAGCACATCGCCTATGCGCGCAAGCTGGGCATGGACACGACCGGCTTCCTGATGATGGCGCACCTGAACACGCCGGAGGCTCTGGCGCAGCAGGGCAGGCTGATGGAGGGCTACGGCGCGCAGACGGTGTACATCACCGACTCGGCCGGCTACATGCTGCCGGCCGACGTGGTCGCGCGCGTGCAGG
>CAYOJP010000079.1:718-3071 GCA_964404305.1 uncultured Gammaproteobacteria bacterium
CCACAACCTCGGCATGGGCATCGCCAACTCGGTCGCGGCGGTGGAGGCCGGCGCGAGCCGCATCGACGCCTCGGTCGCGGGCCTCGGTGCCGGCGCCGGCAACACGCCGCTGGAGGTGTTCGCGGCGGTGTGCGAGCGCATGGGCATCGAGACCGGCGTCGACCTGTTCAAGCTGATGGACGTGGCCGAGGAGATCATCGTGCCGATGATGGACCACATGGTCCGCGTCGATCGCGAATCGCTGACCCTGGGCTTCGCGGGCGTGTACTCGACCTTCCTGCTGCACGCGCAGCGCGCGGCGAAGCGCTACGGCGTGCCGGCCCGGGACATCCTGGTCGAGCTGGGCCGCAAGAAGATGATTGGCGGGCAGGAGGACATGATCGAGGACACCGCCCTGACGATGGCCAGGGTTCGGGCGGCCGGCGGTGCCGGCCGGGAGCCGATTCCGTTGCGGCGCCGCTGAGCCGGCATCCGGATTTCAAGGGTCTGACCCCTCGAACTTGTGCGTCGCGGCATTTCAAGGGGTCTGACCCGTTGAATGCTTGAACGCCTTGAAAATGGGCGGGCGACACGAGCCGCGACTATGACGACAATGCCGGTGTGCAGGGCCCGGAGAGCGCCCGCACACTGATGACTGCGCGGCACGGATGGAGTAACGGGGAGCGTTCGATGAGCGACAAGGGCCTGATGGACCTCTACGGCCTGCGCTCGCGCCTGCGTTTCAACCCCGAGAACGCGGGCATCTGGCTCGACGAGCACCGGATGCTGCTGCTGCACGCCCGGGCCTTCGGCGCGCTGCGCAAGGAACTGTTCGACACGCTGGGCGTCGAGCGCGCGCGCGGCGCGCTGGTGCGCATGGGCTTCGTCTCCGGGCGGCAGGATGCCGAGCTCGCCAGGCGCCTCGTCGGCGACGGCTCGCTGCACGACGTGTTCCTGATCGGCCCGGAGCTGCACACGCTGGAGGGCGTCACGCACTCGACCGTGGTGCGTTCGAACATCGACTTCGAGCGCGGCACCTTCGACGGCGAATTCATCTGGGACAACGCCTGGGAGGCGGAGTCGCACATCCAGCACTTCGGCGTCGGCGAGGCGCCGGCCTGCTGGAGCCAGGTCGGCTACGCCTCGGGCTACGTCAGCGGGTTCCTCAACCGGTTCGTCGCCTTCCGCGAGGTGGAGTGCGTCGCGCGCGGCGATCCGCACTGCCGGATCCTCGGCAAGCCGGCGGACGAGTGGCAGGGCCCGGACGCCGAAAGCTACCTGCGCTACTTCCGGCCCGAGAGCATCGTCGGCGAGCTGCTGGAGCTGCAGGAAGAGGTCGCCCAATTGCGCGCCTCGCTCGGCAAGGATGGCCCGGCCGGGTCGCTCATCGGCGTGTCGGCCGGCTTCCGCGCCGCTTTCGACCTGCTCTCGCGGGCCGCGGCCAGCACCATCACGGTCCTGCTGCTCGGCGAGACCGGCGTGGGCAAGGAGCGCTTCGCGCGCTGGTTGCACGAGAACGGGCCGCGCGCGGCGCAGCCGTTCGTGGCGGTGAACTGCGCGGCGATGCCGCACGAGCTGATCGAATCGGAACTGTTCGGCGTGCAGAAGGGCGCCTACACCGGCGCGCAGGCGTCGCGGCCCGGGCGCTTCGAGCGCGCGCATGGCGGCACGCTGTTCCTGGACGAGGTCGGCGACCTGTCGCCGGCGGCGCAGGTGAAGCTGCTGCGCGTGCTGCAGACCGGGGAGATCGAGCGCCTCGGCGACTCGCAGATGCGCAAGGTCGACGTGCGCCTGGTGGCGGCGACCAATGTCGACCTGCAGCGGGCGATCGCGGATGGGCGCTTCCGCACCGATCTCTACTACCGGCTCGCGGCCTACCCGGTGACCATCCCGCCATTGCGCGAGCGCCGGGCCGACATCCCGCTGCTGGTCGAGGCCGCGGTGGCGCGCTACGCGGCCCTGTACGGCAAGCAGGTGCCGGGCGTCACCGATCGCGCGATGCACCTGCTCACTCGACATGACTGGCCCGGCAACATCCGCGAGCTCGAGAACGTGCTGGAGCGCGGCGTGCTCCTCGCCGCGCCGGGCGGCTGCCTGGAGGCGACGAACCTCTTCCCCGGTGCCGGTCCCCAGGCGACGGAGGGCGTCGCGGTCGAGCGCAGCGGGCGGCTGACCGACGAGCGCGAGCAGGCGGCAGGCCGGCTGTGCGAGCAGTTGCTGGCGGACGCCTTCGACCTCGAGGCGCACGAGGCGCGGCTCCTCGATCTCGCCGTGCGCCGCGCCGGCGGCAATCTTGCCAGGGCGGCACGCATGCTCGGCATCACCCGGCGTCAGCTCGCCTACCGCCTGCAGCAGCGCGGCAAGGCCGGCTGAA
>CAYOJP010000079.1:3171-14798 GCA_964404305.1 uncultured Gammaproteobacteria bacterium
GGAGACCAGCAGATGACGGAGTCGATACACCCGGTCGCGACGCAGCACCTGCCCTTCTTCCTGGCCGTGCCGGGGCAGACCGACACGCTTCTGGTGGTGATGGCCGTCACCGTGTTGCTCGCCGCGGTCGGCATCGGTGTCTTCTACTTCAAGCTCCATGCCCTGCCAGAGCACCTGGCCCATGGCGGCCAGAAGGTCCAGATGGAGATCGTCGCGGTGCTGGCCCTGATCTCGCTCTTCACGCACAACCACGCCTTCTGGATCGCCGGCCTCCTGCTGGCCCTGGTTCCGCTACCGGACTTCGTGACACCGCTGACCTCGGTCGCGCGTTCGCTCGACCGGCTGGCAGCAAGCGCGGAGGCTGCCGTTCCGGCGCCTCCGCCCGTGCAGGAAGCGCCTCTCCCGGCCGACGGCAGGCCGACCGCCCAGCCGGGGGCCTGAGCCATGCTGGAGCTCTTCCTCTGCTCGATGCTGACCATCGTGCCGGACCTGGCCTTTCGCCGCTTCGTGCAGGGCAAGCGGCTCGGGCGGGAGATCACCCTGTTCACCGTCTGGTACGAGCTGCGCTGGGGCATCACCCTGTGCCTGCTGCTGACCCTGGCCCTGATCACGACGGTCTTCTACTTTCACCCCTCGACCAAGGCCGCCTCCTCGGTGTTCCGCACCGTGACCATCCTGCCGGAGACGAACGGGCGGGTTGCCGAGACCTACGTCGACATCAACCAGAAGGTGAAGGAGGGGCAGCCCCTGTTCCGGCTCGACAGCACGGCGCAGGAGGCGGCCGTGGAGACGGCGCGGCGCAAGATCGCCGAGATCGACGCCGCCGTGGTCACGTTGCAGGCCCAACTCGCGGAAGCGGAGGCAGGCATCGTCCAGGCGCGCGGGGCTCTCGAGCAGGCCACCGACGAACTCAACAGGCGGTCGGAAATACAGCGCCGCAGCCCCGGCTCGGTCGCCGCGGCCGACGTCGAGCGGATGAAGGTGCAGGTCAAGACCTCGCAGGGCGCGGTCGACGCGGCCCTGGCGAGCCGGAAGGCGATCAAGTCGCAGATCGACTTCCAGCTCCCGGCCGAGAAGGCCAGCGCCACGGCGGCGCTCGTGGAGGCCGAGGTCGCCCTGAAGAAGACCCTGGTCGTGGCCGGGACCAACGGCATCGTGCAGCAGTTCGCGCTGCGCCCGGGCGACGTGGTCAACCCGATGCTCAGACCCGCCGGCATCCTGGTGCCGGAACGCAGGGTCACGGGCCTCGTGGCCGGTTTCGGGCAGGTCGAGGCCCAGGTGATCAAGGTGGGGATGATCGGCGAGGTGACCTGCTTCGCGAAGCCCTGGCAGATCATCCCGATGGTGGTGACCGAGGTGCAGAACGTCATCGCCGCCGGGCAGGTCCGCCCGACCGACACCCTGCTCGATGTGCAGAACCTGGCGCGTCCAGGCACCATCACGGTGATCATGGAGCCGCTGTACCAGGGCCAGCTCGACGACCTGCCGCAGGGCGGCAGTTGCATCGCCAACCTCTATACCGGCAGTCACGAGGCCCTGCAGGACCCGGACATCGGCACCTGGCGCTGGGTCGGACTGCACCTCGTCGACACGGTCGGCGTGGTGCACGCGCTGATCCTGCGCATGCAGGCCCTGCTCCTGCCGATCCAAACGCTGGTCTTCGGCGGGCATTGAGCGGCCGCCCCGGCGCCGTCGGCGGCCGGGACTTCCGCGTCCCGGACCACGACGTCGGTCGAGGGAAGCCGGCCCCGGAATGACAGGCCCGCTCAGGTTAGGGTGACCAGGTCGGCAGGACACTCCTGGCGCTTGCCGCGGCGGCCGGGTGCTCGCGCTGGCCCACGGCCGGGCACCGGGGTGTCGGGCGGCGGGCGATTCTCCATCGTCACCCCCATGTCCGGGCAGTCCGCCTGGGGCGCCGACTGGATGTTGCAGCGCAGCTTGACGCAATTGTCATGCTGCATCCGCACAGATGACCAACCGGTCAGCGGCCAAGGGCCGGCAAACGCACCGGTTGGGCACCCGGATCCAGTCAAATCAGTCGGTTGTGCCTTCGGGCACGCGACCTGCAATGCCACTCGAAGACTTCGACGGCGACCCGCTCGACCGCGGCCGCAGCGATGGCAGTCCGTTCCAATCATCAACGACGCCGCGACCGCCGGGGCTTCGGTAAGCGACGCACGACAGGAGAGCCGGCAATGGCGATGACGGGAGTGCTGCGGCCTGGGCATGCCCAGGTACGGGTCCTCGATCTCGAGGAAGGGGTGAAGTTCTACCGCGACGTGCTCGGGCTGGTGGAAACCGGCCGCGACGGGCAGGGGCGCGCCTATTTCAAGTGCTGGGACGAGCGCGACCACCACAGCCTCGTGCTGCGCGGCGCCGACCGCGCCGGCCTCGACTTCTTCGGCTTCAAGGTACTCGACCGCGACACGCTCGCCCGGCTGGAGTCCGACCTGCGGGCGTATGGCCTCGCGACCGAGCGCGTGCGCGCCGGCGACCTGCTGGAGACCGGCGAGCGCGTGCGCTTCGAGATCCCCAGCGGTCATCTGATCGAGCTGTACGCGGACAAGCGCGCGGTGGGCAACGGCCTGCCGACCGTCAACCCGCCGCCCTGGGGCGCGCAGGCCGAGCACGGCATCGCGCCGCTGCGCCTGGACCACGCGCTGCTGTACGGCCCGAACGTGGAGGCGGTGCGCCGGCTGTTCACCGAGGTGCTCGGCTTCTACCTGGTCGAGCGCGTGCTCGCGCCGGATGGCGTCGCCAACGCGGCGATCTGGCTGTCCTGCTCGCACAAGGTCCACGACGTCGCGTTCGCCGAGCACCCCGAGCCCGGCCGGCTGCACCACGTGTCCTGGCTGCTCGAGAGCTGGGAGAAGGTGCAGCGCGCCGGCGACATCATGTCGATGCACAAGGTGGCGGTCGACATCGGCCCGACCCGCCACGGCGTCACGCGCGGCAATACCATCTACGCGTGGGACCCTTCAGGCAACCGCTTCGAGACGTTCATGGGCGGCTACCAGCCCTACCCGGACTACGAGCCGCTCACCTGGACCTTCGACAACTTCGGCCAGGGCCTGGACTACCCGCAGCGCAAGCTGCACGAGACCTTCCTCACGGTCGTCACGTGAAGGCGGCGCCATGACCGTTCCCCGCAACGAGTCCGTACGCAGCCCGGTCCCCGGCGCCTTCGATCCGGGCCGCCGGTACCTGCGCGTGCGCGGCCACCGCCCCGACGGACTGGTCGAGTTCGACTTCGCGGTCGGCGAGCCGGGGGTCTACGTGGAGCTGCTGATGCGCGCGACGGAATTCGAGGAGTTCCGCTCCCGCTGGAACCCGCTGCCCTTCCCCTGCGACCCGCCCCCGCTGCCGGGGACGGAGGACTTCGAGTGGCGCCTGCACGACGTGCAGGCCGATGTGCGCGGGCAGGCCGCTCCCGCGCGGGAGGATTGAAGACCCATGCAACTCGATCTGCGCACCGTCAGCATCACGCCCCTGCGCCACACCTTCGATCACATCGCGGCGCGGCTGGGGGCCGACAAGCCGGCGACCCGCTACCAGGAGGGGACGTTCGACCTGCAGTCCACGCACAACCAGCACTACCGGCCGACCTGGGACCCCGGGCACGAGCTGTACGACGCGGGCCGCACCGCGATCGTGATGCGGGACTGGTATGCGCTGAAGGACCCGCGCCAGTACTACTACGGCGCCTACACCATCGCCCGGGCGCGGCAGCAGGAGGCGACCGAGGCCAACTTCGAGTTCGTCGACTCGCGCGGCCTGGCCGAATCGCTGCCCGACGACGTGCGCCGTGCCGCCCTCGACCTGCTCGTGCCGCTGCGCCACGCCGCCTTCGGCGCGAACCTCAACCACTCGGCCATCGCCGCCTACGGCTACGGCACCGCGGTCACGCAGGCGGCCATGTACCAGGCGATGGACCAGCTCGGCATCGCGCAGTACCTCACGCGCGTCGCCATGCTCCTCGCGGGCACGCCCGCGCTGCACGCGGGCAGGGTGGCCTGGCTGGAGGCGCCGCGCTGGCAGGAACTGCGGCGCCTGACCGAGAACACGTTCGTGCTGGAGGACTGGTTCGAACTGTTCGTCGCCCAGAACCTGTGCGTGGACGGGTTGCTCTACCCGCTGGTCTACGAGCACCTGGTCGATCGCCACCTCACCGCGCGCGGCGGGGCCTGCGTCGCCATGCTCACCGCCTTCATGACCGGCTGGCACGAGGAGACCGGCCGCTGGGTCGATGCGGTGGTCAGGACCGCCGCCGCCGAGTCCGACGCCAATCGCGAGCGCCTGCGCGGCTGGGCGCTGCACTGGCGCGAGCGCGCTCTGGCGGCCCTGGCACCGATCGTCGCCCATGCGCTCGGAGAGCATGCCGACGCGCTGCTGGCCGCCACCGCGCACGACTTCGACGTCCGCCTGCGCGCCGTCGGGCTCGCCACCTGAAGAGGAAAGCCATCCCATGGTATCGAACGTGTTCCTGGTGCTGCAGGCCAACGAGGAGAGCCGGCCGATCGTGGAGGCCATCCTTGCGGACAACCCCGGCGCGGTGATCAACGAGCAGCCGGCGATGATCAAGATCGACGTCCCCGGCCGCCTGGTGCTGCGGCGGGCGAGCGTGGAGGAGCTCATCGGGCGCCCGTACGACCTGCAGGAGATGCAGGTGAGCCTCGTGACCCTCTCCGGGCACGTGGACGAGACCGACGACGAGTTCACCCTGACGTGGAACGCGTGACGGCGCACCGCAGCTACGGCCGGAGGAACAGCGATGGACGTGAAGGCGAAGAAGAAGCCGGGGCTGAAGGAGCGCTATTCGCTCATGACGCGCGACCTGTCCTGGGAGACGACCTACGAGCCGATGGAGAAGGTGTTCCCGTGCATGGAGTACGAGGGCATCAGGATCCACGACTGGGAGGCCTGGGAGGATCCGTTCCGCCTGACCATGGACGCCTACTGGAAGTACCAGGCCGAGAAGGACCGCAAGCTGTACGCGATCATCGACGCCTACGCGCAGAACAACGGCCACCTCGGCGTCACCGACGCACGCTATATCAATGCCCTGAAGCTGTTCCTGTCGGCGGTGCCCTCGCTGGAGTACAACTCGCACCGCGGCTTCGCCCATCTCGGACGGCAGATGCGCGGCGCGGGCACGCGCGTGGCCTGCCAGATGCAGTCGCTCGACGAGATCCGTCACGCCCAGACGCAGATCCACTCGCTGTCGAACTACAACAGGTACTACCACGGCTTCCACGACTGGCGGCACATGAACGACCACATGTGGTACCTGTCGGTGCCCAAGTCGTTCTTCGAGGACGCCTGCACGGCGGGCCCGTTCGAGTTCATCATCGCCATCGGCTTCTCGTTCGAGTACGTGCTGACCAACCTCGTGTTCGTGCCGTTCATCTCCGGGGCGGCCTTCAACGGCGACATGGGAGCGATGACCTTCGGCTTCTCGGCGCAGTCCGACGAGGCCCGCCACATGACGCTCGGCCTGGAGGTGATCAAGTTCATGCTCGAGCAGGACGAGGCCAACCTGCCGATCGTCCAGCGCTGGATCGACAAGTGGACCTGGCGCGGCGTGCGCCTGCTGACCATCGTCGCCATGCTGATGGACTACATGCTCCCGAAGCGCGTGATGAGCTGGAAGGAGGCCTGGGAGATCTACTTCGAGCAGAACGGCATGGCGCTGTTCGCCGATCTGGCCCGCTACGGCATCAAGGTGCCGGACTGCGTGGCGCAGATCACGAAGGAGAAGGAGCACATCTCGCACCAGGCGTGGGCGGCGTTCTACTCCGCCGCCGTGCTCACCAACTTCCACAGCTGGATCCCGTCGGACGAGGAGCTCGACTGGCTGTCGGCGAGCTACCCGGACACCTTCGACAGGTACTACCGGCCGCGCTTCCTGCACTACCGCGAGCAGGCGGCGAACGGCAACCGGTTCTACAACCGCTCGCTGCCGATGCTGTGCCAGGTGTGCCAGATCCCGATGCTGTTCACCGAGCCGGACGACCCGGCGCAGATCTGCTACCGCGAGGCCGGCCACGAGGGCGAGAAGTACCACTTCTGCTCGGATCACTGCCGGCGGATTTTCCTCGACGAGCCGCAGAAGTACGTCACCGCGTGGCTGCCCGCGCACCAGATCCTCATGGGCAACTGCTTCGCCGCGGGTGCCGATCCGGCGGCGCCGGACTTCGACCCGCTGAAGTCCGTGCTCGACTACTGGCACATGAACGACGGTCACGACAATCTCGACTTCGAGGGGTCGGACGACCAGCGCAACTTCGCCGCCTGGCGCAAGCTCGCCAGCCGCACCTGAGGGAGGCCGCCCGCATGCCCGTCAGCGCCATCCGTCCCTACCGGACGCAAGCCAGGGACCGCGCGGAGAACTTTCCCGGCCGCCAGCTCCTGTACGTGGGCTGGGACCGGCACCTGATGTTCTACGCGCCGCTCGCCTTCTGCCTGCCGCACGGCACCCCCTTCCGGGAGGTGATCGACAAGTGCATGGCCCCGGTCTACGGGTATCATCCCGACTGGGCCCGCGTGGACTGGACGGCGGTGCGCTGGCTGAAGTCCGGCCGGCCCTGGCAGCCCGATCTCGACCGGTCGCTGGCCGACAACGGCCTCGCGCACAAGGACGTCCTGCGGTTCCAGACGCCGGGGCTGGAGGGGATAGGCGGATCGGGGACCTGAACTTCCGGCCTGGAGGGGGCCGCAGGCAAGGCGAGCAGCGGGCGAGGCCGGCAGCAGCCACGCAATCAGCGTCGCCGCGGGTTCCGGGAGTGCGTCCGGCAATGCGGGGGGGTGTCCCCGCTCCGGTTCCATGAGGACGAGGTGCAGATGATGAGCGCAGTGAAGCCGATCGCCACCGCGGCAACCGCGGAGTTCCGCCACTACATCGGCGGGGAGTTCACCGCCGGCGGCAGCGGTCGCCGGTTCGGAAAGTTCCGGCCGATCGACGGGTCGCTGCTCGGGCAGGTCCACGAGGGCGGGGCGGCCGAGGTCGATGCCGCGGTGCGGGCGGCGCGCGCCGCCCTGCGCGGGCCGTGGGGACGGATGACCATCGAGCAGCGCGCGGCGCTGCTGTACCAGGTCGCCGCCGAGATCGAGCGTCGCTTCGACGACTTCGTCGCCGCCGAGATGGCCGACACCGGCCAGCCCAGGCACCTGATGACGCACGCGTTCATTCCGCGCGGCGCGGCCAACTTCCGCATCTTCGCCGACGTGGTGAAGAACGTGGCCGCGGAGACCTTCATGATGCCGACCCCGGACGGCGCCGGCGCGCTGAACTACGCGCTGCGTGTGCCCAAGGGCGTGGTCGGCGTCATCTGCCCGTGGAACGCGCCGCTGCTGCTGATGACCTGGAAGGTCGGCCCGGCGCTTGCCTGCGGCAACGCCGTGATCGTCAAGCCGTCGGAGGAGTCGCCCGGCACCGCGACGCTGCTGGGGGAGGTCATGAGCGCGGTCGGCGTGCCGCCCGGCGTGTACAACGTCGTGCACGGGCTGGGGCCCGCCTCGGCCGGGGAGTACCTCACGAAGCACGACGGCGTCGATGCAATCACCTTCACCGGCGAGACGCGCACCGGTGCCGCGATCATGAAGTCGGCAGCCGATGGCATCCGCGACGTGTCCTTCGAACTCGGCGGCAAGAACGCGGGCCTGGTCTTCGCCGACTGCGATCTCGACGCAGCGGTCGCGGGGATCGCGCGTTCGAGTTTCGAGAACTGCGGGCAGGTGTGCCTCGGCACGGAACGGGTCTATGTCGAGCGGCCGATCTTCGAGCGCTTCGTCTCCGCGTTGAAGGCGAAGGCGGAGGGCCTGCGTCCCGGGCATCCGGAGGACGCGGGCACCACGTTCGGCCCGCTCATCAGCCAGGAGCACCGGCGCAAGGTGCTCGGCTATTACGAGAAGGCGCGCGCCGAGGGCGCGACGATCATCACCGGCGGCGGCGTGCCGGACATGCCCGGCGCGCTGGCGAACGGCTCCTGGGTGCAGCCGACGATCTGGACCGGGCTCCCGGAGGCGTCCCCCATCGTGCGGGAGGAAATCTTCGGGCCATGCTGCCACGTCGCGCCGTTCGACACCGAGGAGGAGGCAGTGCGCCTCGCCAACGACACGCGCTACGGGCTCGCGACCACGATCTGGACCCGGGACCTGGCGCGCGCGCACCGCGTGGCCGGGCAGGTCGAGGTCGGCATCACCTGGATCAACAGCTGGTTCCTGCGCGATCTGCGCACGGCATTCGGCGGCGCCAAGCAGTCCGGAATCGGCCGCGAGGGCGGCGTGCACTCGCTGGAGTTCTACACCGAGCTCCGGAACGTGTGCGTGAAGTTGTGATTCGTGATCCGTGATCCGTGATCCGTGAAGGCAGGGCATTCTGTTCCGGATCACGGATCACGGATCACGAGTTACGAAAGCGCTTTCTGGCCAGACAACGACGGTTGAACCGTAAAGGGGCGAAACAATGGCACTGCGTGGCGTACTGAGGCTGGGTGAAGTGGCGATTCGCGTGATGGACATGGAGGAGGCGCGAGTCCACTACGGCGAACGGATGGGGCTGCACGAGACGCTGCGCGACGCGCAGGGACGGGTGTACTACAAGGCGTGGGACGAGTGGGATCACCACTCGATCGTCCTGCGCGAGGCCGACCGGCCCGGCGTCGACCACGTCGCGTTCAAGGTGTACGACGACGCCGCGCTCACCGAGTTCGAGGGCCGGATAAAGGCCTGGGGGCTGCCGGTCGAGCGCATCGAGGCCGGCGTGCACCCGAAGAGCGGCCGCCGCATCCAGTTCGTGCTCCCGAGCGGGCACACCTGCCAGCTCTACGCTCACATGGACCAGGTCGGCAACACGATGGGGACGCGCAATCCGGGCGTGATGCCCGACGAGGGCGTCGTCCGGGGCTTCCGCATCAACCGCCTCGATCACTGCCTGCTCGGCGGCCCGAACATCGACGACAACGCGCGGCTGTTCCGCGAGGCGCTCGATTTCGACCTGGGCGAGCGTCTGATCGAGGAAGGCACGGAGCGGTCGCTGGCGCTGTTCCTGTCCTGCTCCATCAAGCCGCACGATGTTGCCTTCGTGCTGCAGCCGGAGCCCAACCGGTTCCATCACGCGTCCTTCCTGCTCGAGTCCGCGACCGACGTGATTCACGCCGCCGACATGATAGGCAAGTACCGCATCCCGGTGGACGTCGGTCCGAACCGGCACGGCATCACGCGCGGCGCGACGATCTATTTCTACGATCCGTCCGGCAACCGCAACGAGGTGTTCGCCGGCGGCTACCTGCACTACCCGGACACGCCGCTGCTCACCTGGGACACATCGGTGCTGGGGTCGGCGCTGTTCGCGCAGGACAACACGGTGCGCGACAGCTTCCTGAACGTGCTGACCTGATGGCCGGGAAGGAGGCGAAGGAGATCGCGTTCGTCGTCGGCGGGGCGGGGGCGATCGGCAGCGCGATCGTCGCCCGGCTGCTCGGCGAGGGTCTCGACGTGATTGCGGTGGGGCGCTCGCAAGGCGCCCTGCAGGATCTGGCCGCCCGCGTGCCGGGCGCGCGCGGGCTGGCGACCGATATCGGCTCGGATGCCGCCATCGACGCGATCCGGGCGGCCGCGACGGCGCCGGTGCGGATGGTGGTGCATTCGCCGGGGCTGAGCGTGGCCGGCGGAGTGCTGACCGCGCCGACGGCCGCCGTGGTCGAGGCGGTGAACGTCAAGGTGGCCGGCATGCTGCGGCTGGTCCGTGGCGTCGAGGCACGACTCGTGCGTGGCTCGCGCCTGGTCGCGATCGGCGGTCACTATGGCTACGAGCCCAGCGCCTATGCGGCAACGGCCGGGGTCGGCAACGCGGCGCTGGCGAATCTCGTGCGCCAGTTGAGCTGGGCGTTCGGGCCCCGCGGCGTGACCGCGCACCTGGTCGCGCCGGGGCCGGCCGACACCGAGCGGCTGCGTCGAATCGCGGAGGATCGCGGGCGCAGCCGCGGCATCACGGCGGAGGCGGTGCTCGAGGAAATGCGCGCCGAGTCCGCCATCGGTACCTTCACCACACCCGGACAGGTGGCCTGGGCGGTGGCAATGCTGTTGGCGCCCGAGGCCGACGCGCTCGCCGGGTCGAGCCTCATGCTCGATGCCGGCCGTCGCAAGGGCCTGCCCTGACCGCAAGCGCAGCCTTTCAAGGGGTCTGACCCCTTGCCAGGCTGCAGTGACACACATTGACCGTACTCCGGAGGATCCTCATGCCCGTCGCCCACATCAACGTCCTGCAGGGCCACCCGCGCAGCGCGCTGCGACAGCTCATCGCGGAGGTGTCCGACGCCATGGCGCGCATTCTCCAGGCGCCGAAGGAGCGGCTGGAGGTCTGGGTGACGGAGGTCGACCCGGAGTTGTGGGGCGTGAGCGGCGAGCCGGCGCGCGACGTGCTGGCGCGGGCCCCGCGCAGCGAGGTGGAGATGCCGTTCGTGCAGATGGTGCTGATGGAGGGCCGCTCGCGGGAGCAGCACCACGCGATCATCGTCGCGGTGACCGACATCGTCGAACGCGTGCTGGGAGCAAACCGCGATCGGATCCGCGTGCATATCGCCGGTACGGACCCCGATCGCTGGGGCATCGGCGGGGTGCCGGCGAGCGTCCGGCGCGCAGCCGAGATCGAAGCGCGCGCGCAGGCGGCCGCGGCCGGCGGCAAGGCCTGACGGGCGTCGCGGCCGGTGCGGGCCCTCGTCGTCCACGCCCATCCGGAGCCGGCATCCTTCTGCAGCGCGCTGCGCGCGGTCGCGGTCGCGACCCTGCAGGAGCGCGGTTGGGACGTGAGCGAGTCCGATCTGTACGCGCAGGGGTTCAACCCGATCGCCGGCGCGCAGGACTTCGGCAGCCGGCGCAACCCCGAGTACCTGACCTACGCGCTCGAACAGCGGCACGGCGTGGAGAGCGGCACGCTCGCGCCCGACATCCGCACCGAGATCGACAAGGTCATGGCCGCCGATCTCCTGGTGCTGACCTTTCCGATCTTCTGGTTCTCGGTTCCGGCGATGCTCAAGGGCTGGATCGACCGGGTGTTCGTCTCGGGCCTGTTCTATGGCGGCAGGCGCATCTACGACCGCGGAGGCCTCGCCGGCAAGCTCGGGCTGGTCGCCTGCGCGCTCGGCGGCCGCGAGCACATGGTCGCGCCCGGCGGCATCCACGGCGATCTGCGCGTGATGCTCAGACCGCTGCTGCAGGGCACGCTCGGCTACGTCGGCATGACGGTGCTCGAACCCTTCGTCGCGCATCATGTCCCGTACGTCACGCACGACGCGCGCACGGCGATGCTCGCGGACTGGCGCACGTGCCTGGAAACCCTCGACACGCGCGCGACCCTGCCCATGCCACGCCTTGCCGACTACGACGAGATGCTGCGGCAGCTGGCGGGGTGAGCACGGCGCAGTCCCGGGCCGGACGGGGAGCTGCCCGGGAGGCCATCCCGCGGGTCGGCGCCAACCGGCCATCGCGGCTGAAGCCGCTCCTACATGAGTTCTACTCCAGCGCTGCGCGAACGTTCCCGTAGGAGCGGACTTGCCCGCGACGCTTTTCTCCGGGGTCGGCGCCAACCTCGGTCGCGGCTTCAGCCTCCCCAGTCGGGCACCGGGATG
>CAYOJP010000080.1:0-14779 GCA_964404305.1 uncultured Gammaproteobacteria bacterium
GCTCTGGGGGACGTCGGCCGCGAAGGGCTGACGGCACGCAGGCGCTACGCTCAGACGCTGAAGCAGTGCTCCTGCAGGAGCGGCTTCAGCCGCGATAACGTTGGCGCCAACCCCGGGGAGGGCTGTCGCGGGCAAGCCCGCTCCTACAGGAACGGTCGCTCGACGGTGTGCCAAGGCTCCTGTAGGAGCGGCTTCAGCCGCGATAGGGGTCGATCCCGACCTCGGTGAGAGCATCGCGGGCAAGCCAGCTTCCCGCGAAAGGCCGGACGAACGGCGCCTCAGGCGTCGCGCATGTTCTGCGGCCACACCCCCTGCTTGCCGGGCGAGAGGATGCCCTTCGGGTCGAGGGCGTCCTTCAGCCGCTCGTGGAGCTTGAGCAGCGCGCCGTCGTTCCAGTTGTAGGTCCTGGCGATCTGGTCCATGTACTGCAGGTGCGTGCGGTACTCGCCGTAGCCCTCCCTGGCGGCGTCGTCGACCAGTACCCGGAACAGCTCGTCGGCGCGCCGGCGCTCTTCGGCGTCCGTGCGGTCGTAGGTCACGATCATCACGTGGTGCATCTCGCGCCAGCCGATGACGAACTCGCCCATGTAGTCGAGGCCGTACTCCTCGTGCCGGCTGCGCGCCAGGCGGTACTGTTTCAGCGCGTCCTCGCCGGTGGGCGCGGAGATGGGCGCGAAGCCGATGTGGCCGCCGCCGCCCGTCCAGTTCAGCACCGAGAACTCGGTCATGTTCGGCTCGCCGCGCATCAGTTTCGCCCGGTACTCGAACGCAGCGTCGCCCTGGCGATCCTCGGCGGTATAGAAGCGCGCGCCCCTGATGGTGGCGAAGGCGTCGCGGATCACCGTCCAGTCGCCGTCCATGCGCGGAGCCGGCCCGTACAGAGCGCCGTAGAAGTTCCACACGCCCAGGTCCAGGTCGGCCGCGAGCCGGCGGCGCGCATCGGGTGGCAGCGGGCCCTTCCCGGCGTGGTACTCCCGGCGCGTCTTCTTGACCGCCGCGTCCCAGATGAGCTCCACGGCGGTCGGCGCGTTGGCGATGACCATGTTCAGCCGCAGCGGCCGCATGACCTCGACGAGCGCATGGATGTCGTCGTCGTTCTCGAAGGCGATCATGTACGGCCGGTAGCCCGGCGGCTCGGGCATCAGCCAGATGCCCATCTTGGTGACGATGCCGAGGTTCGACTGGGTGAAGATGCCGTCGACGTAGGGTCCGTAGCCGTACTTGAACAGTTGCCAGGTGTTGTTGCCCGGCATCGCGCCCATGCCGGTGCGCACGACCAGGCCGTCGGCCAGCACGACTTCGAGCCCGCACTGCATCATCCAGTGATCGCCATAGGGCGTGTAGCCAACGCCCCGGTCGAGCGCGTTGCCCATCACGCCGCCCCAGGCCGGCGCCGCGCAGTCGATCCACAGCTTGCTGCCCGTCTTGCGCAGGTGATCGTGGAGATCCTTGTACGACACGCCCGGCTCGACGAGCGCGTAGCCGAACTTCTCGTTGACCTCCAGGATGCGGTTCATGCGCTTCAGATCGAGGCACACGCAGCCCGTCAGGCGGGGCGCCGCGCCGCCGTAGCACAGGTTGCGGCCGGTGGAGAACGACCACAGCGGGATCCCGTGGTCGTTCGCGATCTTCAGGATCGCCTGCACCTCCTCGACCGAGGCGGGCAGCAGGGCGGCCGACGGCAGGAAGGTGTTCTCGTCGGGCGCGGGGTTGTAGGGATCGCGGTAGCTGGCGAGGCCCTCGGCATCGGTGGCGATCACCCATTGGGCGCCGATCGCCTTGCGGAACGCGGCGAGCGCGTCGGCGAACTGCTTTTCGGTCAGACCCGGCGGTCGTACGGCCATGCGTCACCCGTGTGTTCTGGCGGAGCGGCCCGGAGGCCGTGGCCCGGTCACGGCGGATGCCGTGCGCGGTGCGTTCACGCCGCGGCGCGAGGCGGCAGCGGCGACGGCAGCAGCAGCCAGGAATGCAGACGCCCGACGGCGGCGCGAGCGGCGGAACGGGCGGGGGCCGTCCACGCGGCGCAACGCGCACCGCGCAGGCAGGCGTCTACGTGCCCGGCGAGGGCGAGCGGCCAGTCCTCGCCCGCGGCGGCGAGCGCCGCGGCGGCGTCCGGCGCCGCGCCGCGGTGCCGGCAGGTGCCGTCGGGGGCGGTGTCGTGCAGTCCCGCGTGCGTCCGGCGCAAGCCATGTGCCGCGGCGGTCACGTCCACCAGCAGGCGGGTGGCTTCGCGGCCCAGGCCGCAGACGGCTCGCGGCGCCGTCGCCAGCCGCGCGTCCAGCGTCGCCATCATCGCGAGCGGATCGCCGCGGCTGACGATCACCTCCGCGCCGCGGCGGGCGAGCAGGGCGCCGAAGGCGCGCGCGGCGGGTTCGGCGTCATCGACGACGCAGATCGGTCCGGCGCGGTGCGCCGCGGCGGCGGCGGGGGGCAGCGCGGCGGCGGCCAGCGTCGCCCGCAGCAGTGCGCGCCGCGAGATCATGGCGCGGCCCGGCGCGGGGCGAGGTAGCGCGTGAGCGCGGCGAGGTCCTCGGCGCCGATCTCGCTCGGCCGGAACGGCGGCATCTCGAGCAGTCCGCTGCGCACCACGTGCGCCACGTACTCCGGCGCGAGATCGGTGCGTTCGCGCAGCACGCCCATTCCCTGCGGCCGGGCCTGCGTGAGCATCATCGTGCCGGCATGGCCCGGCCCGGGTTCGTGGCACAACGCGCAGTGGTGACGGTAGACCTCCTCGCCGCGCGCGTCGTCGGCCCGCGCCGCGGGAACGACGAGGGTCGCGACCGCGGTGAGGAAGAGCAGTCGGGCATGCCTGGGCATGGGCGGTCGTCGCTCCGTCGGTGAGTGTTCGCGGCAGCAACTCCGCGCGCGAGCAACCTGGCGCGGCCGACCTTAGCAGAGTCGCGAGGAAGGCTGCAATGCGCACGCAGCAGGCGCGGGCACGGCCTGTGGAGCAATCCGCAGCGGCCCCGCGCGGGGCCGCTGCGGCTGCGTGAAATCACGGATCGTTGCGTGCGGCGCGCGTCGTCAGGCCGGTGGCGCCAGCGCCTCGTCGCGGCAGGCGCGGGTCGCGGCCCGCGCCGCGGCGGCCAGTGCGGCGCCGTCCGGCAGCGCGGCGCACCAGGCGTCGATGGCGGCGTCGGCGAGCGGCGTCCAGCGCGCGATCCAGTCGGCGATGACGGGCGCGTTGCCGGGCTCGCGGAGGACGAACTGCACGAAGGCGGTCGCCCAGCGGCGCGAGCGCTCGACGTCCTTGCGCTGCGCGTCGGCGAGCATCGCGGCCACGGTGTCGCCGGCGCTGCGCGCGGCGCGGCCGAACTGGGTCACGAGGCATTCGTCGACGGCGGGTTTGGCGACCAGCGCCAGCACGATGGCGGTCTCGCCGAAGTCGTAGGCGACCAGCAGGCGTTCCATCAGTTCGCGGAAGCCCTGCCAGGCAGGATCCTGCTCCCACAGGGCGCGCTCGCGCTCGCCGAAGCCGAACCCGGGGCGCTTGTCGCGCAACTCGGCGGTGCGGTAGGCGACGCGAGAGACCCAGCGCAGGGCGTCGCCGGCCTGGTACGAGTGCACGAGCCCGACGGTGCTGGTCGGGCTCATCGAGCACGCGTAGCCCGAGAGCATCTGCACGGTGTGCAGGAGGAAGCGCGACGGGGCGTACAGGCGCGCGAGCGTGCGCACCCAGTCCTCCGCCAGCTGCTGGTCGTGGCCTTCCTCGTCGAAGCGATCGAGCACGCCCTCGACGTACTGCTCCTGGCCGTCCTGCAGCGCCGTGTAGCCGCGGTAGATCACCTCGTCCGGATCGCGGAAGGCGTGCCAGTCGGAGTGCCTGAGGGCGGTGCCGTCCTGCCAGCGCGCGTACCACTGGTTGACCGGCTCGGTCTTCGCGATGGCCTGGAACGGCTGCCCGCTGCCGGCGTGGTTGGTCGGATACCAGTAGTCCACCGAGGTGATCTCGTACTCGCTCGGCTTGCGCCGCGCGCCGGACAGGTGGTGCCAGGTGCGGAGCCTATCGGCGTCGCTCGCGGTCTGCTTCATGTCGGTCTCTCCTCCGCGCCGCTCAGACGGAGCGCGCGTAATAGAAGCGCACGTGGTCGGTGGTGGTCTCGATCTGGCCGGCGAACGAGGACAGCAGCGGCTCGATCTCCTGCATCTGGAACGGGCGCCCGAGCAGGCGCTCGACGGTGGCGCGGCGGACGATGCAGTCCTGCTCGGCCTGCACGCGCAGGTACGCGCGCTTGTCGACGACGCCGATGTCGCGGTCCGGATTGTCCTCGCGGATCGCCTCGATGACGGTGTGGGCGAGCTCGCAGCTGCGGAGCACCGGCCCGACCAGGTTATTGGCCTCCGGCGAGGCGGTCGTGGGCTGCGCGCTCATTCGTAGTACAGGTGCAGCCAGTCCATGTGGCCGACGCCGGCCTGCACGAGCGTCAGGTCGCGGGCGAGAGGCTCGGCGGCGTCGATGCGGCGCAGCCGCAGCGTGCGCCCGGGCTGCTCGGGAACGCGGCGGCGCAGCGCGAACTGCGCCGCGAACTCCGCGGCCTGGTCGATGGTGTTCTCCGCCGGCATCGGCACGAAACTGATCAGCACGTCGCCCTCGACGCTGACCGCCAGTGGCAGGACGTTCATGGTCGCTCCTCTCCTGCAATCGTTCCGTGGTCCGGGCGGCTCAGGCCGCCCGCTGCCGGCGCCGGAAGCTCTCCAGCCAGGCGTAGGCGTTCGCGTCGTAGCCGCGCTCGTGCGGCCCGAGGCCCATGTAGTTCAGGAAGCCCTCGAAGGTCGGCGGCTGTACCTCGCCGCCGGCCGCGCGGTCGACCAGCGACTTGAACTCGCCGTAGCGGCGCGGATCCTGCTCGAACACCCATTTGTCCACGTGCGACTGGAAGTAGTAGCGGCGGCCGTCGCGGACGAGCGTGTGCTCCTCCGGCTTCCACGCGGTGCCCGGCGGCACCACGATCGGCAGCTGGCACATGTTGCAGACGATCGGCAGGGTGTTGGCGAGCGTCAGTTCCTCGCGGCCGGCGAGCAGGTTGTCGGTGACCTGGTCCCACACCCGGCCCCAGCTGGCGTTCCAGCCCGGGTACTTCTGCTCCAGCCACTCGCGCTCCTCGACGCTGACTCCGGCCGGGACCGGGAACCACACCGTCTGGCGCCACATCCACAGGCCGAACTGCATCCCGTGCTGGTACGTGTCGAGGTCCTGGATGAAGTAGTCCCAGTACCACGGCTTGGCCAGGCCGAGGTCGATCAGCGAGCGCTCGAACTGGCTGCCGATCCACTCGAGCATGAACTCCTTGTAGGAGTTGGTGCGCCGCGCGAGCGGCGTGAAGTAGTCGAGCGCGCAGCCGGAGATGAGACCGAAGAAGCGGTAGGTGCGCCAGAACGCGATGTCGACGATGCGCTGCGCCGCCTCGCGGTGGCCACTCGCGATCATGATCTTCAGCGCCGGGGCGCCGATCTGGGCGTGGCGCGCCTCGTCGGTCTGCAGGCTGGAGATGAGATCCGCGAAGCTCGTGTCCCCGGCCTCGGCGGCCTCGGCGGCGAGGCCGAGGAACTGCATGTTGGTGAAGCCGGTCTCGAACGCGAAGGTCAGCTCGATGGCGGTCGTCACCGCGTCGTTGCCGAGGAAGGTGTCGTCGAAGACGCTGCGCGCCATGATCGCGCCCCACTCCTCGGTGTTGAGGCACTTGTGCCCCCACGCCCACTGCACGTCGCGCTGGATGTTCTCGTGGCAGAAGTACAGCTGCGCCTGCGCGTGGCGGATCTCGTCGAGAAGGCCGAAGGTCGCCATGTTGCGCATGCCGGGCGCCTTGCCGAAGCGGACCATGCGCGACTCGGCGATCTGCGAGCAGGCCTCGCCGAGGCACACGCCGCCGTAGTGCATCTTCAGCACCCCGTGCCAGCGCGGATCGACGTCGTCGAGGAAATGCGTGCGGGCGGCGGCGGTCTTGACCGAGTAGATGCCCTCGTCCTTGGCCCGCTGCACCTTCACGTATTCGCGGTACGAGACCTTGTAGGGCTCGTCGTAGGCGTCCCAGCGCTCGAGCGGGATGCGGTACGGATCGCTCATCTCCGGCGGGAACAGCTGGTCCTCGGTGACGTAGCCCGCGGTCCAGTTGGTGCTGCGGGCGAGGTCGTACCACTTCGAGCGTTCGAGCAGGGCCATGTGCGCGCATCCTCCACAGTGCGGCGTCGATCGCCGCCGGGACATCATGCGCCAGGCGGGCGCGCGGGCCGCCGGCCAATCGTCGTCGCGGGAGACGGGTTGCGGGAGGTACTGGCCGGCCCGCGCCGTCCTTTCGGGACGGCGCGGGCATGAAATCGCGATGATGCGACGCAGCAGGCGCCGTCGTCAGGAGCGGGTCGGGGACGGCCGGCGGGTCGCCTCCTCCCGGCGGCAGGTCAGGACTTCACGTCGATCCGGCGCGGCTTGACGACCTCGCGCTTCGGGATCGTCAGCTCCAGAACACCGTGCGCGGACTTCGCGGAGATCTTCTCGGCGTCGGCCGAGTCCGGCAGCGAGAAGCGGCGGTAGAAGGTGCCGCGGGAGCGTTCGATGCGCCTGTAGCCCTCGCGCTCCTCTTCCTTCTCCTGCGCGCGCTCGCCCTTGATGCTCAGCACGCCCTGGTCCATCGAGACGTCGATGTTCTTCGGGTCGACGCCCGGGACATCGGCGATGATCACGAAGCGATCGGCTTCCTCCCTGATGTCGACGGCCGGTCGCCAGCTGCTGGTCACGACGCTGCTGTCCTCGTCGCCGAGGGCGGGAAGCTTGCCGGCCATCAGGGAGTCGAGCTGGTCGGTCAGGCGCTTGAAGACATCGAGGGGTTCGTAGCGGACGATGGCCATGGATTTGCCTCCTGCCTGTCTCTGGGTGGTCGATGAATCCGGCCGCACGCGGCCGACGGGCGTGCATTCTCCGCGTGGCCGCAAGGGTCCTGGTGATCCGGATCAAGATGCCCATCGCGCGCCGGCGGCATAAAGACAGGCAGATTCCCGGTGTAGCCGCCGGGGATGGCAAGCGAACGCACCGGGCCGGGCGACGGGTCACGACAGTGGTGCATGGCGGTTGGCGCGCGGCCCGCGCCGATAGCGGGGACGGAAGAGGTCATGAAGCGTATCGGAGCGGGATTCGGAATCGTGTTCGCGGCGGCGCTCGTGCTGTCCGCCTGTTCGAACGAGGGTGCGTCGCCGGCCGCGAGCGCGTCGCCAGGTGCCGCGGTGCCCGCCCCGTCGGCAGCGCCCGGACCAGCAGCCCCGGCGCCTGCCGCACCGGTCGTCGCCGCGCCCCCGGAGCCAGCGCCGGCCTCCGCGCCCGTGGTGCCGCCCGCCGAACCTGCCCCGGCAGTTGCGACCGAGGCCGCCGGGGCGCCGGTGACGGATGCAACGCCAGCACCGGCTGCCGGCGGCGACGCGCCGGCCTACACCGTGGACTGTGCCGCCGGCGCCACGCAGGCAGAGCAGTGCCAGGTCGACAAGGACACCTACGTCGGCTGGCGCACCTTCGCGTCGCAGTGCCAGGTCTGTCACGGCGGCAGCGGCATCGGCACGACGTTCGCTCCGAACCTGCTCGATCGTCTGAACCAGACTGTCGATCACGCCCGTTTCGTCGACTCCGTGACCAACGGCTACCGCGGCCAGGTCGGGGCGATGCCGGCCTGGAAGGGCAATCCTGCGGTGGAACCCAACATCGACCCGCTGTACCGCTACCTGCGCGCGCGCGCGGACGGCAAGCTGCCGCCCGGGCGACCGCAGAAGAAGGCGGGTTGACGGCCGTCCCCCTTGTCCCCGCCAGCCCCGTCCGTCGCCGGCCGCGGCGCTCGCGGCAGCCCGGCACGGGGCCCGGGGGCACTTTCAGGATAGTCCCCTGGTTGCAGGCGGATCGTCGCACCCCGGCGCGCGACGGTAGAATCGCGACTCCCCCGGGCCGGCAGCGGCCGCCCGCCTCCAGCCCAAGGAGTCCGTCCGATGTCCGAATCCATGTTCCGCCTCGCCGTCGTCAAGCTCGGGTGCGTCGCCGCCGCGCCGCTGCTCGACCTGATCCTCGACGAGCGCGCCGATCGCAAGGACCTGGAGGTGCGCGGGTACACCAGCGGCGCCAAGCTCGATCCGGCGCACTGCGCCGGACCGGTGGCCGATGCCGCCCGCTACGCCCCGCAGCTCGTGCTGCTCGTGAGCCCGAACGCGGCGCTGCCCGGCCCGACCGAGGCGCGCGCCGCGTTCGCGCAAGCCGGGATCCCCGTGATTTCGATCGCCGACTCGCCCTCCAGGAAGGTCTTCTACGGCAAGGACGAGGCCGGCAGGCAGGTCCCGGTCGACGCGCCCGGGCACGGGTTCATCGTGCTGCCCTGCGACCCGATGATCGGCGCGCGCCGCGAACTGCTGGACGCGACCGAGATGGTGCTGTTCAACGCTGACGCACTGCGCGTGCTCGCGGCGACCGGCGTCGTGCGCTGGCTGCAGACGTGCTTCGATGGCGTCATCGCCCGCCTGCGCGCCGGCGAGCCGCCGCGCCTGCCGGCCGTGACGCTGGAGGCGGAACTCGCGGTTGCCGCCGGCGGGTTCGGCAACCCCTACGCTGCCGCCAAGGCGATCGCGGCGCTGAGGATCGCCGAGTCGGTCGCCGCGCTCACCACCCGCGCCTGCTTCGTCGAGAAGGAGCCGGCCGCCTACATCCCCCTCGCCGCGGCCGGGCACGAGCTGATGCGCACGGCGGCGGCGCTGGCCGACGCCGCGCGGGAGCTGGAGAAGGCGGGCGACACCGTGCTGCGCACGCCGCATGCCTCGGGCGGGGAGACGCGCTCCAAGTCCCGGCTGGGAGAGAAGCCGGCGTGAGATCGTGATTCGTGATCCGTGATCAGTGATCCGTGATCGGGAGGGTTGGGCGAATATCGTTTCCGGATCACGGATCACCTCAAAACCAGAGTCACCCGTACCAGCGACGGGTCCTCGGGCAGGAACTCGCGCCGGAAGCCGAGCGCTTCGCACAGGCGCAGCATGGTGGCATTCTCGGCCAGCACGTCGCCCCGGATCTCGCGCAGCCCGCGGCGCCGGCCGTGATCGATGATCCGGCGCATCATCAGCAGGCCCAGGCCCATGCCCGTCATCTCCTCGGCGATGATGATCGCGTACTCGCCGCGCTCGTTGTCGGGATCGGCCGACAGGCGCACGACGCCGTAGATGTCGGCCTGGCCCGCGATGCCGTGGCGCGTGAGCACCAGGGCCATCTCGCGGTCGTAGTCGATCTGCGTGAAGCGCGCGGCGACGACGTGGGTGAGCATCTTCACCGGCACGAAGAACCGCAGCCGGATCTGCTCGGGCGAGAAGCGCGCGAACGCCGCCTGCAGGGCCGGCTCGTCCTCGGGCAGGATCGGCCGCAGCCACAGCGTGCGGCCGTCGCCCAGGTCGATGTCCTCCTCCAGTTCCTTCGGGTAGGGGCGGATCGCGAGCCGTTCACCGGGCGCGGCGCCGGTGGCGCGCACGCGCATCCGCGCGTCGAGGGCCATGACGCCGCCGGCGTCGGCCAGCAGGGGATTCACGTCCAGTTCGACGATCTCGGGCAGGTCGATGACGATCTGCGCGATCTTGATGAGCGTGAGGGCCACCGCATCGAGGTCGGCCGGGGGCTGCCCGCGGAAGCCGACCAGTTCCCGCCAGATGCGCGTACGCGTCATGATCTCGCGCGCGAGGTGCATGTTCAGCGGCGGCAGGCCGAGCGCCTTGTCGTCGATCACTTCGACCGCCGTGCCGCCATGACCGAACAGGAGCACCGGGCCGAACTGCGGATCGTCCACGACGCCCGCGATGAGTTCCCGGGCCTCGGGGCGGTGCACCATCGGCCCGACCGTGTAGCCCTCGATGCGCGCCTGCGGGTGCTTCGCCGCGATCGCCGCGAGCATGTCCTGCGCGCGCTCGCGCACCTCGTCCGGCGTCCCGAGATCGAGCGCGACGCCGCCGGCATCGCTCTTGTGGGTGAGATCGGGCGAGAGGATCTTCAAGGCCACGGGCACGCCGAAGCCGGCCGCGGCCTGCGCGGCGGCAGCGGGCGTCGCCGCGATCGCCACGGGCGCGATCGGGATCGCAAATGCAGCCAGCACGGCCTTCGCCTCCGCCTCGTTCAGCCACTCGCGACCGGCTGCCAGGGCGGCGGCGATCGGCACTCGCGCGGCCGCGACGTCCGGCGTGAACTCCTGCGGCACGGAGCGCGGCGTCTGCGTGAGGAGCTGCTGGCTGCGGCGGTAGTTCACCGTGTACATGAACGAGCGTACCGCCGCCTCGGGCGTGTCGTAGGTCGGCACGCCGTTGCGACTGAAGATGGCGCGTGCGCCGTCGGCCGACGCTTCGCCGACCCAGCTCGTGAGCACGATCGGCGCGCGCCGCGCGGCGGTGGCGGCGAGTGTCGCGTCGGTGACCGCCTGCGCGGCCTCGGCGCCGGAAGCGATGGCCGTCGGGCAGTTCAGCACCAGCACGGCGTCGGCGTCCTTCGAGTCGAGGAGGATCTGGAGGGCGGCGCCGTAGCGCGCGCCGTCGGCGTCGCCGGCGATGTCGACCGGATTGCCGCGCGACCAGGTACGGGGCAGGATCGCGTCGAGCCGCGCGAGCGTGTCCGGCGAGAGCGTCGCCAGCACGCCGTGCCGGTCCATCAGCGCGTCGGCGGCGAGCACGCCGATGCCGCCACTGTTCGACAGGATCAGCAGCCGCTCGCCCTGCGGGCGGCGCACCGTGGCGAGGATGCTCACGGCGTCGAACAGCTCCTGCAGGCTGAACACGCGCAGCATGCCGGCGCGGCGGAACGCGGCGTCGTAGACGGCGTCGACGCCGGCGAGCGCGCCGGTGTGCGAGGCGACCGCACGCGCGCCCTCGGCGTGGCGGCCGCCCTTGACGACGATCACGGGCTTGGTGCGTGCCGCCGCGCGCGCGGCGGAGACGAACTTGCGCGCGCTGGTGACCGCCTCGACGTAGAGCAGGATCGCGTGCGTATCGGGGTCGTTGGCGAGGTAGTCGAGCATGTCGCCGAAGTCGACGTCGAGCATGTCGCCCAGCGAGACCAGGTGCGAGAAGCCGATGCCGCGAGCGTGCGCCCAGTCGAGCACCGAGGTGACGATCGCGCCCGATTGCGCCACGAACGCGATGCGGCCGTCGCGCGGCGCCATCTGGGCGAAACTCGCGTTCAGACCGTGGTGCGGAACCAGCAGTCCCAGGCAGCCGGGCCCGACGATGCGCAGCAGGTGCGGGCGGGCCGCCGCCAGCACCTGGCGCTCCAGCGCCTTGCCCGCGGCATCGTCGCCGTCGCCGAAATCAGCGGTGACGATGACCGCGGCGCGCGTGCCGCGCGCGCCCAGCTCGGCGATCACGCCGGGCACCGCCTGCGGCGGCGTGCAGACGACCGCCAGTTCGGGCGTGAGCGGCAGGCTGGCGATGTCGGGGTAGGCGAGCACGCCGCCGATCGCCTGGTGCTTCGGGTTCACGGGCATGATCGGCCCGGCAAAGCCGCCCGCGTACAGGTTCCTCGCGACGGTCGCGCCCACCGAGCCGGGGGTGCGGCTGGCGCCGACGAGGGCGATCGATTCGGGCTTGAACACCGACTTCAGGTTGCGGATGGTCATGATCCGGGACGCCGAGGGCGCTACGCTGTCACGCAGTCTAACGGAGCGGGCATGCCAATGCTGCTGCGCTGCATCAACAATCGGGGAGGCGAGGCATGGACGATCCGGCCGGCTGGACGGGGCGGGTGCTGGAAGTGCTCGGGCGCATCGCGCCCGAGGCGCGCGGGGTCACGCTCGATCCGGCGCGGCCGATCCGCGATCAGATCGACTTCGATTCGGTGGATTTCCTGAACTTCGTGCTGGCCCTGGGGCAGGCAGCGGGTTTCGAAGTGCCGGACGCCGAATGCCCGCGGCTCGCCAGCATCGCCGGCTGCGTGCGGTACCTGGCCGCCCGCGCGCCGGCGCGGAGCGCCGCGCGCTGAGCGGCCGCCTCAGCCGAGGATTTCGTCGGCGATCTGCCGGTGCAGCTGCAGGATGGCCGGGATCTTCTCGGGCGGCTCGCGGCCGAAGCCGCACTCGGCGGCGATGCCGAAGTCCTTCAGGTGCTTGCGGGCGGCGGCGACACGTTCGCGCGTGCCTTCGACGCCGTCGGTGTTGATGACGCCGAGGTAGACCCGCGTCGTGCCGACGGCCAGGTCGCGCAGGGGCCGGAAGTACATGTCATCCGTGCGGATCTTCGGCACGGTCAGGTGCACGTAGTCCACGCGGCGGCCGCACTCGGCGACCGCGGCGTTGGCGAAGCGCACGCTGAGCGTGAGGTCCTCGGGCATGAGCGCGGGCTTCTGCGGGAAGGTGCCGTAGCAGAAGTGGAAGCCGGTCATGGCTTCCTCCGGCACGAGCCTGGGCAGGCGGCGCAGCGGCGCGAGGTAGCGATCCCACGCCGTTTCGGGCCGCGACCACGAGTAATAGCGTCCGGTCATCTCCAGCAGGTCCGTGCAGACGTCCCACTGGATGCACAGGTCCGCGGCGGGGATCTTCTTCAGGATCTTCTTCAGATCGCGCGCGAGCGCGTCCTCGTAGGCTGCCATCACCACCGCGTGGTCGGCGGGGTCGCGGAAGAAGAAGAACGTTGCATCCTGCGGGAACGGGAAGGCCACCTGGAAGCGCACGCCCTGCGGGATGTCGCCCGCCTCGCGCGCCTTGCAGAAGGCGGCGTACGAGCCGATCGCCGCCTCGGCGTAGCCGAGGGTGGCGAACTTCAGCTTCTTCACCCCGCGCTTGAGCTCGAAGGCCCAGCAGTCGCCCATCCCCGACGGCTTCCAGCCCGTGGCCGGCTTCTGCACGGTGCGGATGTCCGGGTGGCCATGGTAGGTGCGGTAGGCCACGTACAGGATCCAGTAGGCGCGATCGCCGACCTCGCCGTCCGGCAGGCAGGGCACGCGGTCGCCGATGAGCGTGCCGCAGGTGTGGAAGACTTCCTGGACCGACGCCAGCGGAACGCTCCCGACCAGCAGGACATCGCCCTTCGTCGCCATGGTTCCGCTCTCCCGTTCGTGAGGCTTGCCCGTGCAAGCATCGGCAAGCGCACCACGCAGGTCAATGCTGCGGCGCATGAAGGGCCCGGCCGGCGAATGCCCCGGGGGACGCCGCCCGGCCCTGCGTCGTCTACACTCGCGGAGGCGACCGCGGCGGGAGGGGAGGGAGAGTGACATGGCCACGATCATGAACCGCCAGCGCGAGGCCGCCGCAACGGCCGCCGCGCGCATGGCCGATGCCGACACGCCGCTGGTGCGCAACTGCTGGTACGTGGCGGCCACCTCCGCCGAGATCGGGCGCGCGCTCCTCGCGCGCCGCCTGCTCGACCGCAGCGTGCTGCTGTTCCGCGCGCAGGACGGTCGTCCCGTCGCGCTGCAGAACCGCTGCTGCCATCGTTCCTATCCCCTAGAGCACGGCACGCTCGACGGCGACACCATCGTCTGCGGCTACCACGGCTTCCGCTACGATTGCGCCGGGACCTGCATCGAGGTGCCGTCCCAGCCGAGCGTGCCGCCGAACCTGCGCCTGCGGTCCTACCCGGTGGTGGAGCGCGCCGGTTTCGCGTGGATCTGGCCCGGGGCTCCGGCCCTCGCCGATCCGGCCCTGGTGCCGGTGCCCGACTGGCTCGAGGGCGGCGGCTGGCGCCGCGTGGTCGGCTACCTGCACCTGGCGGGCAGCTACGTCTACATGCACGAGAACCTGCTGGACCTCTCGCACCTGTCGTTCCTGCACGCAACGACCTTCGGCACGCCCGAGTACGCGCGCACCCCCGCCGACGAGACGATCGACGACACCACGATCCAGGTCTGGCGGCACGTGCAGTGCAAGCTGCCGTCGATCTATGCCTCGCCGCTCGGCTGGGAGGGCGCGCAGTGCCTGCGCAGTTCGGGTGCGCGCTACGTCGCCCCGAGCCTGCACGTGAACACCGGACGGCTGCGCAACCTGGATCTGCCCGAGGGCGCGCCCGGCTCGACCGCCGGCGTCGAGGTCGCCCAGCTCATCACGCCCGAGACCCAGCGCACGACGCACTACTGGTACGCGCTGTGCCGCACCTTCGCGCTCGACGACGAGGCGGTCGACGCATTCATGCTGCGCGCGCAGACGGTGGCTTTCGGCGAGGACCAGGTCGCGCTCGAGCGCATCCAGCGCATGCACGACGAGGACCACGACCCGGACTTCTTCGAGTCGCACGTCGCGGTCGACCGCGCGGGCGTGACCATGCGCCGCCGGCTGAAGCAGCTCGCCGACGCGGAGGCCGCCTCCGGCTGACGCCGACCCCGGGGAGGGCTATCGCGGGCAAGCCCGCTCCTACAGGAACTCCGTTTCAACGTCGGAGCAAGGCTCCTGCAGGAGCGGCTGCAGCCGCGATAGCGTACTGCGACACCGCGGTTCTGCGGCGTCACCGGCAGGCGTTTCCGGCTTGCCTGCGTCGAGCGGTGCAGGCATGGTGTCGGGGCGTCGTCAGACGCCGACCCGCGCGAGCGCCATGCCCCACGACATCGCCCTCATCACCACCCTCGCCGCGGCTTTCGGCCTGGCACTCGTGCTCGGCGTGCTGGCGACGCGCCTGCGGCTGCCGGCGCTCGTCGGCTACCTGATCGCCGGGGTCCTCATCGGCCCGGCGACGCCGGGCTTCGTGGCCGATGTCGCGCTCGCCGCGCAGCTCGCCGAGATCGGCGTCATGCTGCTGATGTTCGGCGTCGGCCTGCACTTCTCGCTCGACGACCTGCTCGCGGTGCGCCGCGTCGCGGTGCCTGGGGCCA
>CAYOJP010000081.1:0-14209 GCA_964404305.1 uncultured Gammaproteobacteria bacterium
GAGCAAGTGACGGCGCCGGACGCTATCGCGGCTGAAGCCGCTCCTACAGGAGCCTCGGCACGACGTCGAGCCAACGTTCCTGTAGGAGCGGGCTTGCCCGCGACAGCCTTCCGCGGGTTCGGCGCCAACGCTATCGCGGCAGAAGCCGCTCCTACGGGAGTGCTGCTCCAGCGTCTGAGCGAACGTTCCTGCGGGAGCGGGCTTGCCCGCGATGCGTCCGGGCCGCGCCGGCGACCGCCCGCTGCGCTCGCCAGCGATCTTCCTGTAGATTTGGCGCCGCGACGCCGGCGGGCGGCGACGGCGGAGACACCATGAAGGCACTGCTGTGCAAGGCGTGGGGGCCGCCCGAGTCCCTGGTGGTCGAGGACGTGCCCGATCCGGTACCGGGCGCCGGCGAGGTCGTCGTCCGCGTGCGCGCCGCGGCGGCCAACTTCCCGGACGTGCTGATCGTGCAGGGCCGCTACCAGGTCAAGCCGCCGCTGCCCTTCTCGCCCGGCATCGAGTTCGCAGGCGAGGTGCTCGAATGCGGCGCGGGCGTCACGGGTCCGGAGCCCGGGGCGCGAGTGATGGGCTACGTCGACTACGGCGCGTTCGCGACGCGCGTGCGGGTGCCGGCGGCGCACCTCGTGCCGACGCCGGCCGGCATGGACGACGTCACCGCCTCGGCGTTCCTCATCACCTACGGCACCGCGCAGCACGCCCTCGTGCACCGCGGGCGGCTCGCCGCGGGCGAGACGCTGGTGGTGCTGGGCGCCGCGGGCGGCGTGGGCCTGGCCGCGATCGACATCGGCAAGGCCCTCGGCGCGCGCGTCATCGCCTGCGCGTCGAGCGCGGACAAGCTCGACGTGTGCCGCGCGCGCGGCGCCGACGAGTGCGTGAACTACGCCGACGAGGACCTGCGCGAGCGCCTGAAGGTCCTGGGCGGCAAGGCCGGCATCGATGTCGTCTACGACGCCGTCGGCGGGCACTGGGCCGAGCCCGCGTTCCGCTCGCTCGGCTGGCGCGGCCGCTACCTCGTCATCGGCTTCGCCGCCGGCGACATCCCGAAGCTGCCGCTCAATCTCGCGCTCCTGCTCGAGCGCGACATCGTCGGCGTCTACTGGGGCGCGTGGACGCGTCACTGCCCGGACGAGTTCGCGCAAGCCACCGCCGAACTCGCGCGCTGGTTCGCCGACGGCCGGCTGCGGCCCCACGTGTCCGCCACCTATCCGCTGGAGCGCGCCGCGCAGGCGCTCGCCGACCTCGCCTCGCGCCGCGCAAAGGGCAAGATCGTCGTGGTGATGCCGCCATCCTGAGTCGTTGTCGTGCCGGTCCGGTCGCGGCCTGTCGAAACGGACCGGTCTCGCGGCTCTGCGTGGCGGGGACGGAATCGGTCCGGCCCCGGAACAGGCGCTCGCCGCGCCGGGAGAGACGACGATGAAGCTGATGATGTTGATCTACGAGGCCCCCGAGGACCTCGCGAAGCGGACCGATCCGGCGCAGCAGCCGGCCTACGGCGCGGCCTGGATGGCCTATGCGCGCGCGCTGGCGGAGGCCGGCGTGGTCGTCAGCGGCAGCGGCCTGCAGGCCCCCGGGACGGGCACGACCCTGCGGCTGCGCGACGGCCGGCGGCACGTGCAGGACGGCCCGTTCGCGGACACCAAGGAACAGCTCGGCGGCTACTTCATCCTCGAGGTGTCCGACCTCGACACCGCGCTCGACCTGGCCGCGCGCTGCCCGGCGGTGACGGCGGGCGGAATCGAACTGCGGCCGCTGCTCGGCTGACGGGGCGCGGTTGACCGGCGACACCCTGCTCGCGCGCCGCGCCGCCGAACGCGCGGCGCGCGAGTCCTTCGGCCGGCTGGTCGCGTGGCTCGCCTGCCGCTGGCGCGATGTCGCGGCCGCCGAGGACGCGCTCGCCGAGGCGCTGCGCGTCGCGCTGGAGGTCTGGCCGCAGCGCGGAGTTCCCGACCACCCGGAGGCGTGGCTGCTGACGGCCGCGCGGCGGAACCTGCTGCACGCGGCCCGGCACGCGCGCGTGCGCCGCGATCCGGCGGTGCTGGCGTTGTTCGGGGACGAGCCCGTCGATCCCGGCCCGCCACCGGCGCTGCCCGACGACCGCCTGAAGCTGCTGTTCGTGTGCGCGCATCCCGACATCGATCCGCTCGTGCGCACCCCGCTGATGCTGCAGGTGGTGCTGGGACTGGACGCCGCCCGCATCGCGTCGGCTTTCCTCGTCTCGCCGGCCGCCATGAGCCAGCGGCTCGTGCGCGCGAAGACCCGGATCCGGGAGGCCGGCCTGCGCTTCGAGGAACCCGAGGCCGCGGAGCTCCCGGCGCGCCTCGACGCCGTGCTGGAAGGCATCTACGCCGCCTACGGCAGCGCCTGGGAGGATGTCGCCGGCGCCGATGCGCGCCATGCCGGGCTGGCCGAGGAGGCGATCTGGCTGGCGCGCATCGTCGTTGCCGCGCTACCGCGAGCGGCCGAGGCGCGCGGACTGCTCGCGCTGGTCCTGCACTGCGAGGCGCGCCGCGGCGCGCGCCGCGACGACGACGGCCGGTTCGTGCCACTGACCGCGCAGGACGGCACGCGCTGGTCCGGCCCGCTGCTGCAGGAGGCCGAGCGCGAACTCGCGCTGGCCGCGCGCTCGGGGGTGCCCGGGCGCTTCCAGCTCGAGGCCGCGATCCAGTCGGCGCACGCGCAGCGCGCGCGCACCGGCGTCACGCCCTGGGAGGCGATCGCGCTGCTCTACGAGGGCTTGCTGCGCCTGGCGCCCACGGTCGGCGCCGCGGTCGGCCGTGCCGCCGCGGTCGCCGAGGCGCGCGGCCCGGCCGCGGGGCTGGCCCTGCTCGAATCGATCGACGCGCCGGGGCTGGAGCGCTACCAGCCCTGGTGGGCCCTGCGCGCGCACCTGCTCGCCGCGCTCGGGCGCCCGGACGAGGCACGCGCGGCCTATGAGCGCGCCGCCGGCCTGGCCGAGGACCCCGCGGTGCGGGACTTCCTGCTGCTGCGGTCGACGGTCGCCGGCTGAAAGCGGGCGCTCAGCTGTCGAAGTCGTAGCGGACCTGGATGCCGCCGTAGACGTTCTTCTCCGGCGCCGGCTCGAAGTAGCGCGGCGTCGCACCGGGTGCCGGCGGGGCGACCGCGTTCAGGCGCACGTTGCCGTTGTACTCTTCGTTGAACATGTTGTTCAGGCCCACGTAGGGCTCGAACGTCACGTTGCCGCGCACGAACGGCCGGCCGAAGCGCAGGTTGGCGACCTGGTAGGAGGGGTTCTGCGCCGTGTTGCCGTTGTCGGCCCAGTAGCGGTTCACGTGCAGCATGTCCCAGTTCACGTACAGCCCGGAGGGGTGGCGGTAGTTCACCACCGCGTAGAACTGGTGCTCGGGCACGCCGGGCAGCGCGTTGCCCTCGTTGGCCGGCGTGCGCGAGAAGCGGTCGAACTCGAAGTCCGAGAAGGTGTAGGTCGCGGTGACGTCGAGGCCCTCGAACACGTTCACGCCGACCGCCGTCTCCACGCCGCGCCGCTCGGTGTCGGCGTTGACGAAGAACGCCCGGCTGCCTTCGGTGATGACGTTGGTGATCTCGTCCTCGACGGCGGTCGTGTACGCGGCCACGTCGTAGATGACGCGCGGGCCGAGGTTGCCCTTGGCGCCGATCTCGAAGGTCTTCGCGAGCTGGCGGGTGACGTTGGCGAAGCCGCCCAGCGTGCCGGCCTGTGCGGGGTTGGCCAGCTCCGTGAAGGTCGGCGTCTCGAAGCTGCTCGTGTAGTTGGTGTACAGGTTCAGCTCGTCGAGCGGGCTCCACATGAGGCCCAGCATCGGCGAGAGCTCGTCGAATTCCAGTTCCGCGGTCTGGTCGCCGTTGGCGAGGAAGCGATCCTCCACCGAGAGATCGAGCATGTCGTAGCGCGCGCCCAGCGTCAGCAGCAGGTTGTCGAGGATGGCGAACTCGTTCTGCACGAACACGCCCTGCGAGTCGGCGGCCTCGAGCTGGTCGAGGGTCTGCACGCCGCGCACGCCGAAGTCGTTGTCGTAGCGCTGGCGGTCGTCCTCCTGCTCGTCGAGGTCGACGCCGAAGGTGAGCCGGTTGGAGTGGCCGTACAGCTCGCCGGTCCAGATGTACTGCGCGCCGCCGCCATAGAAGAAGCGGTCGAACTCGATGTACCCGGACGCCTGGAACGGCTGCAAGCCCTCGAAGCCTCGCCACACGTAGTAGTTGCGCAGCACGATCTGGTGCTGTTCGTTGAACTCCTTGCGGTAGACGAAGCCGGCCTTCTGCTGGTCGATCGCCTCGCCGGAGGCGAACCGGCAGGCGTCGTTGAAGGCGTTGAGGTTGCAGAAGGCCTGCTTGCGGTTGGTGCGGACCTGCGCCGCCGACAGGCCGCCCGGGTCGTCGGCCCTGGGCGAGTCGAAGGCGTTGACGACGACGGTGAGGTCGCTCGTCTCGTCGATGTCCCAGCGGAACTTGCTGTTGATGAGGCCGTTCTGCGCCCAGGAGTGCTTCCGGTAGCCCTCCATGTTCATGTAGGACGTGTTGACCAGCCAGTTGAGCCGGCCGGTCTGTCCGCCCGCCTTGACCTGGTACTTCTGGTAGTCGAACTCGCCCAGCGACAGGCCCGCCTCGACGAACGGCCGCTCCGGACCGTCCTCGGTGTACAGGCTGATGACGCCGCCCGCCGCCGCGCCGTACAGCGAGGACGCCGCGCCGCGGATCACTTCCACGCGCTGGGTCGAGCCGAGATCGATGTCGTCGACGCCGCCCTGGCCGTCGGTGGTGGTCGACGGAATGCCGTCGACGAACAGCTTGATGCCGCGGATGCCGAAGTTCGAGCGCGAGCCGAAGCCCCGGATCGAGATGCGCAGGTCCTGCGCGAAGTTGTAGCGGTTCTGGAAGAACACGCCCGGCACCCGGCCGAGGGCCTCGTCGAGGCCGAGTTGCTGGTTGCTCTGGATGGCGTCCATCTCGACCGCCGTGATGGCCATCGGCACCGTGAGCGGATCCTGGTTGACGCGCGTGGAGGTGACGATCACCTCCTGCACGCCGGCGGCGCCGGTGACGAGCGGAACGCAGCCCAGCAGGAGCGCGATGGACCGCGGGGCGCGCAGCGGCAGGCGGGTCGGGCGGTGCATGGAATCGAGTCTCCGGTCACAGCGGTTCAGCGGGAGTGGCGGCGCCGCGGCAGTGCCGCAACAGTGGCCGGAAAGCAATTTCCGCACCGCAAGGCGGCGACTGCGAGAGGCAGCCTATCCTCTTGATTGGAATGAGTGGGAATCGGCCAACGGCGCTGATGACCGGCCCTCGCTACGCCCGGATGGTCCATATGGCACGCTGCACCGGCGCCGCTGGCTGCAATCGACCAGCGCCGCGCGGAGCGGCTTGTAAGGCCCGGAGGGTCTGCCGATACTAGCCCTGCTCATGAGCGCGCTGGACCTCACGAATCATTTCCTCATCGCGATGCCGACGCTGATGGATCCCAATTTCCATCAGACCGTGACCTACATCTGTGCGCACGGCCCGGAGGGTGCGATGGGCATCGTCATCAACCGCCCGCTGGGCATCGACCTGGCCGAGGTGCTGTCGCAGATGGACCTGGAACCGTCGACGCCGGACATCGGCGCGCGGCCGGTCTTCGAGGGCGGCCCGGTCCAGACCGACCGCGGCTTCGTCCTGCACCGCCCCGCCAGCACCTGGAACTCGACCATCGAGGTGAACGCCGAGCTGGGCGTGTCGACCTCGCGCGACATCCTCGAGGCGATGGCGCGCGGGGAGGGCCCGGTGGACACGCTGGTTGCACTGGGCTATGCCGGCTGGGGCGCCGGCCAGCTGGAGCGAGAGCTGGCCGAGAACGCCTGGCTCAGCGGCCCCGCCGACCTCGACATCGTGTTTCGCGCCGCGCCGGAAGCCCGCTGGCGCGCCGCGGCGCGCCTGCTCGGCGTCGACCTGGCGATGCTGTCCCATGACGTCGGTCATGCATGAGCGCGCGCTCGCGCACGGTGATGGCCTTCGACTACGGTGCCCGGCGGATCGGCGTGGCGATCGGTGAGACGCTGGCGGCGACCGCCGGCCCGCTCGCCACGCTCCCGGTGCGCGCCGACGGCCCGGACTGGCGCGCGCTCGCGACGCTGGTGGCGACCTGGGCGCCCGACCTCTTCGTCGTCGGGCTGCCGACGCACGCCGACGGCACGCCCCACCGCCTCGCTCCCGCCATCGCGGCCTTCGCGGCGGGGCTGACCGCCCGCCACGGGCGTCCGGTGGAGACGGTGGACGAACGCCTGTCGTCGGTGGAGGCCAGCGCCCGCGCCGGCCGCGGGGGGCAGGCGCGTGTCGATGCGCTCGCCGCGCAGGTCATCCTGGAGACCTGGTTCGGTACCCGTTCCGCGCGGGCGGACTCCCCCGCATGACGCCCCGTCGCCGCCTCGGCGCCGCGCAGGTCGACGCGTGGCTCGCCGCCATGGCCGACGAACTGATCCGGTTGCGGCAGGAGCGCGGACTCGCGGAGTGGGAGTTCATCGGCATCCACACCGGCGGGGTATGGGTGGCGCAGCGCCTGACGAAGCTGCTCGGCCATGAACGTCCGCTCGGCGTCCTCAACATCGCCTTCTACCGCGACGATTTCAGCCGCATCGGCATGCACCCGACGGTCACGCCCTCGCACCTGCCGTTCGCGATCGAGGGCCGGCACGTGGTGCTCGTCGACGACATCCTCTACACCGGCCGCACGGTGCGCGCGGCGATGAACGAGATCTTCGACTACGGCCGGCCGGCGAGCATCACGCTCGCGGTGCTGGCCGATCGCGGCGGGCGCGAGCTGCCGATCGAGGCCGCCGTGTGCGGCGCGCGACTGGCGCCCGGCGCGGGCGAGGAGTTGAAGCTCACCGGCCCCGAGCCGCTCGACATCGTGATCCAGGCGCGCGACTGATGCCGTCCTCCAACCTGCAGGTCGACGCGCAGGGCCGCCTGCGGCACTGCCTCGACATCGACGGCCTGCCGCGCGCGCTGCTGGTGGACATCCTCGACGCGGCCGAGCAGTTCGCCGGCGTCGCCGGTCGCGCGGTGAAGAAGGTGCCGCTCCTGCGCGGCAAGACGATCGTCAACCTGTTCTTCGAGCCCAGCACCCGCACGCGCATGACCTTCGAGCTCGCCGCCAACCGGCTGTCGGCGGACGTGCTGAGCCTCGACATCCAGGCCTCATCGACCAAGAAGGGCGAGACGCTGCTCGATACGCTGCGCAACCTCGAGGCGATGCACTGCGACATGTTCGTCGTGCGCCACGAGACCTCCGGCGCGGCCCACTACATCGCCCGCCACGTCGCGCCGGACGACGCCGTGATCAACGCCGGCGACGGCCGCCACGCGCACCCGACGCAGGGGCTGCTCGACATGTTCACCATCCGCCGGCACAAGCCCGACTTCGCGCGCCTGTCGGTGGCGATCGTGGGCGACATCCTGCACTCGCGCGTGGCGCGTTCGGAGATCCACGCGCTGCGGCTGCTGGGCACGCGCGACATCCGCGTGGTCGGGCCGCGCACGCTCATTCCCACGGGCATCGAGGACCTGGGGGTACGCGTGTTCCACGACCTGGACCGTGGCATCGAGGGCTGCGACGTCGTCTGCATGCTCCGCCTGCAGCAGGAGCGCATGGCGAGCGCGCTGCTGCCCGGAGGGGGTGAGTACTTCCGCCTGTACGGCCTCACCGAGATGCGCCTCGCCGCCGCCAGGCCCGATGCGATCGTGATGCACCCCGGGCCGATCAACCGCGGGGTGGAGATCGATTCCCACGTCGCCGACGGCAGCCGCTCGGTGATCCTGCAGCAGGTCAGCCACGGCATCGCCGTGCGCATGGCCGTGATGGCGATGGCCATGGGCACGCTGCAGGCGCGCGCGCCGGAGGGTGCGGAGTGAGCGCGCTGCGCATCTGCGGCGGCCGCCTGGTCGATCCCGCGCACGGCATCGACGCGCAGCGCGACGTCTTCGTCGCGCAGGGACGCATCGCCGCGGTCGGTCGGGCACCGCCCGGGTTCAACGCGCGGCGTACGCTCGACGCCGCCGGCCTCGTCGTGATGCCGGGCATCGTCGACCTCGCCGCGCGCACGCGCGAGCCGAAGGCGACCATCGCCACCGAGACCGCCGCCGCGGTCGCCGGTGGCGTGACCACGCTGTGCTACCCGCCCGACGCGTCGCAGGTGATCGACTCGCCAGCCGTGGTAGAGCTGATCCACCAGCGTGCCGCGAGTGCCGCGCGCGCCCGGGTGCTGTGCATCGGCGCGCTCACGCGCGGCCTGGACGGCGAGCAGCTCGCCGACATGTACGCGCTGCGGTCGGTCGGCTGCGTCGGGGTCGGCAACGCGACCGCGCCGATCGCCAGCACCGAGGTGCTGCGCCGCGCCCTGGAGTACGCGGCGACCTGCGGCCTGACGGTGTTCCTGCAGTCCGAGGACCACTGGCTCGCGCGCAACGGACGCGCGCACGACGGGCCGACCGCGACGCGGCTGGGCATCGCCGGGATCCCCGAGACCGCCGAGACCGTCGCGCTCGCGCGCGATCTGCTCCTCATCGAGCAGACCGGCGTGCGCGCGCACTTCTGCCGCCTGTCCACCGCGCGCGGCGCGCGCATGGTGGCCGAAGCGCGCAAGCGCGGCCTGCCGGTGACCGCGGACGTCGCGATCCACAACCTGCACCTGGTGGACGAGGACATCGGCGACTACGACGCGATGTGCCACGTGCGCCCGCCCCTGCGCTCGCGGCGCGACCGGCAGGGCCTGCGCGCGGCGGTCGCCAGCGCCGCGGTCGCGGCGATCTGCTCCGATCACCAGCCGCGCGACCTGGACGGCAAGAGCGCGCCGTTCGCGGTGACCGCACCGGGCATCTCGGGGCTGGACACGCTGCTGCCGCTCACCCTCGCGCTGGTGCACGAGGGGCGGCTGGACCTTGCCCGCGCCCTCGCCGCGCTGACGATCGAACCGGCCCGGATCCTGGGGCTGGACTGCGGGCACCTCGCGGTCGGGGCGCCGGCCGACCTGTGCCTGTTCGACCCGGACGCAGCCTGGGTGCTGGACGCGGATACGATGGCGAGCGCCGGCAAGAACTCCCCGTTCCTGGGCCGGACCCTGCGCGGCCGCGTGACCTACACGCTGGTTGCCGGGCGCGTGGTGCACGAGGCATGAGCGCGGCGGTCCATCCGGCGACGCGCGGCACGCTCCTCGTGGAGGACGCGCGCATCGTCGCCCACGAGCACTGCGCGGGCGACCAGCACATCCTGCGGGTCGCCGCGCCGGGCACCGCCGCGCGCGCGCTGCCCGGCCACTTCGTGCACCTGTCCTGCGCGGACCTGCTGCCGATGCGCCGGCCGATGTCGATCATGCGCGCCGACACCCGTCGCGGCGAGATCGAGATCCTGTACAAGGCGCACGGTCTGGGCACCCGCCTGCTGGCCGCGCGCGCCGTCGGCGAGACGACGAGCCTCATCGGCCCGATCGGCCAGCCGTTCCGCCTCGCGGGCTACCGCCCGCGCCCGCTGCTCATCGGCGGCGGCGTCGGCATTCCGCCGATGCTCTTCCTCGCCGGACACATGCGTCGTGCCACGCCGCCGGTCGCGCCGTTCGTGCTGATGGGCTCGGAGGCGCCGTTCCCGTTCCCGGTCCAGCCCTCGCGCATCCTCGTGTCCGGCGTCCCCCCGGCGGTCACGGGCGCCATGCCGCTGCTGGAGGACCAGGGCATCCCGAGCCGCCTCGCGAGCCTGCGGGGTTATGCCGGCTGCTACGAGGGCTACGTCACCGATCTCGCGCGCGCGTGGCTCGATTCGCTCGAGCCGGGGGCGCGCGCGGAGGTCGAGATCTACGCCTGCGGCCCGACGCCCATGCTCAGGGCCGTGCAGCGGCTCGCGCTCGACTGCGCGCTGCCCTGCCAGGTGTCGCTCGAGGAGAACATGGCCTGCGCGGTGGGCGGCTGCGCCGGCTGCACGGTCCGCATCGAGACGCCCGCGGGGCCCGCCATGAAGCGCGTCTGCGTCGATGGTCCCGTCTTCGAGGCGGCGACCGTGGTGTTCGGGTGCTGAGCGCCGCCGGCGACCGGCGGCTCGCGCCATGAGCGACGCGCCCGGCCGCACCGAGCGCAAGCGCCAGCGGCGCCAGGAGCGCGGTCAGGCCCGGGCGCAGGCCGCCGCGACCGTTGCCGCGGCCGGCCCGCGCTATCCGCTGCTGCTCCTGGGGATCGCGATCGCCGGCGCGGCGCTCAGCCTGTGGCTCGCAATCGTCCACGCCTCGCTCGCCGAGCTGCCGTTCTGCGGCGTCGGCTCGGGCTGCGACATCGTGCAGTCGAGCCGCTGGGCCGAACTCCTGGGCATCCCGCTCGCGGTGCTCGGCATCGGCATGTACGGGGTGCTCGGCGCCTGCGCCTGGCGCCTGCGCCGCCACGCCGACGCCTGGCCGCTCGCCTGGCTCACCGCCTTCCTCGGCACCGTCGCGAGCCTGTACTACCAGGTCGCGGTGCAAATCGATCTCGACGCGTACTGCGCCTGGTGCCTGGCCTCGCTCGCGCTGATCGTCGCCGCGCTGGTCGCGGCGACGCTCGCGCGCCCGGCGGCGCTGTCCGACTGGCGCTGGGGCCGCTGGCTCGCGGGCTGCGGGGCCGGCGCGCTGCTGCTCGCGGGCGCGCTGCAACTGCACTACAGCGGCGTGCTCGAGCCGCGCGACGGGCGCGGCGAACCGTACCTCGAGGCGCTCGCGCAGCATCTCACCCGCAGCGGCGCGCAGTTCTACGGCGCCTACTGGTGCCCGCACTGCCAGGACCAGAAGCGCCTGTTCGGCGCCGCCGCCGAACGGTTGCCGTACATCGAGTGCAACCCGCGCTCGCGCGGCCAGCTCGCGCCCCAGTGCAGCCGCGCCGGCATCACGGGCTTCCCGACCTGGATCATCGACGGCCGGCGCTACCCGCAGACGCTGCGCCCGGCGCAGCTTGCCCGCTACTCGGCCTTCCGCTGGGACGGTCCGATCCCGGAATCGGTGCGCGACTGAAGCCGCGCGCCCGACGTCGGGAGGCGCCGCTCACGGCGGTGCGGCATAAGGCCCGATCGCCAGTGCCTCCAACTGGCGACGCGCGTCGGCGCTGTGCGGCCGGCCGTAGTCCTTGGTCGCGAACGCCTCGCTGGCCTCGCGGCCGCACCAGCGCGTCACTATGTCGGGTGCCGACGGGTGGCCAGGCAGGTAGCCGGTCACGTCGTAGGCTGTCCCGTCGATCGCCATCCAGCAGTCGCCGGGCGCGGCATGCCGCGCGAGCTCGGCCGCGTCGATCGCGCGCGCCGCCGCCGGCTGCGCCGCCACGGGCGGCGCGAGCGCTTCGACGGCCAGCAGGGTCGCCAGGCTGGACCAGAACGCCACGAACACGGTGTAGACGAGCGTCTTCATAACAGCGTGAACTCCTCGGTGTGGAGCGGTGCGCGCCCGGCGCCGACCGCGCGCAGCGCGGCGCGCGCGGCGCGCGCGAGGCCGGCGGGGCCGCACAGGCGGACGGTGCGCGCCGGAGCGTCGGCGCAGTGCGTGCGCAGGAACGCGGCGGCGAACACGCCGTCGCGGTCGAGCAGGTGCGGCACCAGCCGCAGCCCGGCGATGCGCGCGGCGAGTTCGCGCAGCTCGGCCAGGAATGGCGCCTGCGCCTCGCTCCCCGCGCAGTAGACGAGCACCGCGTCGGTGCGGGCCCCGAGCGCGGCCAGCTCGCGCACGCGCGCCAGGAACGGCGCGATGCCGATGCCGCCGGCGATCCACAGTTCCGGGCGCGTGCCCGTGCCGGCGAAGAAATCGCCGTAGGGGCCTTCCACGCCCACGTCGGTGCCCGGCGCGACGCGCAGCAGCGCGCGGCTCGCATCGCCGCTGCCCTTCACGGCGATGCGCAGTTCCGGCTCGCCCGGCGCGGAAGCGACCGTGTAGGGATGTTCCTCGCCACGGCCGGCGGCGAGCGCCGGATCGCGCGGGGTGAGATACACGAACTGGCCCGCGGCGTGCGCCAGCACGCGGTCGGTGGGCGCGAGCAGGATCTCGGCCACGTCGGGCGCGCGCGGGACGACGGCGGCGACGACGTAGCGCGCCCGGCCGACGAGCGGCGCCAGCACGCGCCGGTACAGGTAGGCCGCGATCGCCAGTGCACCCAGGGCGACCCAGGCGCTCCGTGGCACGGCGCCGGCCAGCGGCAGCGCATGCGCCAGCGCCGCGGCGACGGCGACGCCCGCCAGCGCATGGAGGCGCTTCCAGCGCTGGTACTCCGGGGTGCCGAAGAAGGCGAAGGTCGGCGCGAGAAAGCTGGTCAGCGCCAGCAGCGCGATCCAGCCGGCCCACGCGGGCCAGGCCTGCGCCGGCGGCAGCAGCAGCGCGCGCACGGCCCCCGGTGTCGTGCCGGTCGCGGCGAACGCGAGCAGCCACGGGTGCAGCATCGCGGCGAGGAACGCCAGCGCGCCGAGCGCGTGATGAGTCTGCCACAGCCGGGTCAGGCCGCCGAACCAGCGATCGGCGCGCGGGATGCGCACGCTCAGGGCGGCGGCCGTGAGCAGCGTGACCAGCGCCAGCACGCCCGCCAGGCGTCCCGCGCCCGCGAGCGAGGCGCGAGCGGATGCGGGCGCGGCCGCCGGCCACGCGACCGCGACCACGCCGGCCACGAGCAGGGCGACGACGAGCGTGCCGGGTGCGGGCGTGCGCATGGCCGTTACTCTAGCGGTCGGCGCCGCCCGCCGGCGCGGAGCGGGTTGATCCCGATCAGGAGCGGGCGCCGTGCACCCGCGTGGCCAGCAGGGTCGCGGCGCCGCAGGCGATGACCAGCATCGCCGGCAGCCCGTGCGGGTCCCACAGATCCATCGCGACGCCGCCGGCCGCCGGGCCGGCGATCCCGCCCATGCCCCACAGCACGCCGAAGGCCGCGTTCGCCGTCGCGAGATCGGTGCCGCGGTAGCGCGCGCCGACCATGGTCATGGCCACGGTGTAGATGCCGCCGGCGATTCCACCCCACACGAACAGCAGTGCGTTGCCGGCCATGCCGGCGCCCACCGCCCAGGGCAGCGCGAGCGCGCCGAGGCAGGTCGACGCGATGCAGCCGATCAATACCGGCGCGGCACGGGTGCGGTCGGCGAGCCAGCCGATCGGCAGTTGCAGGGCCACGCGGCCCAGCCCGATGGCGGTCAGCAGCAGCGCGGCCGCGCCCGGTGCCAGGCCGCTGCGCACGCCGTACACCGGGAGCAGGGAGACGAGGGTGAACTCGACCACCGCGAACAGGGCCACGGCGGTGCTGACCAGCGGCGCCGCGCGCACGAAGCCGGCGAGGCCGAAGGAGGGCGCGTCGCGCTGCGCCAGCGAGCCCTCGTTCACGGCCCAGGCGAGCGGCGCCGCGGCGAGCAGGATCAGCGCGGCGGCAAGGAGGAACGGCGTCCAGCCCTCGATGCCGGAAACCGCGACCAGCGCCGGGCCGAGCGCGCCGACCGCGTAGAACACCGTGTTGTAGACGGCGATCGTGCGCCCGCGCGTGCCGTCCTCCGCCACCGCGTTGATCCAGGTCTCCGCCGCGACGAACAACCCGCCGAGCGTCGCGCCCATCGCCAGCCGGAGCACGAACCACGCGGCCAGCGAATCGAACACCGGCAGCAGCAGCACCAGCGCGAGATCGCCCGCGAGGCAGCCGGCGAGGAAGCGCCGCATGCCGAAGCGCAGCACCAGCCCCGGCACGAACGGGGCGATCAGCATCAGCGCGATCGAGGGCATGACCGCGTTCAGGCCGATGAGGGTGCGGCCCACGCCACGCGTCTCGAGCAGCAGGGACAGGACGGGCGTGGTGAACCCGACCGTGACGCCGTACACCGCCATGCAGGCGATGACGGCCGCCAGGGTGCGCGTGCGGGACGACAGTGGCATGCGGTGGCGTGGCGCCCGCCGTCAGCGGCGGGGGGTGCGGCGTCGCGCCCGCCCGTCGCGATTGCGGTAGTGCCAGAGGCCGTACAGACCGAGGACGAGGAACAGCGCGAGGAATCCGGTCACCGTCAGGAACAGGCCCGGCGCCTGCGCCCAGGACAGTGTCTGCACCTGCGACGGATCGACCGGGTGTCGCGGTCCGAGGCGGATCGCGCCGTCGTGGAGCAGGGAGTACAGGCCCCAGCCCGCGAGCGCGGCGACGATCCCGCTCGAGACCCTCGGTGACAGGTGCTGCGACATGCGGCTCCCCTGCAGTGCGTGAGAGCGCGGGAGGATAGCAGGCG
>CAYOJP010000082.1:0-14206 GCA_964404305.1 uncultured Gammaproteobacteria bacterium
CATCGAAGGCGAAGCGCGCCGCGTGCGCTACGCCACTCTCGACGCCGAGCGCCCGCAGCAGCCGGATGGAGACCAGGTTGCGCGACTGCGCGAGCGCCTCGCGCAGCCGCGTCGGGCCGTAGTAGCGCCCGCTGTAGTTCTCGGGCCGCCAGGCGCTCTCGAGGCCCGGCGCATCGAACACGATCGGCGCGTCATTGATGAAGCTGGCCGTGGTATAGCCGGCATCGAGCGCTGCGGAATAGACGAACGGCTTGAAGTTCGAGCCCGGCTGCCGGCGCGCCTGCAGCGCGCGGTTGAACTTGCTGAGCGAGAAGTCGAAGCCGCCGGTCATCGCCAGCACGGCGCCGTCATCGGCGGCGATCGACACCAGGGCGCCGCTCACCGCGGGCACCTGCGCGAGGCGCCAGACGTGGCGCGGCGGCCCGTAGGGCTCGCGAACCCCGTTCGTCGGCGCCGGCGCCTCCTGCGGCACGCGCTCGATGCGCACGATGTCGCCGGACACGACCACGTCGGCGGGCTTGCGCGGCGCCGGTCCGCGCGCGTCCGCCGACACGTGCCGGCGCGCCCACGCCAGGCGCGCCAGCGGCAGCACGATGCGCCCGCGACCTTCGGCGTAGACCGTCGCCTGCGCATCGTCCACCGCGACCACGACCGCCGGCTCCATGCGCCCGATCACCGGCACGCCGTCCAGGGCGGCGCGCCACGCGTCTTCGCCGGCACCGGGCGCGAGCGGCACGTGCCGCTCGGCGCCTCGCCAGCCGTGCCGGCGGTCGTAATCGACCAGGCCCGCGCGCAGCGCGTCGTTGGCGGTTCGCTGCAGGCGCGAGTCCACCGTCGAGTACACCCGCAGCCCCGCGGCGTAGGCGTCCTCGCCGTAGCGCGCGACAACCTCCGCGCGCACGGCCTCGGCGACGTACGGCGCCTCGAGATCGACCGGCACCGCGCGCAGTTGCGCGGTCTCCGGACTGTCCATCGCGGCGGTGAACTCCTCGAGGTCGAGATGGCCCTCGCGGAACATGCGGCGCAGCACGTAGCTGCGCCGCTCGGCCGCGGCCTTGCGGTTGCTGATCGGATTGAGCCGCGAGGGCGCCTGCGGCAGGCCGGCCAGCATGGCCATCTGCGGCACGGTCAGCTCGGACAGCGGCACCCCGTAGTAGACCTGCGCCGCGGCGGCGACGCCGTACGCTCGCTGGCCGAGAAAGATCGTGTTCAGGTACAGCTCGAGGATCTGGTCCTTGTCGAGCTCGCGCTCTATTTTCAGTGCGAGCAGCATCTCGTTCAGCTTGCGCGAGTAGGTCTTCTCCCTCGACAGGAAGTATTCGCGCGCGAGCTGCATCGTGATCGTGCTGGCGCCCTGCGAGCGCTTGCGCGTGCGGATGAGGCTCAGGACCGCGCGCACGACCGCGTGGGGGTCCACGCCGACGTGCTTGTAGAAGCGCTGGTCCTCGGTGGCGAGGACCGCGTTGATCAGCTGCCGGGGGACCTCCTCCAGCCGGACCGGGGTCCGGCGGACCTCGCCGAACTCCCCGAGCAGGGCCCCGTCGCGGCTGTAGATGCGCAGCGGGACCTGCAGGCGCACGTCCTTCAGGGCGTCGATCGGGGGCAGGGTGGGCTCGACATACCAGATCACCCCTCCCGCGGCGACCACCGCCAGGAGAAAGCTCGTCAGGACGGCATAAAAGGCCAGACGCAACATCTTGGGTCAGTCCGGGGAGGTTGCCCACAACCGCTTGTGGAGGAATCGCAAAGTGCCGGTTTCAGGGAGCATTTCAAGGGCCTTGGACAGCAAAAGAGATTTGTTTTTCAATGGGTCATGGACTATAGTTGCCCTTGGAATTTAATGTAGATTGTATATAGTAGGTCCAACTTCCTACTTTCAAAGGAAAAAGTCGTGGGACGCTTCGGGCGAAAAAAGGCAGTGCTCCTCGGGGTCGACATCAGCTCCACGTCCATAAAGATCCTCGAATTGAGCAAGAGCGGCAGCCGCTACCGCGTCGAAGCGTACGCGGTGGAACCCCTGCCGGCGAACTCGGTCGTCGAGAAGAACATCACGGACGTCGAACTCGTCGGCGAGGCGATCGCACGGGCAGTGAAGAAGTCGGGCACGCGGCTCAAGACCGCCGCCTGCGGTGTGGCCGGCTCTGCGGTCATCACGAAGGTCATCACCATGCCCGCCGACCTGTCCGACGAGGAAATGGAAAGCCAGATCGAGGTCGAGGCCGACCAGTATATTCCATACCCGCTCGAGGAGATTAACCTCGACTTCGAGGTCCTGAAGGCCTCGGAGACCGAACCGGACAAGGTCGACGTACTGCTCGCCGCCTCTCGCAGCGACAACGTCGACGTCCGCGTCGCGGCGCTCGAACTGGGCGGGCTGCAGGCCAAGGTGGTCGACGTCGAGGCCTTTGCCCTCGAGAATTCGGTCGGCCTGATCGCGCGGGACAACCCGAACGAATACGGCAACCTCATCGCGGTGGCCGATGTCGGAGCGACCATGACCACGCTGTCGGTCATGGACAACTTCAACATCATCTACACCCGCGAGCAGATGTTCGGCGGCCGGCAGCTGACCGAGGAAATCATGCGCCGGTACGGCCTCTCCTACGAGGAGGCCGGCCTCGCCAAGCGCCAGGGCGGCCTGCCGGACAACTACGAGCCCGAAGTCCTGCAGCCGTTCAAGTACTCGATGGTGCAGGAAGTCAACCGGGCGCTGCAGTTCTTCTTCTCCTCCAGCAAGTACGGCGCGGTCGACGCCATCATCCTCGGCGGGGGCTGTGCGTCGATACCCGGCGTCGCCGAGATGATCCAGGAGAAGACCGGCACCACGGTCCGCACCGCCAACCCGTTCGCCAACATGGCGGTGGCGTCGGGGGTGCGCGCGGAATCTCTCGCCAACGACGCGCCCGCGCTGATGATCGCGTGCGGGCTCGCCCTGAGGAGCTTCGACTGATGGCTCGCATAAACCTGCTTCCCTGGCGTGCGGAGCTGCGCAAGCAGCGCCAGCAGGAGTTCGGCATCGCCATGGGCGCCGCCCTGGCGCTGACCGCAGCCCTGTGGGGCGCGGTCTGGTGGCACATCGACCAGCGCATCCAGTACCAGAACCAGCGCAACGAGTTCATCGGCGGCCAGATCGCGCTCCTGGACAAGAAGATCAAGGAGATCCAGGAACTGGAGAAAGAGAAGGAAAGGCTCCTCGCCCGCATGCGGGCGATCGAGACGCTCCAGACCAGCCGGCCGGTCATCGTCCACATGTTCGACGAGCTGGTCCGGACCCTGCCCGACGGCGTGTACCTCAAGGAGGTCGCGCAGGCGGCGGAGACGATCACGATCAAGGGAGTCGCCCGCTCCAATGCCCGCGTGTCGAACTTCATGCGCGGCATCGAGCAGTCGGAATGGCTGACCAATCCCCAGCTGACCGTCATCGAGACCAAGGAAGTGAGCGGCCAGCGGCTCAGTGACTTCACCCTCGTCGCCAAGCAGCAGGTAAAGAAGCCCGAAGGCGAGGAAGGCGAGGAGCCGGCGGCGGGAGGCGGCGCGTCATGAAGAAGTGGATGAACGAGCTGCAGAACGTCCGCGGCGACAACGTCGGGAGCTGGCCGGACTGGTTCAAGGGCGCGGTGATCGCCATCGCCTGCATCGTCCTGCTCGCGGGCCTGTACTGGAAGATCACCACGCCGCAGCTCGCAGTGCTCGCGACCGCGGAGGATACCGAGGTCCAGAAGCGCTCGGAGTTCGAGCAGAAGCAGCGCAAGGCCGCGAACCTCGAGGCCCTCAAGCAGCAGATGGAGGACATGAAGGAGTCCTTCGGCGACATGCTCCGGCGGCTGCCCAACAAGACCGAGGTGGCGGGCCTGCTGGTCGACATCTCGCAGCAGGGCCTGGGCGCGGGCCTGGAGTTCGAGCTGTTCAAGCCCGGCAACGAGCGGCCGGCGGACTTCTACGCCGAGCTCCCCATCCAGATCCGGGTGGTGGGGGACTACCACGAGTTCGGGACGTTCATCAGCGGCGTGTCCGATCTGCCCCGCATCGTGACCAACCACGACGTGAAGATCCGGGTCAAGGACGACAAATCCGGGCTGCTGGTCATGGAGACCACGGCCAAGACCTACCGCTATCTCGACGAGGAAGAGGAGGCGGCGCAGCAATGAACACGCACATGCCACGGCGCCGCCGCGCAGCGGTGCTCGCGCTGGCCATGGCCGCCGGCACCGGGCTCGGCGGCTGCGTCTCGCGCGACATGAGCGACCTCGAGGCCTATACGCAGGAGGTCATGGCGCGCAAGGGCGGGCTGATCCAGCCACTGCCGGAAATCAAGCCCTACGAGCGCTACCTCTACCAGGCGAAGGAGAACGGGGGACGCGATCCGTTCACCCCGTTCGAGCGCGCCGAAATGGCGGGCCCGGAGGGTCCGAAGCCGGCGAACGACGATCCGGCCCAGATCGCCCTGCGCGAGGAGATCGCCAATCGCAATCGCGAGGAACTCGAGCAGTTCGAGCTCGACTCGCTGCGGATGGTCGGCACCCTCGAAAAGGAAGCCGACCTGTGGGCCATTGTGCGCGACGCGACCGGAGTCGTGCACAAGGTCAAGGTAGGCAACTACCTGGGCCGCAACAACGGCAAGATCTTTGCCATATTCGAGGACCATATCGAGCTGCGCGAAATCGTGCAGGGCGACAACGGCGTCCTCGAGGAGCGCCAGGCCACGCTGGCCCTGGCCGAAGAATGACAGCACGGAAGGGGGATAAGACGATGACCAGCCCTGAACTCGCACTGCACCGCCGCCGGGCCCGCCCGGCCGCCGGTCGCAACGTCCTGCTGCTGGCGCTGGCCGCGGCCTTCTCGCCGCTCGCCGCTCTCGCCGCCAGCCTCGACGACGTCAGCTACACGTCGCTGCCCGGCGATCGGGTGCAGATCAAGCTGCAGCTCTCCGAAGCGCAGGCCGAGCCGCCGCTGTCGTTCACCATCGACAACCCGGCCCGCATCGCCTTCGACTTCCCGGGAGCGACGCTCAAGCTCGACCAGAAGAGCCAGACCATCGGCGTCGGGGCGGCGCACAGCGTGAGCGCGGTGGAGGCCGGCGGGCGCACCCGCGTGGTCCTGAACCTCGTGCAGCTGGTGCCCTACGACGTCAAGGTCGAGGGCAACGCCGTCCTCGTGACCCTGGAAGGGGCGCCCGCGGTCGTCACCGACGACGCGCAGTCCGTGACCATGCCGGGCACCGCCACCGGCGCGGCGCTGGAGGCCATCGATTTCCGCCGCGGTCCGGGCGGCGAGGGCCAGATCGTCGTCGACCTGTCCGACCCGGCGATCGGCGTGAACATCCAGCAGGAGGGCGACCAGGTCATCATCGACTTCGTCGATACCACCCTGCCCGAAAACCTCGACCGCAAGCTCGATGTCGTCGACTTCGCCACGCCCGTCAAGGAGATCGACACCAAGACCTTCGGCAACGGGGTGCGCATGGTCGTCACGCCGACCGACGGCCTGTTCGAGCATCTCGCCTACCAGTCCGACGACATCTTCACGCTCGAGTTCAAGCCGCTGACCAAGGCCGAGGAAGAGGAGCTGCGCAAGGAGAAGTTCGGCTACACCGGCGAGCGCCTCTCGCTCAACTTCCAGAACATCGAGGTGCGCGCGGTCCTGCAGCTCATCGCCGACTTCACCGGGCTGAACATGGTGGCGAGCGACACCGTCACCGGCAACGTGACGCTGCGGCTGAAGAACGTCCCCTGGGACCAGGCGCTCGACATCATCCTGAAGTCGAAAGGCCTGGGCATGCGCCAGGCCGGCAACGTGGTCATGGTGGCGCCCCAGGAGGAAATCGCCGCTCGCGAGAAGCTCGAGCTAGAGGCCCAGCAGCAGATCGCCGAGCTCGCGCCCCTGCGGACCGAGTTCGTGCAGATCAACTACGCCAAGGCGTCCGACATCCAGGCCCTGCTCAAGGCCGAGGCCAACAACCTGCTGTCCGAACGCGGCAACATCTCGGTCGACGAGCGCACCAACACGCTGCTCGTGCAGGAGACGGCCGAGAAGCTGGCCGAGATCCGCAAGCTCGTGCAGACGCTCGACATCCCGGTGCGGCAGGTGCTCATCGAGTCGCGCATCGTCATCGCCAACGAGGACTTCTCCAAGGATCTCGGCGTGAAGTTCGGCTACAGCCACACCGACGACCAGAAGGACATCGCCGGCCGCGACCTGTTCTCCACCGTCGGTGGCAAGATCGAGGGCGACACCGAGTTCGCCGCCGGCACGACCAGCTTCAACACCGACGGCAAGGACAACTACATCGTCAACCTGCCGGTCACCTCGCCCGCCGCGGCCCTCGGCCTGGCGGTCGGCAAGATCGGCAACTACCTGCTCCAGCTCGAGCTGTCGGCCCTGCAGGCCGAAGGCCGCGGCGAGGTGGTGTCCAGCCCGCGCGTCATCACCGCCAACCAGAAGGAGGCGGTGATCGAGGCGGGTACCGACATCCCCTACCAGGAGGCCACCTCGAGCGGCGCCACGTCGGTGTCGTTCAAGAAGGCGGTGCTCAGCCTGCGCGTCACGCCGCACATCACGCCGGATGACCGCGTGATCATGGACCTGCAGGTGACCAAGGACTCGGTCGGCCAGGTATTCGCCGGCGTGCCGAGCATCGACACCAACAACATCACCACGCAGGTGCTGGTGGACAACGGCGAGACGGTGGTCCTAGGCGGCGTCTACGAGCAGGAGAACCGCAGCGACGTGCGCCGGGTGCCGTTCTTCGGCGAGATGCCCTACCTCTCCTGGCTGTTCAAGAACACGGCGGTCACGAGCGACAAGCAGGAACTGCTCATCTTCGTGACGCCGCGCATCCTGCGTGACAACGTCGCGCTCAACTGAGCGCGACTCCATGGCCCGGCGGAAGGGTGCGCCATGCGCACCCTTCCTGTTTCGGGGCCCGCGATCGCCCGCCCGCTGAGTCGCCGCGGTGGCCGGCGCGGATCCCAAGACCCGCAACGTGTTCCTGGTCGGCCTGATGGGGGCTGGCAAGAGCACCGTGGGCAGGCGCCTCGCCCGCGCGCTGGGTCTGCCGTTCGTGGACGCCGATCGCGAGATCGAGGCGCGCACGGGCGTCGCGATCCCGGTGATCTTCGACATCGAGGGTGAAGAAGGCTTCCGCGACCGCGAGGAGCGGGTCATCGATGACCTGACCGCGCGCGAAGGCATCGTGCTCGCCACGGGCGGCGGCGCGGTGCTGAGACCCGCGAGCCGGGAGCGGCTGCGCGGCCGCGGCCTGGTCGTCTACCTGCGCGCCCCGGTGGATCTCCTGCACGCGCGGACCCGCCACGACCGGCGCCGGCCGCTCCTGAATACCGCCGATCCTCGCGCGCGCCTCGTGGAACTGCGCGCCGAGCGCGATCCGCTGTACCTGGAGTGCGCGGATTTGATCGTCGATACCGAGCGCCGTACAGTACGGGACATCGTGGAGACGGTGCGGCGCGAACGCGAGCGGCTATGCGCACGGTGACGGTCGATCTCGGCGAGCGCTCGTATTCCATCCACATCGGAGCGGGAATCCTCGGCGCAGGCCTGCTGACCGACGCGGTGCGCGGCCGCCAGGCGCTGGTCGTCACCAACGAGACCATCGCCCCGCTCTATCTCGCCGGCGCACTCGAGACCATGCGCGCGGCCGCGACCCGCGTGGGCACGCTGGTGCTTCCCGACGGCGAGGAGCACAAGACGCTCGCGTCCTTCGAGCGCATCTGCGGCACGCTGCTCGAGGGCCGCTACGACCGCGACTGCGTGCTGGTGGCGCTGGGCGGCGGCGTGGTGGGCGACCTGACCGGCTTCGCGGCGGCCAGCTACCAGCGCGGCGTGCGCTACGTGCAGGTCCCGACCACGCTGCTCGCGCAGGTGGATTCCTCCGTCGGCGGCAAGACCGCCGTCAACCACCCCCTGGGCAAGAACATGATCGGAGCGTTCCACCAGCCCGCCGCCGTCATCGCCGACACCGCGGTGCTCGGCACGCTGCCCGCGCGCGAGCTCGCGGCGGGCCTGGCCGAGGTCATCAAGTACGGGCTCATCGGCGACGCCGCCTTCTTCGCCTGGCTCGAGGCCGGCATCGAGCGCCTGCGGGCGCTCGACGCGGCGGCCCTGGAGCATGCGATCGAAGTGTCCTGCCTCGCCAAGGCCGCGGTCGTCGCGGCCGACGAGCGCGAGGGCGGCGTCCGCGCGACTCTCAACTTCGGACACACCTTCGGGCACGCGATCGAGACCGGCCTGGGCTACGGCGATTGGCTGCACGGCGAGGCCGTTGGCGCGGGGATGGCCATGGCCGCGCACCTCTCGGCCGCGCTCGGCTGGCTGTCCGACGCGGAGGTGGCCCGCGTCGAGCAGCTCCTGGCGCGCGCGGGCCTGCCGGTGCGCGCGCCCGCGGCGCTCGCCCCCGAGCGCCTGCTGGACCTGATGGCTGTGGACAAGAAGGTGCGCGGCGGACACATCCGCCTCGTGCTCCTGCGCGCCATCGGCTCGGCCTGCGTCACCGCCAACTACCCGCCCGAGGCGCTGCTCGCGACGCTCGCCGCCTGCCGCGCCACGGCCGCCGCCTGAGCCGGGCCGCGCGGCGAGGCACCGGCCGCAGCGATGCCTGGCCGCGCTCCCTGGTCCAGCGATCCCGCGCGCTCGCGCGGACGCCTGCATCCGGAAGCCGCGCCGGCCTACCGCAGCGAGTTCCAGCGCGACCGCGACCGGATCGTGCACAGCTCCGCGTTCCGGCGCCTGGAATACAAGACGCAGGTATTCCTGAACCACGAGGGGGACATGTTCCGCACCCGGCTCACGCACTCGCTCGAAGTCGCCCAGCTCGGCCGCACGATGGCCCGCGCGCTCGGACTGGACGAGGACCTGGTCGAGGCCATCGCGCTCGCTCACGACCTCGGACACACGCCCTTCGGGCACGCCGGCCAGGAAGCGCTCGACGGCTGCATGCAGGGACACGGCGGATTCGAGCACAACTTCCAGTCCCTGCGCGTCATCGACAGGCTCGAACGTCGCTATGCCGCCTTCGCCGGCCTGAACCTCACCTTCGAGACCCGCGAAGGCGTGCTCAAGCGCTGCAGCCGGGCGCGGGCGGCGACGCTCGGCCAGCTGGGACGGCGCTTCCTCGAGGGCACCCAGCCCGGGCTCGAGGCCCAGCTCGCCAACATCGCCGACGAGATTGCCTACAACAGCCACGACGTCGATGACGGATTGCGCTCCGGACTCCTGACCCTGGAGCAGCTCGAGGCGCCGCGGATCACCGCGACCGCCGTCGCCGGCGTCCGCGCGCGCCACCCGGCGCTCGACGGCAAGCTCACCGCGGCCGAAGCGCTGCGCCGGATGATCGACTCGCAGGTCACCGATCTCGTGGAGACCACGCGCGCGCGCCTGGTCGCGGCCGCGCCCGCGGACGCCGATGCCGTACGGCACGCACCCGGGCCGCTCGTCGGGTTCTCGGCGTCGATGCTCGCGCAGCACGTGGAGCTGAAGCGCTTCCTGCGCGCGCAGCTCTACGATCACCCGCAGGTCCGGGCGATGACCGCCAAGGCGGCCGCTGTAGTACGCCGGCTGTTCGAGGTCTTCCGCAACGACCCCGCCCTGCTGCCGGCACCGGAACCGGCTCTCCCCGGCGCCGTCGAACCGGCCACCGGGACGGCTCGCCGGGTCGCGGACCATATTGCCGGCATGACCGATCGCTACGCCATCGCCGAGCACGTACGTCTCGTCGGGCCGACCGGAATGCATTGAGCCGGACGCTTTCCGCGCCCGCCCCGCGGCGCTAGGCTAGCCGGCAGCACACCCGGCGGGCCGCGCCGGCACGCACGCGACAGGACGATGACGCTCTGGTCCACCGGCAGCGACGACGACACGGAGGCGCCGGGCGCACGCGCGCCGTGGTTCGCCACGCCGCAACTCGAGCAGCGGCTCGACCTCGTCCAGCACCTGCTCGAGTTCAGCAATCAGCTGATCCTGGTGCTCGGGGAACCCGCGTCCGGCCGCTCGACCTTCTGTGACGAGCTGTCGCGGCGCGCCCGCCCGGCCTGGCGCGTCGTGCGCATCGACGGCGGCCCGGATCTCGCACCGGACAACTGCCTCGCCGAGCTCGCCGGCGCCTTCGGCCTCAGCCGCCGCGCCGATGCCGTGAAGCTGCGCCACGACGTCGAGGCGCAGTTCGCGGCCTACGAGCGCGCCGATCTCACGCCGATCGCGATCGTGGACGACGCCGCAGCGCTGCCGGACGAGACTCTCGCGCTGCTGCTGGGCCTCGCCCAGCCTCCGGCCCAGGAGCCGCGGCTGCATGCAGTGCTGGCCGGCACCCCCGACCTGCCGGCCCGCCTGGGCGGACCGGCGGGCGGCGCCTACCGGCACGAGATCACGCACAGCCTGGACCTGCCGCCCTTCGAACTGGAACAGACGGGCGAATTCCTGGCCCGGCAGTTCGCTGGCGAGGCCGAGTTCAGCCCCGAGGCCGTGGCCCGTATCCACCGCGAGTCGCAGGGCCTCCCGGGACGGGTGCGGGAACTGGCGGCGCAGGCCACCGCTGCCGCCGTCGCGGCGGCCGAGGTTCCAGGCGCCCGCCCGCGCCCGCGCGTACTGCCGAAGACCCAGCACCTCGTGGCCGGCGCGCTCGTGGTCGTGTTCAGCGCTGCCATCGCCTGGCTCGCGCTCATGCCGGATGCCGCGCCCCCGCCACCCGTGGCGATCAGCATCAAGCTGCCGCCGCGGGACGGCGCCCCCTCCGCCGCACGGGCGAGCGCCGGGGAGGTGCCGGTGAATGCACCGGTGGATCCGGCCGCTGCGGCACCGGTACGGGACGCGGTGCCCGCCAATGCGCCGCTGGAGCCCGACGAGGTGTTCGCGCCGGCGGATCCGCCCGGGGCGGAGCCCGCGCCACTGGCACAGGACGCCGCCGTGGCGGCAGCCTCGGTGCCGGCAGCGCTCGCGCCACCTGTCGTGGCCGCCCCGGTCGCGACGCCGGCGGCGGAGCCGCCGGCGTCGCCTCGCAAACCCGCTGCGGACACTGCGGCGAAGACGCAGCCGGAGGCGCTCCCGGCAATGCCCGCGGGCGTGCACGGGCCGGATTGGGTCCGCGACCAGGCTGGCGAGCGCTACTTCCTGCAGCTCTTCGGCACCCACGAGGAGCAGGCCCTGCGGCAATTCATCGTGAAGCACCGCCTTGGTGCATCCTCGGCGTGGTTCCGGACGACACACGCTGGCCGTCCGTGGTACGTGGTCGTGCACGGCCCGTACACCAGCCGCGCCGCAGCCGTGGCGGGCGCCGCGAAACTGACCCCGGCGCTGCGGGCGCTCAAGCCCTGGCCGCGCTCCGTCAAGAGCATCCGCGACGCGATGTCGTGAGCGGCGCGGGTGCCGGCCGCGCCGTGACACGGGCTGACGCCGGAAGTTATACTTTCCGGCCCATTTTTTCGCGCAAGCCGCGAATCCAGCAACGGAAACCAGGTCGGTCATGCAGAGCAGCCAGCCTCCCCAGCGCACCAGCCTCGAGCTGCCCGGCAGACCGAGCGGGGGTCTGTACGACTCCGCCCAGGAACACGACGCCTGCGGCGTCGGGTTCGTGGTCAACATCAAGGGCCGCCAGTCGCACACGATCGTCACGCAGGCGCTCACGATCCTGAAGAATCTGCAGCACCGTGGCGCCTGCGGCTGCGAGGAGAACACCGGCGACGGCGCGGGCATCCTCGTCCAGATGCCGCATCGCTTCCTCGCGCGGGAGGCGACGCGCCTCGGCATCACTCTGCCCGGTCCCGGGCACTACGGCGCGGGCATGGTGTTCCTGCCGCGCGACGCGCAGTCCGCGGCGCGCTGCGCGGAGATCCTCACGACCATCGTCGCCGAGGAGGGCCAGCACCTGCTCGGCTGGCGCGAGGTGCCGACCGACGATGCCGCCGTCGGGCCTACCGCGGCGTCCTGCGAACCCGTGTTCCGCCAGCTGTTCATCGGCCGCGACGCGGGGCTGCCGGACGAAGCCGCGTTCGAGCGCCGGCTGTACGTCATCCGCAAGCGCGCCGAGAACGCAATCTGGAATTCCGGGCTCGCGCAGAAGGAGCTGTTCTACGTCCCGACGCTGTCGAGCCGCACCCTCACCTACAAGGGCATGCTGCTCGGCACCCAGCTCGAGGGGATGTTCCCCGACCTTGCCGACCCGGAATTCGAATCCGCGCTCGCACTCGTGCACCAGCGCTTCTCGACCAACACCTTCCCGTCGTGGCCGCTCGCGCACCCGTTCCGCTACATCGCGCACAACGGCGAGATCAACACCCTGCGCGGCAACGCCAACTGGATGCGCGCGCGCGAGGCCCTGTGCGCCTCGCCGCTGTTCGGCGACGACCTCGCGAAGATCGTGCCGATCGTGGTGGAGGGCCTGTCCGACTCGGCCGCCTTCGACAACGTGCTCGAGTTCCTGCACATGGGCGGCCGGCCGCTGCCGCACGCCGTGCTGATGATGATCCCGGAGGCCTGGGAGAAGCACGAGGCGATGGACGCCGAGCGCCGGGCCTTCTACGAGTACCACGCGTGCCTGATGGAGCCGTGGGACGGCCCCGCCTCGATTGCCTTCACCGACGGGCGCGTGATCGGCGCCGTGCTCGACCGCAACGGCCTGCGCCCGTCGCGCTACTACGTCACCCGCGACGACATGGTGGTCATGGCGTCCGAGGTCGGCGTGCTGGACATCGCCCCGGAGAACGTGCTCATCAAGGAACGCCTGCACCCGGGGCGCATCTTCCTCGTCGACACGGTCCAGGGCCGCATCATCGACGACACCGAGCTCAAGGCCGATTTCGCGCGCGCGCGCCCGTACGCGCAGTGGCTGCGCGACAACGTGGTGCCGCTGTCCGCGCTGCCCGAGCCTCCGCACGTGCACGAGCCCGACCACGACACCGTGCTCGCGCGCCAGCAGGCCTTCGGGTACACGCACGAGGACCTGCGCATCATCATGGCGCCCATGGCCAGGAACGGCGAGGAGCCGATCGGGTCCATGGGCACAGATGCGGCGCTCGCCGTGCTGTCGGACCGCCCGCGGCTGCTGTACGACTACTTCAAGCAGCTCTTCGCGCAGGTCACCAACCCGCCCCTCGACGGCATCCGCGAGGAGCTGGTAACGCAGGTCGCGACCTCGATCGGGCCGGAGGGCAACCTGCTCGAGCCGGGCCCGGAGAGCTGCCGCCAGCTCTGGCTGGAATCCCCGGTGCTGGACAACGGGCAGCTGGCCCGCATCCGGCACATGGATCTCCCCGGGTTCCGGGCGACGACGATCCCGATCCTGTATCCGGTCGCCGACGACGGCGACGGGCTCGCCCGCGCGGTCGAAGAGGTCTGCCGCCAGGCTGACGCGGCCGTGGCCGCGGGCTATACGTACATCATCCTGTCCGACCGCGGCGTGGACGCGCGCCTCGCGCCGATCCCGGCGCTGCTCGCCACCGCCGGAGTGCACCATCACCTGGTGCGCAACGGCTCGCGCGTGAAGGTGGGCCTGGTGGTCGAGACCGGCGAGCCGCGCGAGGTGCACCACTTCGCGATGCTGCTCGGCTACGGCGCCGGGGCGGTCAATCCGTACCTCGCCTTCGAGACGCTCGACGACCTGATCCGGCAGTCGGTGCTCACCGGCGTCGACCACGCCAGGGCGGTGAAGAACTACATCAAGGCCGTGAACAAGGGCATGGTGAAGGTGATGTCCAAGATGGGCATCTCCACCGTCCAGTCCTACCGCGGCGCGCAGATCTTCGAGGCCCTCGGACTGGACCGGGCGTTCGTCGATCGCTACTTCACCCGCACCGCCTCCCGCGTCGGGGGCATCGGCATCGACATCGTCGCCAGGGAAACGGCCCTGCGCCACCACCGGGCGTTCCCGGACCGCCCGGCCGGCAGGCCCGATCTCGACTGGGGCGGCGAGTACCAGTGGCGCCGCGACGGCGAGTACCACCTGTTCAATCCCGACACGGTGTTCCGGCTGCAGCACGCGACGCGCAGCGGGCAGTACTCCATCTTCAAGGAGTACACGCGTCTCGTCGACGAGCAGTCATCGCATCGCGCGACGCTGCGCGGACTGTTCCGGTTCCGCGCCGATCGCGCGCCCGTGCCGCTGGCGCAGGTCGAACCGGTCGAGAGCATCCTCAAGCGCTTCGCGACCGGGGCCATGTCGTACGGCTCCATCAGCCAGGAAGCCCACGAGACGCTCGCGATC
>CAYOJP010000083.1:0-13961 GCA_964404305.1 uncultured Gammaproteobacteria bacterium
CATCTTGCTTCCGCGCACGACGCTTGCGACACGGTCGGCGATGCCCGGGTGGCCCTTTTCGACGGTCACCACCAGCAGAGCGAACTTCAGTCCCGGCGGCGAGAAGGCATTGACGACGGGCAGCCCCCAGTCCTTCAGCTCCCGGCGCACCGAAGTGGTCAGGCTGAAGACGCCGAGCAGGATCTCGCACTCGTCGAGTTCGGTGCCGGGGCAGGAAATCGGCATGATCGGGTCGTTGCGGTGCGTTATGCAGTCGACGCGAAACACCGGTCGCGGCATGCGCGGGCTGGCGCGGTAGCCGGTTGCCTCGCCGAACGGACCTTCGTCCCAGCGCTCGTGCGGGCGCACGTGGCCCTCGATGACGATTTCCGCGGTCGAGGGCACCAGCAGGTCGTTGGTTTCGCAGCGCACGAGCTGCAGCGGCGCCCGGCGCAGGCCTCCGGCGGCGTTCGCCTCGGTTTCGCCGGCCGGAATGCTCATCGAGCCGACCATGAAAGAGGTCGGGCAGCCGCCGAAGAAGATCGCGAACGGCATGTCCTGCCCGCGGGCCTCGTACTTCTGGTAGTAGATCATCCCGATGTGCTGGAACGGATTGACAATGCCGCCCAGGATCGATTTCTTGTGGATCATGTGCCGGTAGACGCCCCAGTTGGTCCAGTGCGAATCCGGATCCTTCACGACGGTCACGCCGCCGGTATTGATGTAGCGCCCGCCGTCGCCCATGTGGAGGTAGGGCGCGGGGAACTTGAACAGATTGATATCCGCCCCGCGCAGTGTGTTCTCTTTGCAGGGGCCGGTCGCCACCTCGATGGGACGGACCGGACTGGACATCCGCGTCACGAACTCCTCCACCAGCTTTTCGTATGGCGTGCGCGGGTCCATCTGCAGCGCCAGCGCCACGCGCGAGAAGTCCCCGTGCCAGCCCTTGGAAATCGGCGATCCGAGCACTGACATCCCGTCGGGGCATCCCCGGATCTTCCGCATGTGCGCCATCGGCGCACCGAGTTCCGCGATCCGGCGGGAAATCGCTCCGGCCTCGAGATTCCAGTCCACCTCGCGATCAATCGTGATCATCTCGCCGGCCGCCTCGCAGGCAGCCATGAACTCACGCAAGTCGTGGTAGGCCATCGTCGTGTCCCTGGCTGGGTTCCGGTGGGCGGGCCGTCAGACCGGCCGGCTGTCGGGGGGCGGGAATCGCAGCCCCTCGGTCCAGTCGGCGACGACCTTCTCCTGCAACTCGGGCGGGTAGCACTCCGTGAACGACACCTTGGGCGGCACGGCGATGCTCTTGTCCCAGTCGAGCGGCCAGGTGCAGTCGAGAATCACGGCCGAACCCAGTCCGCGCGCCCGGTGATTCCGGTCGAGGTAGGGAGCGTCCTCGGCGGCCAGCGCCTGTCTGATGATCCAGGAATCGCGTGCGGGATGGCACTTGGTCACCAGCGCGTGGAACAGCGACACCGGGTTGGTGATGTCGATGTCGTCATCGCACACCAGTATGTAAGGGGCGTGCTTGGTCGGTTCGGTGGCGCGGACGATGCCTGCCGCCGCCTGCGCGTACGCGGTATAGGGCACCCTTGCGGTGAGCGCGACAACGCTGCCCGCAAGCCACGGGGGCGTGAACACGCTGCGCACGGGCGCCCCGCGCCGCTCGAACTCGGCCTTGAGCGCGAGATCGCAGTCGAGGCCGCGGGCGATGTGAATCTCGGCAGTCGGCGTGCCCCACGGGCACAGCGGCAGGATGGGGTTCTCGCGGTGCGTGATCGCTGAGACATGGAGCAGCGGGGCCGCCTCTCGTCCGGTGGTGAGGTACCCCCAGGTGCCGGGGAACGGTCCGAATTCTGCGGTCTCGCCGGGACGTATGTAGCCCTCGATCACCAGTTCGGCGGTCGTCGGCACGAGCAGATCGTTCGTCTCGCACTTGACGAGCTGCAGCGGCTGACGGCCGAGCGCGCCGGCGAGTTCCGGCGCGATGACGTCCGTGCGCCGGCGCCGGAACGAGGCCGCGAGCGCAACGGCCGGGGCGGTGCCGAGCACGATGGCGAAGGGCATGTGCTGGTTCGCGCGGGCGTAGCGCTCGTGGATCCGTCGCAGGTTGCTGTCGCGCGGGAGCCGGCCGGCGAGGGTCCGGTCCGAGAGCACTTGCAGCGGCAGGATCTCCCAGGCGAGGTAGCCGGTGTCGTGTTCCTGGGCGATCAGCACTCCCCAGCTCGACATGCAGGGCCCGCCGTCCTGCGCGTGCAGCGTCGGGGCGGCGAACGCGTTTAGATCGACCTCGTCGCCGCGCACGACGTGCTGCTTGCACGGGCCGCCACCCACCTGGATCGGCCGGATCGGTGACTCCGTCCGCCGGTGCATGTCCTCAAGCACCTCGTGGTAAGTGCTCGCCGGATCGCGCTCGAGAGCCACGGCGACCTTCGACCAGATTCCCCGCTGCCCGCGACTCATGGAACCGGCCACCCACGTCGTGCCGCGGGTGGCGTTGCGCACGTTCCAGAAATGCGCCGCCGGGCCCCCGCGTTCGGCGAGACGCTGCGCGATTGCGCCGGCTTCCAGGTGCGGATCGACCTCCGGGCGCACGTGCTTCAGTTCGCCGGCCGCCTCGAGCTTTTCCAGGTATTCGCGGAAGTCGTAGTAGCCCATCGTCATCGGCCCTGTCGTTGCGGGGTGAGGCGTGCGCTCAGACGCCGTCCGGCGCGCTGCGGCGGAAATCGGATTGCGGGCGGATGTCGACCGAGTCGGGATCGACTTCCTCGAGGATGCGGATGGACCAGTCCCCGGCAGACACGTTCTCGGCGAGATCGCGCAGCACCAGCGTGTCGGCACCGGCCTCCCCGGTACCGGGAGGCGCGACCAGGGCGCGCACCGTCAGCCGCTCGAAGGTGTCCTGATCCCGCACCTCCACGACGATCGCCTGCCCGGCGTCGATGGCACCGCGCTGCGAATGCACGTATTCCTCGAGAACCTCGTACGTCGCCATGGGACCAGCCTCCCGCAGGGAATGCGGCAGACAGCCGGCTGCCACCTTTGCCCCCCGCACGACGAAGTGTCTGGCAGGGATCGCGAGGCGGCTTTGACTCAAGTCAATATTGTGTACACGGGGCATTCGACTGTGGGTCGGGCGCCGCCCGGGCGCTGCAGGAAATCCCGCATTCTTGCCGAGCGCCGGGAGCGACTCGGCCAATGGCGCGCAGCAACCCGCAGAGTTTTGTATACAAAAATCCATCAAGCGGCGTAGCCACGACGAAAAAAAACCGCCGCGGTCACCCGCGGCGGCTCGACGAACGTCATACCAGGCTAAGGTGGACTCCGCGACCGATCAGGCCTTTCCGCCGGGCTCGACCAGGGCAATCGCCTGGTCGTACGGCAGGTCCTTGTGTTCCTTCATGGCCTCGATCTCGGATTCGACGATGCGCAGCACCTCCCCGAGCATCGTCTCGCGCCAGGCCGCGCGCTCGGACGCCACCCTGGCGTTCGGCTTGTACGCCTCGATGTCCGCCCGTTTCAGGCGTGCGGACTTCTCGAGCAGCCGCTCGATGGTATCGAGGCGGTCGTGCATCACCGCCACTTCCCCGGCGAGGCCCATCACCATGGCCACGACGCGATCGATGTTGGGGTCGTCGAAGAACCAGGGCCGATCACCCTTGGCGCGGCGCTTCAACCGGACGGTCTTGGGGTCTTTCGGCATGCGACAGTTCCCCTACTTGCTGGCGCCGTAGATGAACCAGGCGCCGCCACCACCGAAGTCACCGCCCTGGAACACGTGCGAGCGCTTCGCCTGCGCGGCTGCGAAAGCGCTGGGGATCAGTTCCTCGAACTCCGTCGCCGGGTCGAAGCCCGCATCGGCCACGAGCTTCTTCAGGTCGAGTTCGTGCGAGCGCGCCCAGTAGGGCTCGTTGTTGTTGCGCGTGTCCCAGTCGAGCATGAAGGCGTCGAACGCATCCATGCCCGCGTAGGGCGGGGTCTCGGCGTGGACCATCATGCCGCCCTTGCGCAGGACGCGGTGGCACTCACGGGTGATGTTGTGGATGGCCTTCTCGGCCGTCTCGTGCAGCAGGATGTGGGAAACGACCAGGTCGAAGTAGCCGTCGGCGAAATCCAGCTTCTCGGCATTCTGCTGCGAGAAGTGGATCTTCGCGCCGAGCGCCTCGGCACGGGCATGGGCATAGCGCAGCATCGGCGCCGCGACGTCGATCGCATGGATCTCGGCCTTCGGGAACGCCTTCGCGTACGGCACGGTGCTGTGGCCGACCGAGCAGCCCAGGTCGAGGATGCGTCGCGGCTTGAAGTCGGGGTGCTTAGCCTTCAGCCACGCGATGATACTCGCGCCCATGTCGTCGTTGCTGGGGCCCATCTGGCCCATCGCGTAGATGTGCACCGCGCGGTCGTACACCGCACCCGGGGCGAAGTCGCCCTCGACGGCCTCGGTGTGGTAGCCGCCGGGCTGGCAGTGGATGTCCACCGCCGTGTGGTACTTCGGCACCGGCAGCTTCGGATCGAGGCTCAGCGTGCCGCCGGTCTTGCGGCCCGGACGCTCGATCTTCGCGCGCAGCCTGCCATAGTCCCGCTCGACCGGCTTCTGCGCCGCCGACCACATCATCTCCTGGCTGGTGCGCAGGAGCGTGCTGAACATGCGGTAGTACGGCTCGCCCGTCATCGCGTCGCGGACCTCGAAGCGGTCCTTCGGGTCGCGCTTGTGCTGCTTGCGGAACGCCGGCTTGACCCTGGCGTCGTACACGGTGCGGTTGCCCCCGTGAACGTGCTTGACCAGGAATTCCTTGTACGACCGCACGAACTCCTGTCGCGCCAGTTCGTCGTGGGTCGGCTTGGGGAGCACCTTGTGCTGCAACTGCGATTCGATCGTCACTGGCATCGGTCAGCCCTCCACCTAGGCTTGGGTTGGTCGGAACCGGCGGGCGAGGGGCCCGCCGGGCCTCTGCGCCCGATTATGCATCATCGCGCGCGGGGCCGGCGGTCATACGACGCCGGCCGCATGCAGTTGCGCAATCCGCCCGGGCGACAGCCCGAGCAGGCCCTGGAATACCTCGTCATTGTGCTGGCCCAGCGCGGGGCCGCAGGCACGCACGCGCCCCGGCGTGTCCGACAGGCGCGGAAAGGCGTTCTGCATCTGCAGCTCCTTGAAGGCCGGATGCGGGACCCGGACGATGGCCTCGCGGGCCGCGTAGTGCGCGTCCGCGACGATGTCGGCCGGCGTGTATACGCGGCCGTTCGGCACCCCGTGCTCATCGAGCAGTCCGGCGAGCGTGGCTGAGTCCATGGTGCGGGTCCAGGCGGCGATCAGGTCGTCGAGTTCCACCTGGTGGCGGCCGCGGGCGGAGTGCGTGGCATAGCGTGGATCGGCAGCCAGTTCCGGGCGCCCCATGGCGTCGGCCAGGCGCCGGAAGACGGTGTCCTGGTTGGCGGCGATGAGGTGATCGCCGGCAGCCGTCGGGTAGGCATTGGACGGCGCCACGTTCGGCAGGATCGGGCCCGTGCGGGTTCGCGTGTAGCCGGCCTGGGTGTACTCGGTGACCAGCGATTCCATGACGGCGAACACCGACTCGTAGATGGCGGAATCCACCACCTGGCCGCGGCCGGTCAGCGCGCGTGCGTGCACTGCGATGAGGCCGCCCAACGTCGCGAAGATTCCCGCCAGGGTGTCGCCGAGGCTGATCCCGACCCGGCACGGCGCCCGGTCTGGGTAGCCGACGATCGCCCGCAGCCCGCCCATCGCCTCCCCGACCGCGGCATAGCCCGCGCGCGGCGCGTAGGGGCCGGTCTGGCCGTAGCCGGTCACGCGGATGAGAATCAGCCGGGGATTGATCGCGGCGAGTTCGTCGTAGCCCAGCCCCCAGCGTTCCAGCGTTCCCGGGCGGAAGTTTTCTAGCAGGATGTCCGCCCGCGCCGCCAGATCGCGTATGAGCGCCTGGCCCTCCGCTCGTCGGGCATTGATCGTGATGGACTTCTTGTTGCGGGCGACGATAGGCCACCACAGGGACTGGCCGTGCGCCTTCTCCTGCCCCCATTCGCGCATGGGGTCACCGACCCCCGGCTGCTCGACCTTGATGACCTCGGCGCCGAAATCCCCGAGCAGCTGGCCGCAGAAAGGGCCGGCGAGCAGTTGCGCCATCTCGATCACGCGCAGGTCGGACAGCGGACCGTGCTCGTGGGCGGTGCTGGGTCGGACCATCGCGGAATCCTCGTCGGCGGCGGTGTCTGCGTCGCCGCCGGGCCACAGGCGCGGTCGACTCGGCAACGCGAGAATGATTGTATACAAAGAAGTCGGCCGGCACCAAGGCCGGGCAATGCGCGCAACGGTCTGCCGAGGGCCGGGCCGGATCGGCCGCAGGCAGGCGGCAACAGGCATAAAGCCGCGGGCAATAAGCTTTCGCCTCGCCGGCCGCCACAACCCGGCGACGGCACGCGGGTTGTCCGCGCGGGCGTCCCAACCGGAAAATCTAGTATACAATCCTGCTTCCAAACGCGCGTCGGATAGAGGTACCGGGGCCATGAGCGAGCACATCGAAATCGTCGAAGTCGGGCCGCGTGACGGCCTCCAGAGCCAGCCGCGCGTGCTCGATACCGCGACCAAGCTCGAATTCATCGTCCGCCTGCTCGACGCCGGCGTGCGCCGCCTGGAGGTCGCGAGTTTCGTCAATCCGAAGCGCGTACCGCAGATGGCTGATGCCGACGAACTGATCGCCGCGCTGCCGCGGCGCCCGGGCGTGGCCTATATCGGCCTCGTCCTGAACCGCAAGGGGTTCGACCGGGCGCTCGCCAGCGGGTTGCCCGAGATCAACTCCGTGGTCTGCGCCTCGGATACGTTCAGCCGCAAGAACCAGGGCATGAGCACGGCGGAGGCGCTGGCCACCGCGCTCGAAATCGCCGCACCCGCGCACGCCGCGGGCATCCGCTGCGGCGTCACCATCGCGGCGAGCTTCGGTTGTCCCTACGAGGGTGACATGCCGCGGGAGCGAGTAGTGGAGATCGCCGGGCGCCTCGCTGCCGCCGGGGTCGACGAGATCGCGCTGGCGGATTCGATCGGCGTCGCGGCGCCGGCCGAGGTCGGGGAATTGATCGCGGCAGTGCGCGCCGTGACGGGCGGCGTGCAGCTGCGCTGCCACTTCCACAACACGCGCAACACCGGCATCGCCAATGCCTGGGCCGCAGTCGGCGCCGGCGTGCGGGTCCTCGATTCGAGCTGCGGTGGCATCGGTGGCTGTCCCTTCGCGCCCAATGCCACCGGTAACATCGCCACCGAGGATCTGCTGTACATGCTGCATCGCGCCGGCTATTCGACCGGCATCGACATCGAGGCGGTCATGGCCACCGCGCGCTGGCTGGAGTCGCCGCTCGGGACGCAGGTGCCGGCGATGGTCACGCGCGCCGGACTGGCGCCCCTCGGTTGCGCGGCCTGAATCCACGGGCCGGGCCTGCGCCCCACGACAGGAACCAATCGGGAGATTCTCGCAGATGGGTTATCGGCTCGGCGTAGACGTCGGCGGCACCTTTACGGACGTGCTGCTGATCAACGAGGACACCGGCGACATCGCGACCGCGAAAGTACCGTCCACTCCCCAGGACTCGTCAATCGGGGTCCTGAACGGCATCCGCAGGGCCTGCGCGAATGCCGGCGTGTCCCCGGGCGTCATCACGCACGTCATGCACGGCACGACCGTCGCCACCAACACCGTCCTCACGGGCACGGGCGCCAAGGTCGGGCTGGTGACCACGCGCGGCTACAAGCAGGTGCTCCAGATCGCGCGTTCCTTCGTCCCCGGCGGCCTCGGCGGCTGGGTCATCTACGTCAAGAGCGACCCGATGGCGCCGCTCGAGCTTACCGTCGAGGCGGACGAGCGCGTCGGCGCGCGCGGCGAGATCGTCCGGCCCCTGGACGAGGGCGCGATGCGCGCGGCGCTGGCCACCCTGCGCGGTCGCATCCAGGCGCTGACCGTGTCGCTCATCAACTCGTTCACCAACGACGCGCACGAACGGCGCATACGCGCGCTGGCCGAGGAGGTGCTCCCCGGCATTCCGGTGTCACTCTCGTCCGAGGTCATTCCCGAGATGCAGGAATACGAACGCACCGTCACGACGGTAGCCAATTCGTACGTGCGCCCGCGCGTTGCGAGTTACGTGAGCAACCTGAAGGCCGAGCTCGATCGCTCGATGCAGGACGTGCAGCTGCACATACTGCGCTCCGACGGCGGCCTGGCTTCGGCGGAGGCCGCCGCCAACTATCCGGTCAATCTGCTCATGAGCGGGCCTGCCGGCGGCGTGTCGGGCGCGGTGTGGATCGCCCGCAATGCCGGATTCCCCAACATCCTCACCGTGGACGTGGGCGGCACCTCCACCGATGTCGCGCTGGTGCGCAACGGCGAGGCGCGCCTGCGCCGCGAGACTACCGTCGGCGACGTCACGGTGCGCGCCTCGTCGGTCGACGTGCGCACCGTGGGCGCCGGTGGCGGCTCGATCGCCCACGTGCCGGAGATCACCCGCGCCCTGCGCGTGGGGCCCATGAGCGCGGGCGCGGTGCCCGGGCCGGCCGCATATGCCAAGGGCGGCACCGAGCCGACGGTGACGGACGCGAACATCGTGCTCGGCTACCTGCCGGAAAGCGCGCGCCTCGGCGGCGACATGCCGCTGCGTCGAGATCTGGCCGAGACCGCGGTGCAAAAGGTCGCCGACGCGCTCGGGCTGTCGCTGAAGCAGGCTGCGGCCGGCATCTACGCCATCGTCAACGAGAACATGTTCGGCGCCTTGCGGCTGGTGTCGGTCGAGCAGGGGTACGACCCGCGCGACTTCGCCCTGATGGCCTTCGGTGGCGCAGGGCCGCTGCACGCGAACGCCCTTGGCCGGCTGATGAACTCCTGGCCGGTGATCATCCCCCCTGGCCCTGGCGTGCTGTGCGCCTACGGCGATGCCACGACGCGCGTCCGCGACGAGGCGTCGCGGACGTTCATCCGCCGGTTCGCCGAGACGGGACCGGACGAGGTACTGGGAATCCTGCGCGAACTGGGCGAGAGTGCCGCCGCGGCGCTCGACGCGGAAGGCGTGCCGCGCGCCGAGCAGTCCACCGGCTACCAGGTCGACCTGCGCTACCACGGCCAGGCGCTGCTCCTGACCATCGACGTGGACCCGGCGCAGTTCGCCGCGACCGGTCTCGCCGCGATCGGCGGGCAGTTCGACGAGATGCATACCCAGCTCTTCACCTTCGCCCTCGACGTCGACAAGGAACTCGTGAACCTGCGCGCCGTGGTGCAGGGCCGCGCCGCCAGCGTGCGCGCGCAGACGCTGGAGGAGGGTGGCCCGGACGCGAGTGGCGCGGTCCGTGGCACGCAGACGGTCTTCGTCGACGGCCGCGACCAGGAGGCGAGGATCTACGACCGGGCGAAGCTGCGGGCCGGCAACCGCATTCCCGGGCCGGCCATCGTCACCGAGATGGACTCCACGACCCTCATCCTGGCCGGCGACGCCGGCACCGTCGATCGCTACGGCAACATACTCATCCGGCCCGCGGCAGCGGCCTGAGCACGGAGAACCGCCACCCATGCCCGCCACCATCCTGCAGACAGACCAGACCCCGTTCCGCCGGGTCGACGTCGACCCGATCACCCTGGACCTCATCGAGAATGCGCTGAAGAATGCGCGCTTCGAGATGGACGCCGTCCTGTTCCGCACCGCGATGTCGCCGGGCATCCGCGAGCAGCACGACGAGTTCCCGATGATTGCCAATTCCGAGGGCAAGATGGTCGTTGGGCAGTTCGGCTCGTTCATCTACGGCTTCATGCAGGCCTACGCCGGAAGCATCGAGGAGGGCGACATCTTCCTCACCACCGATCCGTACTCGTGCAACGGCGCGATCAGCCACGCAAACGACTGGCTCGTGCTGATGCCGGTCTACAAGGACGGGCGCCTGATCGCGTGGGCCTCGATGTTCGGGCACATGTCCGACGTCGGCGGCAAGGTTCCCGGCAGCCTGCCGATCGACGCGCGCCAGATCTACGAGGAAGGCATCGTGGTTCCGCCGGTCAAGATCTACCGCAAGGGCGAGCTGCAGGCCGAGATGCTCCAGCTCATCCTTCGCAACGTGCGCCTCCCGCACTGGAATCGCTCGGACTTCAACGCGATCATCGCCGCCTGCCGCACCGCCGGGAAGCGCTGCGTGGAACTGGCCGAGCGCTTCGGCGACGACATGTTCTACTCCGCCATGGACGACCTGCTCGCACGCAACCGCCGCGCGATGGCGAAGCTCATCCGCGACACGGTGCCCGAGACTCGGCAGTACTTCGAGGATTTCATCTGCGACGACGGCGTCGGCTCTGGCCCCTACAAGATCGCCTGCACCATGTGGCGGGAGGGCGAGAAAGTCATCTTCGACTTCACGGGGACCGATCCGCAGTCAGACGCCTCGGTGAACTTCCTGCTCAACGAGGAGATGTTCAAGATGTTCGCCGGCGTCGTGATGATCATGGTCTTCGACCCGCAGATCATGTTCAACGACGGGTTCTACGACCTGATGGACGTGCGCATACCGGAGGGCTCGCTGCTCAAGCCCCGGCATCCCGCCGCGCTGTCCTGCAGGACGCACGCACTCGGGCGCATCTTCGACGTCATCAGCGGCCTGCTGGGCCAGGGCAAGCCCGAGTTCCTGTGCGCGGCCGGCTTCTCGGACAGTCCGCACCTGATGTACTCGGGCTACGACCGGCGCGGCGAGTGGTTCCAGCTGTTCCAGATCGGCTTCGGCGGGATCCCGGGGCGGCCGATCGGCGACGGTCCGGACGGGCACTCGCTGTGGCCCAGCTTCACGAACGTGCCGAACGAGTTCGTGGAGAGCTACTTCCCGCTGCGCATCGAGACCTACGAGACGATTCCGGATTCCGGCGGCGCCGGCCGCCACCGCGGCGGCAACGGGCTGCGCGTCGCCTACCGCTTTCTGGAGCCCGGCGAGATCTCCATCCACGACGACCGCTGGCTGACCTATCCCTGGGGCGTCAATGGCGGCGATCCGGGCGCTCGCAGCCGCAAGGAACTGGTGCGCGCCAACGGCGGCCGCGAGCTGCTGCCTTCCAAGTGCGACCGCGTCAAGGTTGCACAGGGCGATCTGCTGTACTTCGACACCTGGGGTGGCGGCGGCTGCGGTGATCCGTTCGAGCGCGATCCGGCCAGGGTGCGCATGGATGTCGAGCGCGGGCTCGTCACGCGCGACGGCGCCAGGCGCTACGGCGTCGTGATCGCAGCGGACGGCGCCGTGGACGAGGGGGCGACGGAGAAGCTGCGTGCGGAGCTGCGCGCGGCACGGCGGGGCGCCGCGGCGCCGTTGTTCAATCGCGGCGGCACGATTGAGGAGATCAAGGCACGCTGCGAGGCGGAGACCGGCCTCGCGCCGCCCAGGCAGCCCGAGTTCCGCAGCGCCCGCCCGGACGCGGCGAGCGGTACGGACGGGGGCAGGACGCGCGCCGCGTGAGGCGCTGGGACGGCCCGCGCAGCCGGGCCGCGGCGCGCGGACAGGCCGCGCGTGCAACCCGAACCAGGAGAGAAGACGGATGTCCAGCAATGTGATCGACAGCCTGCGGCAGATCGTCGGCGCCGACAACGTGCTCACCGGGGAGGAGGAGAGACGCTTCTACTCCACGGACCTGAGCTTCCGTCCCGCCGCGGTGGCCGAGGTCGTCGTCCGGCCCGGCGACATCCGGGAACTAGGTGCGTGCGTGCAGGCCGCCACCGCTGCGGGCATGGCGGTCGTGGCTCGCGGCGGTGGCATGTCCTACACGCGCGGCTACGTGCCGGAGCGGGCGGACACGCTGCTCGTCGACATGCGCAGGATGAACCGCATCCTCGAGATCAACACCGACGACATGTACGTCACGGTCGAATGCGGCACGACCTGGAAGCAGCTGTACGAGGCCCTGGCGGAGAAGGACGTGCGCACGCCGTACTTCGGCCCGCTGTCCGGCATGTACGCGACGGTCGGCGGCGCGCTGTCACAGAACAGCCTGTTCCTGGGGTCGGGCACCTGGAACACGGTCGCCGAAAGCGTCATCGGCATGCAGGTCGTTCTCGCCGACGGCTCCATCGTGCAGACCGGCTCGGCTGCGCAGCGCAACGGCAAGGCGTTCTGGCGGCACTTCGGGCCGGACTTCAGCGGCCTGTTCACAGCGGATAACGGGGCGTTCGGGCTGAAGGGCGTGGCGACGCTGCGCCTCATCGAGGCGCCGCAGGTCACGCTGTGCATGTCGTTCGGATTCCCGACGCTCTCGAGGATGATCGCCGCGCAGACCGTGATCGCGCGCAAGCGGATCTGCGCGGAGTGTTACGGGTTCGATCCGTACTACAACAAGGGCTTCGAGAAACAGGGCTTCACCTTCAAGGAGGGCCTCGCCGTGCTCGGGGACGTGGCGCGCAGGGAGGGCGGGATCAAGGGCCTGTTCAGCTCCTTCAAGGTGGCGGCCGCCGGCAGGACCTTCCTGCGCGGCGTCGACTACTCGCTGCACATGACCTTCGACAGCTTCGATGTGGGCGCCGCGCGCGCGGCGCTCGAGACCGCGCGCGGGATCTGCCTCGATCACGACGGCGCGGAGATTGACAATACCCTGCCGACCGTGTTCCGGGCGCATCCTTTCGGCGGCGTGCGTACCGTCCTGCTCGGTTCCGACGGCGAGATCTGGCTGCCCGTCCACGGCTTCATGCCGCTGTCGAAGGCGGTAGAGGTCGGCGAGGCGACCGAGAAGTTCTTCGCCGACAATCGCGCGGCAATGGACAAGCACGGCATCCGTTCCTCGTACCTGACCTGCTTCAGCGGTTCGGAATTCGTGATCGAGCCGAGTCTGTACTGGAAGGACGAACTGGGGGACTTCCGCCTGAGCCTCATCGAGCCGGAGTTCCAGGCGAAGTGGAAGGACATCCCCGCCGACCTCGAGACCCGCAAGGTCGCCCTCGGCCTGCGTGACGCGCTGCGCGACGTCTACGACAGCCATGGCTGCTGCCACCTGCAGATCGGCAAGTACTATCCCTACCAGGAGCTGATGGGCAACGAGCCGCTCAAGCGCCTCCTCCACGGGGTGAAGGACGTGCTCGATCCGAAGCGGCAGGTCAATCCGGGCAGTCTCGGACTGCGCTGAGCGGACCCCGGAGTTTCGGTGCAAGGAAGACAGCCATGACCATACACACCATCCGCAAGGCCTACACGGACTGCTCGGCCGGGCAGATCCACTATCGCTACGTGCATTCGCCGGACAAGGATACGATCGTGTTCTTCCAGCAGACTGCCAGTTCGTCGGCGATGTACGACAAGACACTCGCGGCGCTCGCCGGCGAGTACACGATGTACGCGCTCGATACTCCCGGGTTCGGCGGCTCGTTCGATCCCGACGGCATGCCGTCTATGCGGCAGTACTGTGACTGGATGCTGGAGGCGATCGACTCCCTCGGGCTGCGGCGCGTACACCTGTTCGGACACCACACCGGCGCGTGCTTCGGCACCGAGATTGCCGCCCGCCACCCCGAGCGCGTGCAGTCACTGATGATGGTCGGCCCGGTTCCGCTCACGCAGGCCGAGCGCGACGAGTTCCGCAAGCACTTCTCGACCCCGATGGCGCCGGACCCGCAGGGCGCCTACCTCAAGACGACCTGGGATTACCTCGCGACTCTGGGCGCCCACCACGACCTCGCCCTGCATCATCGCGAGGTCGTCGACACGCTGCGGGCGTATCTGGGGAGGTTCAAGGCCTACAGCGCGGTGTGGGACCAGGACTGGCCGGCCTTCTACCGGCAGGTGCGCTGCCCGATGCTGATCATGTGCGCGGAGGACGACGTGCTGTACCCGTTCTTCGCCCGCGCGCAGGAGCAGCGGCCGGACGCCCGCGCCGTGCTGCTGAGGGGCGCAAACTTCGAACCGGACCTCGATCCGGACGGGACGGTGAAGGCGATCCGGGAATTCCTCGGCGGAGTCGCCGGCTGAACCC
>CAYOJP010000084.1:0-13959 GCA_964404305.1 uncultured Gammaproteobacteria bacterium
CGGCGGAGGGCGTCGAGACGCCCGAGCAGCTCGATTTCCTGCACCGGCACGGCTGCGACTACGCGCAGGGCTACCTGTTCAGCCGGCCCGTCCCCGCGCCGGACCTCGGCGCGCTGCTGGCCGCCGGGCGGGCGTTGCCGGCCGCGGTGACGGCCGGCGCCGGGTGAGCCGGCGGCGGTGCCGACGACGACCGGGGGAAGGCGGCAGGGTACGATAGCCCGGCCATGGACGATCTCTTCTGGCTGCTTCCGGACGCGCCCGCCGGCCGTGCCGGCCCGAACCGGAACCCGTGGGACCCACGGGCGCTCGCGGCGGCCGGCAGCGACGCGGTGCTCTCGGTCGACGACGGCGAGGGCTGCCGGGCGGCGGAGATCGCCGCGCTCGGCATGAGCTACCGGCGGATCCCGTTCTCGCAGAACGCCCCGCCGCTGCCCGGCGATCCGGCGCTGTGCCTCGATGCCCTGCCGCGCGCCTACGGGGTCGTCACGGCACACGTCGCGCGCGGGCGGCGGGTGCTCGTGCACTGCTCGTCGGGCAAGGACCGCACCGGTCCACGTCGAGGCTGACGGCCACATCCAGCTCGAGCGGCTGCCGCCCTGCGCGCCGGAGTCGAACCCGGTGGAGTACGTCCGGGGGCACCTGAAGAATCACGCGATCGCGAGCCTGTGCTCGAGCGCCATCGGTCGAGTGCGCAACTACGCGCGCCGCCTGCTGCGCGCCATGCAGTAACGCCCGACGCTGGTGCGGGCGTTCTGGAGACAGGCCGAGCTTGCGCTCTGAATCCATAACGCATTGAATCGCGCAGGATTTCCCGGAGACTCCAAATCTTGAGAGGATGGCGTCATGAACGGGCGACTTGCGTACGCCGTCATTCAGTTCCGCCCGGGCCGGCCCGTGGTGGGCGGCCAGGGATCCGGGGTGCCGGCGGGAATCGGCGGATCCTGCTCCAGGCTGCGGTTGAAGTCGTCGACGATCCGTGTGGCGGGCGCCATCACCCAGACGTTGTCGCCGAACACGTCGGTCGACTCCCTGGGGTCGACGACGAGATTGTAGACGCGCGGCAGGGGGAGCTCGACGCTGCCGGCGCGCGGGTCGTCCATGCCCACGTAGTGCACCTTCCAGTCCCGCCATTTCACGGCGTACAGGCGCTCGTTGATGAAGACGGGAAAGCCCTCGCGTGCCGAGCGAGGCGTCGTGCCGCGCAGAAACGCGCTCTGATCGAGCCCGTCGATTGCGCGGTCCGCGGGCGGCGCGCCACCGGCGAGGCTGGCCAGCGTTGGCAGCACGTCGACCGCATGCACGATGTCGTTGCTGATCCGGCCGGGTGCGATGCGCCCCGGCCATCGCACCATGAACGGGACGCGCAGCGAGCCCTCCAGGGCGGTGATGTACGAACCGCGCCAGTACCCGGCCGTGCCGTGCCACTCCGGATTGCTCATGAACTCCGGCCCGTTGTCGCTGGCGAAGATGACGATCGTGTTCGCGCCGGCGCCGAGGGCGTCGAGCGCGTCGAGGATCTGCCCCGCGCGGTGGTCGAGCTCGGCGAGCGCATCGGCGAAGTCGCCATGCCCGGTGCGACCGTCGAAGTCGGGGTGCGGCAGCGTCGGCCAGTGCACGTGGATGAACGGCACGTAGGTGAAGAACGGCTTGCCTGCCCTGACGCTGCGTTGCATGAAGTCGATCGCGCGGCGCACGACCTCGGCATCGATCGTGCGTCGCGTCTCGATGTCGTACGTGGCCACCGCGCGAGCCGGCTGGCCGCGCCCGCCTTCCAGGATCTGCGGTGCCGGCGAACCCGATCCGGCGAAGTCGGGCACCGACGTGTACAACGCCTCGTCGGTCGAGTTCGCGATCCCGTACCACTCGTCGAAGCCTTGGTCGGTGGGCCAGCGACCGTCGCGATCTCCCAGGTGCCATTTGCCGAAATGACCGGTGGTATAGCCGAGTCCGGACAGCACCTCGGCCAGCGTGACTTCCCACTGCACCAGTCCGCGCGGCTGCCCCGGCAGCGGGACGCGGCCCGTTCCCGAACGCAGGGGAATGCGGCCGGTGAGCAGTGCTGAGCGGGTTGGCGTGCACTGGTTCTCGACGTTGAAGTTGAGCAGGCGCAGGCCGCCGGCCGCGAGGCCGTCCAGTCGGGGCGTCGGCGCACCACGCAGGATGCCGCCACCGTAGACCCCCAGCTCGCCGTAACCGAGATTGTCGGCGAGCATCAGCACGATGTTCGGCGGCGCTCCGGCGGCGCGCGCGAACGGAGCAAACGACCCTGCGAGCAGCAGCAGGGCGAGCATCCGCCGACCCGGGCGTATCCCCCGGGGCCTCCGGCAGTCCCGGCCGCGCCGGGCAGGGCCGGCGGCCGGGCAGCGAAAGGGCTCGCGAACGGTCACGGGGAATTCGACCCGGGCGGGTTCGGCGAGTGGAGCGGTGCGCCGCAACGCCACCGGGTGCGCCGGCACAGCCCGCGCGCTCCGGGACCTCCCGGCGCTCGGACGGGCGCACCGGCGGTCGGAGTATCGCGCGACGCACGCCCGTCAGTAGTCATCTGCGTTCCTCGAGACACCTGGTCCCGGCTCTGCGACCGGGACGATGGGCAGAACGGTCGACGGACAGACCGCCGCTTCACCCCAGCAGCCGCAGCAACACTGCTTCGTACACCGCCGACAGCCGGTCGAGTTCCTCCACCGACACCGACTCGTTGACCTTGTGGATGCTGGCGTTGACGGGGCCCAGTTCGACGACCTCGGCGCCGGTCGGGGCGATGAAGCGGCCATCCGACGTGCCGCCCCCGGTGGAGAGCGTCGTCTCGACGCCGGTCTGCGCGCGGATGGCGTCGCGGACCGCGTCCACCAGCGCGCCGGCGGGCGTCAGGAACGGCGCGCCGGAGAGCTTCCAGTCGAGGCGGTAGTCCAGACCGTGGCGGTCCAGCACCGCGGTCACGCGCCGCTTCAGGTCGTCGGCGGTGAACACGGTCGAGTAGCGGAAGTTGAACAGCCACTCGCTGCGCGCCGGGATGACGTTCTCGGTGCCGGTGCCGGACTGCACGTTCGAGATCTGGAACGAGGTCGGTGGGAAATGCGCGTTGCCCTCGTCCCAGCGTGTGGCGGCGAGTTCGGCCAGCGCCGGCAGGGCGAGGTGGATGGGGTTGCGCGCGCGCTCGGGGTAGGCGACGTGTCCCTGCACGCCGTTGACCGTGAGGCGGCCGTTGAGCGACCCGCGCCGGCCATTGCGCACGAGGTCGCCCAGGCGCTCGTTGCTCGACGGCTCGCCGACCAGGCACCAGTCGATGCGTTCGCCACGCAGGGTGAGTTCCTCCACCACCTTCACGGTGCCGTCGACCGCGTCGCCCTCCTCGTCGCTCGTGACCAGGAACCCGATCGAGCCGCGATGCTGCGGATGCGCCGCGACGAACCGCTCGGTGGCGACCACCATCGCGGCGAGGCTGCCCTTCATGTCGGCCGCGCCGCGGCCGTACAGCCGCCCCTCGCGGATCGTGGGCACGAAGGGATCGCTCGCCCAGTCGTCGCGCAGGCCCGGCGGCACGACGTCGGTATGGCCGGCGAACACGAACAGCGGTGCCTGCGCTCCGCGGCGGGCCCACAGGTTCTCGACCGGGCCGTAGTGCAGCGTCTCGCAGGCGAAGCCCGCGCATGCCAGACGCGCGGCGATGAGCTGCTGGCAGCCGATGTCCTCCGGCGTGATGGACGGCCGCTCGATCAGGCGGCACGCGAACTCCACGGTGCCGCTCATGCCGTAGCGGCCGCGGCCGCGCGCAGGCGGGCCGCGGCGATCCTGCCGTAGCCGGGGTCCACCTCGCAGCCGCTGAAGCGGCGGCCGAGCGCGAGCGCGGCGACGCCCGTCGAGCCGGAGCCGGCGAACGGGTCGAGCACGCGATCGCCGGGATTCGTGCTCGCGCGCAGGCAGCGCTCGATCAGCGCCAGTGGCTTCTGCGTCGGGTGGCGGCCGTGGCGCTTCTCGTCCCGGCCCGGCGCCGGCATCCGCCACACGTTCTTCATCTGCCGTCCGCCGTTCTCGGCCTTCATGGCACCGTAGTGGAACGTGTGCCGGTGCCGGCCGCCGCGTGCCGCCGGCGTCGCCCACAGCAGCATCTCGGTGGCATGCGTGAAGCAGCGGCAGCCGAGGTTCGGCGGCGGATTGGGCTTCTCCCACACGACGTCGTTCAGGATGCGGAAGCCCAGCTCGGTCAGCGCCATGCCGACGCTGAGGTAGACGTGCAGGGTGCCGCTCACCCACAGCGCGCCGGCGGGCTTGAGCACGCGCCGGCACTCGCGCAGCCAGCGCAGGTTGAATTCATGATCTGCCGCGACGCCGCCGCTGCGATCCCAGGCGCCCTTGTCGACCTTCGCGCGGCGCCCGCCGCTGCAGGTCGGGCCGCCGTTCGAGAGGAAGTACGGCGGGTCGGTCCACACGCAGTCGATGCTCGCGTCCGGCACGCCGGCCAGCCACTGGAGGCTGTCGCCCGCGTGCAGGGACGAAACCCCGTCGGCGGAGGCCCACAGCGGTTCGTCCGCGGCGGGGAGCCGACGGCGGCGGGTCGCGGTCAACCCGCCTCTCCCGGCGCGCGGGCGTCGATCGAGAGCGCGTGGATGTCGGTCTGCATCAGCTCGCCCAGCGCCGCGTACACGGCGCGGTGCCGCGCCACCGGCGACATGCCCGCGAAATGCGCCGAGACGATCCGCACGCGGAAGTGGCCGCGACCGGACTGCGCGCCGGCGTGGCCGGCGTGCAGGTGACTCTCGTCGGCCAGTTCGAGCAGCGTTGGCGCGAGCGCGCCCGCGAGGCGCTCGCGAATCATCGCCAGGCGCGCCGCGCTCATCAGGGCATCGTACGCTTGAACGGTCGCACGCTCACCCGGGCGTAGACGCCGCCCGTGACGAACGGGTCCGCCGCGGCCCAGCGCTCGGCGGCTTCCAGGCTGTCGAATTCGGCCACGATCAGGCTGCCGGTATAGCCGGCGGGCCCGGGGTCCGGGCTGTCGATGGCCGGCAGCGGGCCGGCGAGCAGCAGCCGCCCCTCGGCCTTCAGGAGTTCCAGGCGCGCGACGTGCGCGGGCCGATGCGCGAGGCGGGCCTCGAGCGAGCCGGGGTGGTCGTCGGCGAGGATGGCGTAGTGCATGTGTCGTGCTCCGGCTGCGGTTCGCGGGCGGGGCGGCGTCAGCGGCCGAGCCCGCCGTCGACGATCAGTTCCTGCGCGGTCAGCAGCGCCGAGTCGTCGCTCGCGAGGAACGAGACGACACCCTCGTAGTCGCTCGCCACGGCCACGCGCTTGATGCACTGGTTGGCGGCGACGGCCTGGATCATCGCCTCGGGAAACCCGGCGGTGCCGGGCGTGCGGCTCAGAGCCGGCGAGATGCAGTTGACGGTGATTCCGTGCGGGCCGAGGTCCGCTGCCAGGCCGCGCGTGAAGCCGATGACGCCGCCCTTGCTCGCCTGGTAGTGGGTGAGCTGGCTGGCGGCCATGTGCAGCGAGTTGGACGCGACGTTGATGACCCGGCCCCAGCCGCGGGACTTCATGCCGCCGACGAAGGCCTGCGTGAGCACGAGCAGCGGCTCGAGGTTGATGGCCATCACGCGGCGCCACTCGGCAAGCGTGATCGCCTCGAATTCGCTCAGCGGGTAGACGCCGGCGTTGTTCACCAGCACGTCGGCGCGCCCGTAGCGCGCCTGCACCCCTTCCGCGAACGCGCGCAGGTCGCCCTCGGAGCTCACGTCGCAGGTCGCCGCATGGACCTGCGCGCGCGCCGCCGCGACCATGCCGGCCGTCTCGGCGAGGTCGCCGATGTCGGCGAGCGCGAGGGCGTGCCCGTCCTCGGCAAGCCGCCGCGCGATCGCCTGCCCGATGCCTCGCGCCGCGCCCGTCACCACCGCGATCCGACCCGCCGCCCGTCCCGTCATGTTCCGTCTCCCGATGGTGCGGCGCCGCCGCGAAGTGTCGCCGGCAGGGGCGAGCCGGTCATTCCTGTCCCGGGTCGCGGGCGTGCCGCGACAGCACCAGCGCCTGCCCGATCACGAACAGGATGATCGCCGCCGTGGTGCCGAACACCTTGAACTGGACCCAGGTCGCCTCGTCGAAGCTGTAGGCGACCAGGAGGTTCACGGCCCCGATCAGCGCGAAGAAGGCGACCCACGCCAGGTTCAGGTGGCGCCAGACGGCGTCGGGCAGCGCGATCTGCGCTTCCATGGCCCGGCGGATGAGGCTCTTGCCGCCGATGAACTCGCTCGCGAGAAAGGCGCCGGCGAACAGCCAGTAGACGGCCGTGGGCTTCCACATGATGAAGTCGCGGTCGTGAAGCAGCAGCGTTGCGCCGCCCAGGACCACGAGCAGGGCGGTGGAGCCGACCTGCAGCTTGTCGATGCGACGGCGCACCAGCCACAGCCAGGCGGCCTGGGCGACACCGGTGACGACCGCCGCCGCGGTGGCGAGGAATATCCCGCCGCCCCAGTCCTGCGGCGCATAGTAGGCGGAGAAGAACGCGATGAGCGGGAGGAGATCGAAGAGGATCTTCATGCCATGGGAGCCGCGTGACGACCCGTATAATGATACAGGCAAGGCGCCCGCCGCCTCACGCCCGCAGCCCTTTTTTCCGGACACCGCCATGGCACTGCATCTGCGCATCCACCCAGACAATCCCCAGGCCCGGCTGGTCAACCAGGCCGTGGCGGCCCTGCGGGCGGGCGCCCTGGCGGTCTATCCGACCGATTCCACCTATGCCTTCGGGTGCCTGGTGGCCGATCGCCCGGCCCAGGAGCGCATCCGTCGCCTGCGGCAGTTGCGGGCCGAGCACGAACTGACCATCGTCTGCCGCGATCTCTCGGAGGTGGCGCTCTATGCGCGCGTGGACAACCCGGCCTACCGGCTCCTGCGGGCCCACACCCCTGGCCCGTACACCTTCGTGCTCCAGGCGAGCCGCGAGGTGCCCCGGCGGCTGCAGGACCCCAGGCGTCGCACGGTGGGCCTCCGCGTGCCAGACCAGCGGGTGACGGCGACCCTGCTCGAGGCGCTCGGCGAACCGCTCATGAGCAGCACGCTGCAACTGCCCGGCGACGAGTACCCGCTGAACGATCCGCAGGACATCCTGGACCGGCTCGACAAGCTGGTCGACCTCGTGATCGACGCCGGCACCGGCGGGCTGGAGCCGACCACCGTGATCGATCTGGTGGGTCCGGAGCCCGTGATCGTCCGCCGCGGCCGCGGCCCGACCGCCGCCTTCGAGCGCTGAGCGGTCCGCACGCGTGCTCGTCCAGATCGCCCTAGTCGCCCTGCCGGTCCTGCTGGCCCTGAGCTTCCACGAACTGGCGCACGGCTGGGCTGCGCGCGAACTCGGAGACGACACCGCCGATCGCGCCGGTCGCCTGAGCATGAACCCGCTGCGCCACGTGGACCCCATCGGTACTGTGGCTGTGCCCCTGCTGCTGCTGGCGGTGTCGAGCCCGTTCCTGTTCGGCTGGGCCAGGCCGGTGCCCGTGGACTGGCGCAAGCTGCGCAACCCGCGCCGCGACGTGGCCCTGGTCGCCGCGGCCGGCCCCGCCGCCAACCTGCTGATGTTGCTCGTCTGGTCGTCCGCGGCGGTCGTTGCGAATGCCTATCTGCCGGGCGACGGCCCGTGGCTCGGGGCTTTGCGTTACCTGATACAGGCTGGGATAATCTCCAACGGCGTGCTGATGGTCATCAACCTGGTGCCTGTCCCGCCGCTCGACGGCAGCCGCGTGCTGGCGGCCTTCCTGCCGCCCGGGCTCGCCCGGTACTACATCCGCCTCGAACCCTACGGGATGCTGATAGTGGTCGTCCTGCTCGTGTCGGGGCTGCTCGGCGCGATCGTGCGGCCGGTGCTGGCGGGGTTATGGGCCGTGGTGGCGTGGCCGGGCATGTGAGGGCTGGCCGCCCCCCCGGCGCTCCGGCCGGGCGGGATCCCGGGAACGGACGACGAGGGCAGGACGCGTGGCGCTGGGCGTGAACAAGCGGGTGCTGTCAGGCATGCGTCCCACCGGGGCGCTGCACCTGGGTCACTACCACGGGGTGCTCAAGAACTGGGTGCGGCTCCAGCACGAGTACGAGTGCTACTTCTTCGTCGCCGACTGGCACGCCCTCACCACCGCCTATGACGACCCGGCCGGGATCTCCGCCTCGGTCTGGGAGATGGTCATCGACTGGCTCGCGGTCGGCATCAACCCGAGCGAGGCGACGCTGTTCATCCAGTCGCGTGTACCCGAACACGCCGAGCTGCACCTGCTGCTGTCGATGATCACGCCGCTCGGCTGGCTCGAGCGCGTGCCGACTTACAAGGATCAGCAGGCCCGGCTGCGGGAGAAGGATCTGGCCACCTACGGCTTCCTCGGCTACCCGCTCCTGCAGACCGCCGACGTGCTCGTCTACAAGGCGGGGCTCGTGCCGGTCGGCGAGGACCAGGTCGCCCACATCGAGATGTCCCGCGAGATTGCGCGCCGCTTCAACCACCTCTACGGCCGCGAGCAGGGCTTCGAGGAGAAGGCCACGGCGGCCGCCAACAAGATGGGCAAGCGCAACGCGAAGCTGTACTTCGACCTGCGCCGGCGCTACCAGGAGGAGGGCGACGCCGAGGCGCTCGACAAGGGGCGCGCGTTCCTCGAGGCGCAGCAGAACATCAGCCTGGGCGATCGCGAGCGGCTGCTCGGGTTCCTGGAGGGCAGCGGCAAGATGATCCTGCCGGAGCCGCAGGCGCTGCTTACGCCGCAGTCGCGCATGCCCGGCCTCGACGGCGAGAAGATGTCGAAGTCCTACAACAACACCATCGGGCTGCGCGAGAGCCCGCAGTCGGTCGAGCAGAAGCTGCGGACGATGCCGACCGATCCCGCCCGGGTCCGGCGCACCGACCCGGGCGATCCCGCCAAGTGCCCGGTGTGGCAGTTCCACGAGGTCTACTCCGGCGATGACGTGAGGAAGTGGGTGCAGGAGGGCTGCCGCAGCGCGTCCATCGGCTGTCTCGACTGCAAGCGCCCGATCATCGACGCCGTCCTCGCCGAACAGGCGCCCATCCGCGAGCGCGCCGAGGAGTTCGCCGCCGACGCCGAGACGGTGCGCAACATCATCGACGAGGGCTGCGAGGCCGCCCGCGAGGTGGCCCGCTCGACGCTGGAGGAAGTGCGCGTGGCGATGGGCCTCGAGCACCGTTGAGCGCGCAGCCTCCGTGACCGCCATCGGGACGATCGATTCGCACGGGCAGGGCCATGAGCCGCCGGCCGAGCAGGCCGAGATGCCGTTCGCCATCGTGCAGGGCACGCCGGTCACCGAGCTGCCGCGCGACCTGTACATTCCGCCCGACGCGCTGGCCGTGTTCCTGGAGGCCTTCGAGGGGCCCCTCGACCTGCTGCTGTACCTCATCAAGCGGCAGAACCTCGACATCCTCGACATTCCGATCGCGCGCATCACGCACCAGTACATGAGCTACATCGAGCTCATGCAGGAACTGCAGATCGATCTCGCGGCCGAGTACCTGGTCATGGCCGCGATGCTGGCCGAGATCAAGTCGCGCATGCTGCTGCCGCGGCCCCCGGGCCTGGAGGGCGAGGATGGCGAGGATCCGCGCGCCGAACTGGTCCGCCGGCTGCAGGAGTACGAGCGCTACAAGCAGGCCGCCGTCGACCTGGACCTGCTGCCGCGGCTCGAGCGCGAGCTGCACGCCGTCGTGGTCGACTTCCCCGAGCGCAGCACGCGACTCGCGCCGCCGGCGGTGTCGATCGAGGATCTGCTGGCCGCGTTCAACGAGGTCGTCACGCGGGCCGAGCTGTTCCACGATCACCGGATCCAGCGCGAGGCGCTGTCGGTGCGCGAGCGCATGTCGCTGGTGCTCGATCGCGCCAGCGGCGGCGACTTCGTGGAGTTCTCGCGCTTCTTCGATGTCACCGAGGGGCGCGCAGGCGTCGTCGTCACGCTGCTCGCTATCCTCGAGCTGCTCAAGGAGTCGCTGATCGAAATGGTGCAGAACGAGCCCGGCGGCCCGATCTACGTGAAGGCGGCGGCGTGATGCGTGCGGCAGGCGAGGCGATGAACCCGATGGAGACCCGCGGCGCATGAGCGCGACGGAACTGAAGCACGTGGTCGAGGCGGCGCTGCTCGCCGCCGGCCAGCCCCTGACGATGGATCGGCTGCAGGCGCTGTTCCCGGCCGAGGGCGGCGCCCAGGCCCCCTCGCGCGCGGAACTGCGGGCGGCCCTCGACGCCCTGCAGGCCGACTACGCCGGACGCGGCATCGAGGTCGCCGAGGTCGCGAGCGGCTTCCGCATCCAGGTGCGCGCCGAACTCGCGCCGTGGCTGAACCGGCTGTGGGAGGAGCGTTCGCCGCGCTATTCGCGCGCGCTGCTCGAAACGCTGGCGATCATCGCCTACCGCCAGCCGGTGACGCGCGCGGAGATCGAGGACATCCGCGGCGTCGTCGTCACGACCAACATCGTGAAGACGCTGCTCGAGCGCGAGTGGATCCGGGTCGCCGGCCACCGGGACGTCCCGGGGCGGCCGGCCGTGTACACGACCACGCGCCAGTTCCTCGACTACTTCAACCTGAAGAGCCTCGCCGACCTGCCCACGCTCGCGGATCTGCGCGACCTCGACGACATCAACCCGGACCTGTTCGCCGGGCTGTCGCAGGGGCCGGGCGACCAGGACGCCGGCCCGGCCGGGGAATCCCAGGATGGCGGTGAAGTGCCGGGCATCGCCCTGGCCGCGCCCGTGGAACCGATTCCGGTGGGCAAAGGCCCGGCCGGGAACGACGACGAATTCCAGACCGCGGATCCCCCCCGGGGACCTGTCGACGACCCGGCGTCGGTCAACCCGGACGAGGATTCCGACGATGCCCCGACCACCACGCCGCCCGCCGCCGGGCCGTTCCCGCCCCAAGGCTGACGGGCCGACCCGCCGGTCCGGCACCGGCAGTCGGCGCGGTCGCGCGCCGGCGCCGAACGCCGAACCCGAGCGTATCCACAAAGTGCTCGCCCGCGCGGGCCTGGGTTCCCGGCGATTGCTGGAGGAATGGATCACGGCCGGGCGCGTAACCGTGAACGGGCGCCCGGCCCGCATCGGCGAACGCATCGGGCCGCAGGATCGCCTCGAGGTCGACGGTCGCCGCATCGACGCCGAGCGGCTCGGGCCGGTGCCGGTGGCGGTACTCGGCCTGCACAAGCCGGCCGGGTATGCGTGCACGCGCTCGGATCCGGAAGGCCGCCCCACGGTGTTCGAGCTGCTGCCGTCACCGCCGGGTGGCCGCTGGATCAGCGTCGGGCGACTCGATTTCATGACCAGCGGCCTCCTGCTGTTCACCACTGACGGCGAACTCGCCTACCGTCTGATGCATCCCTCGCGCGAGGTCGAGCGCGAGTACGCGGTGCGCATCCGCGGCGCGCTCAACGCCGACCAGCGCCGGATGCTGCTCGAGGGGGTCGACATCGGCGACGGCGTGGCGCGCTTCGACGCCGTCGCCGACGCCGGCGGCACCGAGGGCAATCACTGGTACCACGTCGTGCTGCGCGAGGGGCGCAATCGCGAAGTCCGCCGGCTCGTCGAGGCGGTGGGTCTGGAGGTCAGCCGCCTGTTGCGAGTCCGTTACGGACCGATCCTCATGCCGGGCCGGATCCGGGCGGGCCGCTGGTGGCATCTCGAGTCTGACGAGGTCGAGCGTCTGCGCCATGTCGCCGGCCTGCGGCCGCCCGTGCGGCGGCGCCCGGAACCCGGCTCCGCGGTACGCAGCGAGCGGCCGACCGGGGATCGGGCGGATCGCCCGCGGGGACCGCGCTCGCGATTGGCGACGGGGGATCGGGCGGATCGCCCGCGGGGGCCGCGCCCGGGATCGGCGACCGGGGATCGGGCGGAGCGCCCGCGGGGACCGCGGCCGGGATCGGCGACCGGGGATCGGGCGGAGCGCCCGCGGGGACCGCGCCCCGGGCCGGTGACCGGGGATCGCGGGGACCGCCAGGCGCGCGGGCCGGGGGACCCGTCGCCGGGTAGTGCGAGGCAGCCACGCGGTCCGCGCACCCTGCAGTCGACCGGGACCACGGCGGGCGTGCCTCTGCGCAAGGCCCCGGGCAAGGGCGGCGGCGCCGTGCAGGTGCTCCGCCGCGAGACCACCGGCGGCAAGGGCCGTCCGGAAGGTGCCGGCGGACCACGTCGAAGCGGCGGGCGAGCGCTGGACCGCGGTACCGAGCGGGGGCGCGGGCGCCGGCCGCCGCGACGCTGAGGGTCGGCGCGCCGGGCATTTGCGCCACGGGAGCCCGAGCGGCTAAGCTTCCCGCCCCTCGCGGCACCGCGTCATTCGCATGCGCACCCCGTTCGTAGCCGGAAACTGGAAAATGAATGGCGACCGCGCGTCCGCCGGGCGACTGCTCGACGGACTGCTCGCGGCCGACCTCGCCGGTGCCGGTGACGTTGCCGTCTGCCCGCCGTTCCCGTATCTCCAGCAGGTCGCCGCGCGGCTGGCAGGCAGCGCCATCGGGCTGGGAGCCCAGAACCTCTCGGAACAGGCGTCGGGTGCCTACACCGGCGAGGTGTCGGGCGCGATGCTCCGCGACTGCGGCTGCCGTTACGTGATCCTGGGCCATTCCGAGCGACGCCGGATCTACGGCGAGACCGACGCGCTCGTGGGCGAGAAGTTCGGCGCGGCCCGCGCCGCGGGCCTGGCTCCGATCGTGTGCGTCGGCGAGCAGCTGGCGGAGCGCGAGGCGGGTCGGACGCTCGAGGTCGTGCGCCGGCAGCTCGAGAACGTCCTGAACCTAAACCCGCTGCCGGAGTTCCGCTCGGCCGTCGTCGCGTACGAACCGGTGTGGGCCATCGGCACCGGGCGCACCGCGACGCCGGAGCAGGCGCAGGAGGTGCATGCGGCGCTGCGCGGCATGGTCGCCGAGCGCGACCCCGGCCTCGCTGCGAACCTGCGGATCGTGTACGGCGGCAGCGTGACCCCGGACAATGCCGCGGCCCTGTTCGCCATGCCCGACGTGGATGGCGGCCTCGTCGGCGGCGCCTCGCTGAAGGCCGAGCAGTTCATCGCCATCTGCCGCGCGGTGCGGCACTGACGCGCCGACCGGCGCAGAGACTCCGAAATGACCCTGCAGACGATTCTGATGATTCTCCACGTGCTGGTCGCGTTCGCGCTGATCGGGCTCATCCTCCTGCAGCACGGGCGGGGCGCGGACAGCGGCGCGGCTTTCGGCAGCGGGGCCTCCTCGACCGTGTTCGGGGCCCGCGGCTCGGCGAACTTCCTCAGCCGGACCACCGCGGTTCTGGCGATCGTCTTCTTCTCCAACAGCCTGGTGCTCGCGCACCTGTCGTCGAAGCACACGGACACGCGCAGCCTGATGGAGCAGCATGCCGCGACCGGGCCCGAGGCGGACACCGCAGGCGCGCCCGCGGCGGCGCCGGCCGACGTGCCGGCGGCGCCGGCCGCCGAGGTCCCGCAGGCACCGGCGCAATAGACGCGTACAGGCACGTTCCGTTATCCTTTGCGCCCCTCGCGGCGGCCCTCCTGGCCGTCGCGAGCGCATGCTTTGCCGACGTGGTGGAATTGGTAGACACGCCGTCTTGAGGGGGCGGTGGCGCGAGCCGTGTGAGTTCGAGTCTCACCGTCGGCACCATCTATTGATCCGGATCCGGTCAGGGGCCGCCGACTGCGCCGGCGGAACCTTTCTCCGCACTGCAAAATAAAAGTATACTTCGCGCGGTTACCGCCGCCGGCGGCAACCGCCGGCGCAGCGGCCGGCCGAGTCCGTGACCTGGCTTCGAGCGGTGATAGCCCAATATCTGCCGATTCTGGTGTTCCTCGTGGTCGGTGTCCTCGTCGGCACCGTAGCCATCGCCGCCGGTTTCGTCCTCGGGCCGCGTCGCCCGGATGCCGAGAAGCTCTCGCCGTACGAATGCGGCTTCGAGGCCTTCGAAGATGCACGCATGAAGTTCGACGTGCGCTACTACCTCGTCGCGATCCTGT